>NZ_AGIK01000006.1 GCF_000230675.1 Synechococcus sp. WH 8016 | reverse complement strand
GCGACCGCTTGTGAAACTTACAACATCGTGGGATCGCTCCCTCAATCTCGTAAGCACCCGCTGAACACTTCAAGCTTTCGCTCTTCGCATCCATCGGCTGCGCTTCGGAGCAAACTCCCCTGCGCAGTCCAAAACCATAACCCAACACTCACCCTTTGCGCAAGGCTGCCTGAGAAATACGCATCTCCAGACTTGCTTCCACTGGCCAGAGGAAGGTCCATCACTAAGTTTTGAGCAATGGTCGCAACAGCACCATGGCCGAACGCTTCAGCCAACAGAACCAGCGGGTCCGTCCCAGCTCCAAGGAAGATCAGGTTGTTCAAAAGGCCAAAGAGCATTTCGAACGCACGCTGATTCCCATTGCTGGGAGCCTTGCGGGCAGTGTTGCTGCTCTCCAGCACCCGCGTGACGACGAGGCCCTCAACTACGGCGAGATCTTCCTGCGCGACAACGTGCCAGTGATGGTCTACCTGTTGACACAAAAAAGGTTCAAGGTCGTCAAGCAGTTCCTCCAGATCTGCCTCGACCTCCAGAGCACCACGTATCAGACCCGTGGAGTGTTCCCAACCAGCTTTGTGGAGGAAAGCGGCGAACTCATTGCTGATTACGGCCAACGTTCGATCGGAAGAATCACCTCCGTCGACGCCAGTCTCTGGTGGCCCGTCCTCTGCTGGATGTACGTCAAAGCAAGTGGGGACGAACAATTTGGAGCAACGCCAGGGGTCCAACGGGGGGTCCAGCTGCTCTTAGACCTCGTGCTTCACCCCACGTTTGAGGGCACACCGGTGTTGTTCGTGCCGGATTGTGCCTTCATGATCGATCGTCCCATGGATGTATGGGGTGCCCCCCTAGAGGTGGAGGTGCTCCTGCATGCCTCCCTTCGTTGTTGCTCCAAGCTCATGGAGCTAGGGCGGCGGAATCAAAACAGCCGCCTGCTCGACCAGCGTTTGGTGCTCACACGCCAGTGGATTCATGACCTGCGCAAGTTTTTGCTGAAGCACTACTGGGTGACCAGCAAGACGATGCAAGTTTTGAGGCGAAGGCCTACGGAGCAATACGGCGACAATCAACATCAAAACGAATTCAATGTGCAGCCCCAGGTGATCCCTGATTGGCTTCAGGACTGGCTCGAGAACCGCGGTGGCTATTTGATCGGCAACATCCGTACAGGTCGACCTGATTTCCGTTTTTACAGTCTTGGAAATTCCCTGGGCTGCCTCTTCGGACTTCTCACCGCACCGCAACAGCGCGCTCTATTTCGCCTCACACTTCACAACCGCAATCATCTGATGGCTCAGATGCCGATGCGGATTTGTCATCCACCCATGGAAACGTTGGAGTGGCAAAACAAGACCGGATCCGACCCTAAGAACTGGCCATGGAGTTACCACAATGGCGGGCATTGGCCGAGCCTTCTTTGGTATTTCGGAGCGTCGATCCTCCTCCATGAGCGCCGTCACCCCGATGCAGACATCCTGCTGATGGGGCAGATGAAAGCGATGCTGGAAGACTGCTACTGGAGCCAGCTCAACCAACTGCCAAGACAACAGTGGGCTGAATATTTCGATGGCCCCACAGGCACTTGGATGGGCCAGCAGTCACGCACCTACCAGACCTGGACCATCGTTGGGTTTCTCCTCCTCCATCACTTCCTTCGGGTGAACCCGAACGATGTCGAGATGCTCGACCTGGACGACCCTCTACCAGGCTCATAAAACAACAGCTCCCAACCATTCCAGACAACAAAAAACCCCCCAGCGATGAGCTGGAGGGTTTCTCAAATCATTGGGTTCAGAACAAGCCAAGGGTGAGGGACTTGTCGATGGGCATCGCAGCACCAATTCCCAAATAAATAGTGGTCGCTGTACCGAACAAGAACACGGCCATCGCAATAGGACGGCGGAATGGATTCTGGAACTTGTTGAAGCTTTCAATGAAGGGAATCAACATCAGACCAAGGGGAACCAAGGTTTGAAGTGCAATGCCCAGAAGCTTGTTAGGAACAACCCTAAGAATCTGAAACACCGGGTACAGATACCACTCAGGAAGGATCTCAAGCGGCGTTGCAAACGGATCGGCCTTATCACCCAACATGGCTGGATCTAAGACAGAGAGCCCAACGATGCAGGCAATGGTTCCAAGGATCACTACAGGGAAGATGTAGAGGAGATCATTGGGCCATGCAGGCTCACCGTAATAGTTGTGACCCATGCCTTTGGCGAGCTTGGCCCGCAGCTTGGGATCGGTGAGATCAGGCTTCTTGAGAATATGCATGGTGCGAAGCGGTAGTGAACGAACGGTAAGTGGAGAAGTTCGAAACTTGAATCAGTGCGTAAAGCAACTGAAATGGATCACAAAGGACCGGAAATGCCTTGCTTACGGATCATCAAGAAGTGCATGAGCATGAAGACAGCCAGCAGCCAGGGCATCACAAACGTGTGCAGGCTGTAGAAGCGAGTGAGTGTGGATTGACCAACGCTCTCGCCACCACGCAACAGCTCAACCATGAAGTCACCAACCACTGGAATGGCAGCGGGCACTCCAGAAACGATCTTGACGGCCCAATAACCGACTTGATCCCAAGGAAGTGAGTAACCGGTTACACCGAAAGAAACAGTGATCACGGCCATGGTCACGCCCGTTACCCAGGTGAGCTCACGGGGACGCTTAAAGCCACCTGTGAGGTACACGCGGAAGACGTGAAGAATGAGCATGAGCACCATCATTGAGGCGCTCCATCTGTGAACTGAGCGAATGAGCCACCCGAAGCTCACATCTGTCATCAGGTACTGAACTGAGCTGTAGGCCTCAGCAACAGTGGGCTTGTAATAGAAAGTCATCGCGAACCCGGTCGCGAACTGAATCAGGAAGCAAACAAGAGTGATGCCGCCCAGGCAATAGAAAATATTGACGTGGGGCGGAACGTACTTGGTGCTGAAATCATCAGCGATGTCCTGGATTTCAAGACGTTCCTGGAACCAGTCGTAGACAGGTGAGGAGTTCGCCATGCAAAGGTCGGTTTGGATTGCGAGAGTCTACCGATGACGCTCCAGCCGACGCGACAGAATGAAGCTGATGTTGCCGATTGTTAATTACATGAGAAAAGGCCTGCGGCAGCTGGCCTCCGGCTTTGCCTCCCTTTTGCTTTGCAGCCTCTTAATTCCAGCACCTGCTCTGGCGCTCAACGATGCCCAGCAGCTGGTGGTTGAAACCTGGCGCCTTGTGAATCAGAGCTATGTCGACCCCTCGAGTTTCGATCGAATTCATTGGAAGCGCTTACGCCAGAAAGCTCTTGAGCAGACGATCGAAACCAGCGAGCAGGCCTACAGCGCCATCGAAACGATGCTTGAACCCCTCGATGATCCCTACACAAGGCTGTTGAGACCTGACGATTACTCCGTCATGAAGTCCAGCAACTCCGGCAGCCTGAGTGGCGTAGGGCTTCAACTGGGCCATCACAACGATGAAGATTCAGTGGTTGTGATCGCGGCACTCGAGGGATCACCCGCCGCTGACGCGGGCGTGGTCAGCGGCGCAGCACTTCTGGCTGTGAACGGAGAATCCACTGCTCTGCTGGGACTCGAAACCACAGCAGCACGCTTGCGAGGGGATGTGGGAACGCAGGTTTTGATCACCGTCCAACCCCCGAATGGAGAGGCTGAAGAGCTCACCTTGGAACGACGCAATGTCGATCTACGCCCCGTTCGCACGCGGCGTCTTCGAAGTGACACCCACACGCTGGGCCATCTCCGCATCACGCAGTTCAGCGAAGGTGTGCCGAAGCAAGTACAGGAAGCCCTGCAAGAACTCACCGATAAGGGAGTGGAAGGGGTGGTGCTTGATCTTCGCAACAACTCTGGGGGTCTCGTCAGCGGAGGACTTGCCGTTGCTGACGCCTTCTTGGACCAAGAGCCGATCGTGGAAACACGCAATCGAGACGGGATTGCTGATCCCATCCAATCGAACCCAACCACGCTGTACGACGGTCCGATGGTGACCTTGGTCAACGCTGGCACCGCAAGTGCCAGCGAGATCCTCGCGGGGGCCCTGCAGGACAACGATCGTTCGCTGCTGCTGGGCAGTGAAACCTTCGGCAAAGGGCTCATCCAGACCCTCACCAACCTGAGTGATGGCAGCGGTTTGGCCGTCACTGTGGCCGGATATGTCACCCCCAGCGGACGGGACATACAAGGGCAAGGGATTACGCCAGATCGCTTGCTAGATCAGCCCGAACCCCTGAATCCCGGGGGCGAAGGAGACCGCTGGCTGACGGATGCAGCGCGGGTTCTGGAGGCCATCATTGATCGCCAAACCAGCGAATCACCCGCAACAGCCGATGCCATCAATGCAGAGGAGATGGCAGAAAGTGCATGAGTAGCCGCACTTATCACGACCCTTTGCATGGGGGCATCGCACTCAATACAGACGACCCGGCTGAAGCGCTGGTACTCGAGCTCGTTGACGCAGCCCCCTTTCAAAGGCTTCGGCGGATTCGCCAGCTCGGGCCAGCCTTTCTGACCTTCCACGGCGCCGAATCCAGCCGGTTTACCCACTCTCTTGGCGTTTTCCACATCGCGCGACAGGCCTTTCGGCGCCTGTTGGCAATGGATCCATCGCTGGAACGTCATCGGGGGGTGCTCTACGCGGCAGCCCTGCTCCATGACTTGGGTCATGCGCCCCTGAGCCACACCGGCGAGGAAATGTTTGGCACCCACCATGAGCGGTGGTCCGCACGCATCGTTCGAGAGCACTCCGCGATTTACGAGCCGCTCGAACGATTCCAACCAGGAAGCTCAGAAGCCGTGGCCGCTCTGCTGGAGCACGGCACCACACAGCGGAGAGTGATTAAAGACCTCGTGAGCAGCCAACTCGACTGCGACAGGCTCGATTACTTGTTGCGAGATAGCTACAGCACAGGGACGAGCTATGGCCAGCTGGATTTAGAGAGAATCCTGGCCGCACTAACCCTGGCGCCAGATGGGGAACTCGCCATCCACCCCAAGGGCCTCATGGCCGTTGAGCATTACCTCGTGGTGCGAAACCTGATGTACCGGAGTGTCTACAACCACCGCCTCAATGTGGTCTGCAATTGGCTGCTGGAACAAATGATTCGCCTGGCCCGTGAGCTAGGCCCCGATCGTGTTTGGGCAGATTCAACGATGCGCTGCTGGCTTTGGTCCTCCCATGAGCTCGACCTGACGTCCTATTTGGCCAACGATGACCTACGAACTGGCTATCACTTGCTGCGCTGGCAAGAGGAAGCCCCTCGCCCACTGGCCGATCTCTGCGATCGGTTCCTCAACCGACGACTCCTCAAAGCACTGGATGTGGACAATCTCTCGAAGGAAACGCAACTCGAATGCTTGGCCCAAGCCAGGGGGTTGGCAGAAGCGAAGGGATTGGATCCGAGTTTGTGCTGCGGACTACGTCATCAACAACTGCATGGTTATCACCCCTATCGCGGGGGGCTGAGGCTCTGGAATGGTCAACAACTTCAAGCACTCGAGCAAAGCTCGGCACTCGTCAAAAGTCTGAGCAAACCGGCCAGCACCAGCTGGCTGATCTATCCAAAGCAAATCGGTCAGGAGCTGAAACGAATCGTGGGTCAATACGAGGCGGACATCTAACGTCGGCCTCCACTCTTTCTTGATCGCGACGGTGGCTTTGACCCAAGAGACCCTTCAAGCTGGATGCCATCGCCTGGTTTTGCCCAACAATCGGCACATCCCTTGGCAAGACACCCTCGCTGACCAACTCAGTGGCCTGGAGGGCAAGGATCTCGAATTGGATAGCGGGGAGTGGTTGTTGAATTGCCGGGTGCTCTCTGCCTTGCAAGCGCAACTTGAGGAGCGCAGCTGCCGATTGCTGTCCATCAAAAGCTGCCATCCACTCACCGTGGTCAGCGCCAACGCCCTTGGCATTCCAGCTCAACTCACCACACCACAGCGTGTCGATCCGCTTCCTGAAGGTGCTGAGGACAAGCAGGCCCCAGCACTGCTGATCCATCGAGCCACCCTGCGATCGGGAGACCATCTCAAAGCACGCCACCACGTTTTGCTCATTGGCGATGTCAATCCAGGTGCGCAAATCAGTGCCGGGGGAAACGTCCTGATCTGGGGACGCCTCCGTGGTTCTGCTCATGCAGGGGTTCAAGGCGATCTGAATGCCCGGATCACGGCCTTACAGCTCCGTCCTCTTCAGCTACGAATCGCGGATCTTGTCGCCAGGGGACCAGAGGAGAAACCCCAACCTGGTCTTGCGGAGGAAGCCCGCATTGTGGATGGGGTGATTTCGATCGAGCCTGCTGATCCCCGCACTGACTTGTCAGTGCAAGAGCTTTCGGCCGATTTAAACAATTAAGAGCACTTGCCCCTAACCTGACCAAATCAACCGCGACAACGTGACGTCAAATTCGCGAACGATCTTGATCTGCTCCGGCAAGGGGGGCGTCGGTAAGACCACCCTTACGGCCAACTTGGGCATAGCCCTCGCCCAGCGTGGTTCCAGCACTGTTGTCCTGGATGCCGACTTCGGTTTACGCAACCTGGATCTGTTGCTTGGACTCGAAAACCGAATTGTTTATACAGCTCAAGAGGTTTTGGCCGAGACCTGCCGCTTGGACCAGGCCTTGGTGAAGCACAAACAGGTCCCGAATCTGGCCTTGCTGCCTGCTGGCAATCCGCGGATGCTCGAGTGGCTCAAACCAGAAGACATGCAGGCCATTGTCTCCATGCTTGAGAAACGATTCGATTACGTGTTAATCGACTGCCCCGCAGGCATTGAAGACGGCTTTAAGAACGCCGTTGCCGCAGCGCGTGAAGCCATTGTGATCACCACTCCTGAAGTGTCAGCTGTGCGAGATGCGGATCGAGTGATCGGATTGCTCAACACCCACGGGGTGACCCCAGTCCAACTCGTTCTCAATCGAGTTAGGCCCAAAATGATGGCCAATCAAGAAATGTTGGCGGTGGATGACGTCACCGACATCCTGGCTCTCCCCTTGCTGGGATTAGTGCTCGAAGATGAGCAGGTGATCGTTAGCACCAATCGGGGCGAACCACTCACCCTGAATGGGACCAAATCACCAGCAGCCAAGGCCTACGGCAATATTGCCGGCCGCCTTCAAGGCGAAGACATTTCATTGCTGGACCCCTCTAAGGAGCGTTCGGGCCTACGGGCCACCGTGCGCCGCTTGATGCAAACGAAGATCTTCTGAGCTGATGACTCTCCGTGACCTCGTCGACAAATTGCTTGGACGTCAACCAGCAAGCGCCAGCACTGCCAGAGACAGGCTTCAGCTCGTTCTGGCGCATGACCGCAGTGACCTAAGCCCTGAACTTCTCGACCAAATGCGTCGTGAAATTTTTGAAGTGGTGGCCAAATACGTTGATATCGACCTAGAGGAAGGCGATGTGAGCTTGGAAACCGAGGATCGCGTCACGGCCCTGGTTGCCAACTTGCCGTTTCGGCGACCAATCGCATCAACGACTCCCAAATCGGACTAGCGGGGAATGGTTCTGGAAGCATCTCCAGACGTCATGGCTGAGCAAGGCTTCACCCCCGCAGAAACCACCGTGATCCAACTCCTTCTGGAAGGGCTTAGCAATCGGGCGATCGCATCCCGACTTGTGGTGAGCATCCGCACTGTGGAAAGTCACATCAGCAACGCCCTCGAGAAAAGTGGTTGCCGCTCGAGACTTGAACTTTCGATGTGGTGGCTCAACACCCATTCAGAAGCGACGAGAACGTGCAGCGGTAAACTCCCATCAATGCCGGCTTAGCTCAGTGGTAGAGCAGCGCTTTTGTAAAGCGAAGGTCATCGGTTCAAATCCGTTAGCCGGCTTCAGACAAGATCCTTAAGACCACGGTCAGCGCTCCAGATCGATGCTGGGATCAGCGGCTCGAGCGACCTGTAAACAGCCAGATCCCAACGATGGCAAGCATCCATGGGAGCACATCCAATTCAAACCACGGCTTGAGCAGTTGGACCACCGGTGCAAACAGCCAATGAATGGCGGTTTGAAGCAAAAATAACGAAGCAATTAACCAGAGCATTCGGGAAGGCTCACCACACCTGCTGGCATCACAGCGCCTTTGCGCAGCCAATGCCAACGTTGCGATCCTCGCCAAGCAATCACCGAGCTCGCTTGACAGGACGGACTAGACCAAGGGATCGGCGCAAGCAATGGCAAGTCTGGGAACGCAACCGCCGCCTCCCTCTCGGTTCGGCTGGCAGGTTCACCAGACACATTGGCACTGGTCGTGGCAAGCGGACCGCTGCAACGCAGAAGATCCAACATCGGCTCGCAAGCTGGAATACGCAAACCCAGCGTTGCCACTCCAGGGTTGAGGGCTTCTGCGCAGGGCCCAAAGGCGGGCAACACCAGAGTGAGGGCCCCTGGCCAGTGCCGTTGCGCAAGGGCACTGGCATCGGCTCGAGCTTCGGGGCAGATATGACATAACAGCGCATCAACGTCAGCACCCATCAGGATCAAGGGCTTGTCCTGTGGACGTTTTTTCAAGCGCCAAATTTGACCCGCCTGCTCTGGCAGCGCAGCCAATGCCGGAAGGGTGTCTGTAGGGAGCAAAGCAGCACCCCCGGCACGCAAATGCCCGTCGAGGCCATCGCGATCCAACAACTTGAGGGGATTGATCGTCATCGTTGATCTATGAACTGGCCAGAGGCAATGGATGGCAGGGTCGCTGAGCAAGTGCAAAGCGGGGGATGCCCTGAAGATCAGAGCGGGCTTCTGGCCGCTCGAAACCTGCCTCACTGAGTAACTTCAGCACCATTGCATTCTGGTCATGGTGGTGCTCCAAGAGGATCCAGCCTCCTGGAGCTAAGGCTCTGCTGGCATCTCGAATGATCTGCCGGCAACAGTCGAGTCCATCCTCACCACCACAGAGCGCTAGATGAGGTTCATGGTCTTTAACGACGGGCGCCAGGTCATCGATGACAGCGGTGGGGATGTAAGGCGGATTACTCAACACAAGACCAAACTGCCCCCACCATGGTTTGAGCGGTTCCCACCAGTTGCCGAGATGGAGTTGCCAACGACTTTCGCCAGCGAGGGCCCTCAGGTTGCGTTCCGCCAGAGCAAGCGCCTGACTGCTGGAGTCAACGCCATGCCCCTGCCAGTGAGGGAGAGCACGGGCAAGCGCCACGGCCAAAGCTCCTGAGCCTGTTCCCAAGTCGGCCCAGATCCCTTCCTTAACCAGGGCATCTTCTGGAGAACACTGCAACGCCAAATCGATGAGCAGCTCGGTTTCTTGACGCGGAATCAAGGCATCGGCTGACACCTCCAGCTCAAAATCGCGCCATGGACAGAGGCCAACCAAGTGCTGAAGCGGAATGTGCTGATCGCGATGCTGGATCCAAAGATCTGTGAGCTGGGTCAACGAAGAACTCAGCTCGATCTCAACGTCTGGGCAAATGCGCAGTTTTTGCAGATCACCCCAGGAGCAATCTGCCGCCATCGAAAGCAGCCAATCCAAGTCCACAGCACGCCCACCCTGACGGATCAGCTCCCGCCTCCACACCAGTAGATCTGTTCCCTTGCAGCGAATCACGCCCATGGGCTCAGGTTAGACGGACCGCCAACGCAGACCAGGCTTGGGCTCGATGACACCTTCGAGCTCGAGTTGCAACAACTCATGCGCCAACTGATTTGGGCTGCAGCTGAGTTCTGCAGATAACTGCTCAAGGGTGAAACCTTCATCCACCCATCGCAAAAGCGAGGGATGCCGCTCGCCGGAGGGCCGGGATCGATCCGATCGCTTCGACGCCGTGCTCGCTGGCGCAAGTGGTCCTGGTCCCAGGGCGGCAATCAACGATTCCGGAGATAGCAACGGTGTTGCCCCCTCCTGCAACAAACGATTGCTGCCTTGACAAGACCAGCGCAGCGCATCCCCTGGGACCACCCACACAGGACAATCCTGAGTCTGAGCGATCTGAGCTGACAACAGTGAGCCGCTTGTTTCAGGGCACTCAACCACCACCAGGGCACAAGACACACTCACCAGAAGGCGATTCCGCAACGCAAAGTTGGATCGCTGCACCCGCGCACCGCAGGGCCATTCGCTGAACAACAAGCCAGCAGACTCAACTTCGGCCTGCAGGGCCTCATGCTCAGACGGATACACACGATCCAAAGGCGTACCCAGAACACCAATCGGACGTCCACCCGCTGCAAGACAACCATGGTGAGAGGCGGCATCAATGCCTTCCGCAAGACCACTCACCACGGGCCAACCAGCACGGGCAAGGCCCTGACCAAGCGCGTGGGCCATCCGCCGGCCATGATCCGACGGCCGGCGCGTTCCGACCACCGCGACAGCCTTCTGAGCGGATAACAACGGCCAGCACGGCTTCCGCCCCGACCAGTGCACCGCGAGAGGAGGACGCTTCAATCCTTCAAATGCGATCGGCCAGTCTTGGTCCAGGGGCAGCAGAGCATTGTCCGGAACCCCAACGCTGGGGGACGTCCCTTTGCTCAGCCGATACGACTGGACGCGCTTCATCAAGGCGTCGGGCCACCTCAGCTCTCTTTGCAAACGCCAGAGAGGCCATGACCACAGATCAGCCAAGGGCAGCTGATGCGCTTGAGCAACAGCCCTGAGGGCCCGCATCCTGGCAACACCCAATCCGGGGCATGAGATCCACAGCCACCACCAGCCACGCTCACCCAATCACTCAGCGCAAGTACACCTGTACTAGCACATTATTGGGTTGGGCCCTGGGTCAGCAGCTGAAGCGCTGATGCCACGGACGGTGGTGGGCGACGCAAAACCTGGCGCCTGTCACCGTCGAGACGGACCAACACCAACTCCACATGGGCCTCGAAGGCGCAATCACCATCTGGCCTTAACAAGCGCGTCTGCCATCGCCAGCGGGGACCCTCAGGGGGAAGCGCATGGCTTAGAAGCACAACCTGGTCGCCATGCAAAAGGGCTCGCTTATAGGACATGTCCATGCGCACCACTGGCATTTCCAACCCTTCAAGCGCCATCAGCCGGTAGGGCAGCCCCACCGCAGCGAGGGCTTCCACGCGAGCCTCCTCCAACCACCCGACATAGGCGCCATGCCACATCACACCGCCGTGATCGGTGTGTTGTGGCAGCACACGCTTGTGCAATCGCCAAGGAGGTCTCGTAACGCTCTCAATCACCATCAGCACGGTCTGGTGAGTCAGCCATAGGCTGATGCAGACCTAACTCTTCATCGTGTTCAAGAATCTTCTGATTGCTGATTCCGGCAAAGGTCATGTCGAAGAAATGGTGCGGATGCTGCGGGACCTTCCAGCATTCAGGGCTGCACGCATCAACCTGCTTCATGTGGTGTCCGAGCAAGGCAAGGTCAACGCAGAAGACCATTGGACAACCGCAGGGAGCTTGCTCGCCAAGGCGGTAAGCCAATTGGGCCTTAACCCGAGTGACGTGAATTCGATCATCCGCCAAGGGGATGCCAAGCAGACCGTTCTGAAGGTGGCTGAAGAGATCAATGCCGACTTGATCGTGATGGGATCCAGAGGTCTGGGTCGGCTGCAATCGATCCTGTCCAACAGCACCAGCCAATACGTCTTTCAGCTATCAACACGTCCCATGCTGCTGGTGCGTGATGACCTTTACGTCCGCCATGTGAATCGCCTCATGGTGACTGTTGACGGAACAGGTGTTGGCGATGATGCGCTTCGAATTGCCTGCGAAATGGTTCGAGAGATCCCAGGCGGACAGCTGACTGGCGTCCACATTGCCAGGCAAGACCTCTCTGCCTCCCGCGGTGGCGACAGCAAAGCCGACGGCTTGCTGACGGCCGCAGTCCAACGGGCTCGCAGCATGGGCGTTGACCTCAAGCCAATGCACGTGGCGAACCCGGACATCGGCCGAGGGGTTTGCCAAGCAGCCGAAGAAATCAATGCCGACCTTGTGGTGATCGCATCACAGGACAGGCGCCCTCTTGTCGCTAGGGGCCTGGTGGATTTGGACAAGCTCCTTGGCGGCTCGATCAGCGATTACATCCGAGTCCATGCGCCTGCGCCGGTTCTTCTGGTCCGCGAACCCGAGCAGAGCTGAAGCGGACCAGTCCTGAACCAACAGTCGATCAGGAGGAACCTTCTCGGCTGTTGGTCTGGATGAACAAGACGATCAGAAACACCGTCGGAACCAGGACGAACATGAGGCTGGCAACGAAGCCGAGATCGTTGGTTTCCATGGGCGATTATTGACGCAAGGCCGAACGTATCATCGTTCGGGAGCAACGATGAGCTTCAGCTCACCCCTCGTCACTGGGCGTAGCAGGAGCATCATCCGCAGTCTCCTGTTCCAATCCTTCTTCGGCCTCATCTTCGCTCTCGGTCACGGGCCATGCCGTAGGCCCGACTGGCAGGGTTGCCGTGCGCGCAGCAACCTTTTTCTTATCGAGGTCAGCTAAGCGAACTTGCGGGCGGGTCAGCACGATCACGGATTGCTCCACCAGCGCCTGGCAAGCCAATCGCCATGACTCAGGACGACGCCTGAGCTTGCTGTCCTCAACAGCGGTTCGAGCCGTCAAAGGCGCGTCGGCATCGGATCCCACAACGTCAACAAAACAGGTGATGCACTGACCGCAGCCACCGCAATTCCCGAGCTGTCCCTTCAAGCCATAAAGCTCGATGTTTTCGCGCAGAGCAACATCGCGCAGATTTTCACCGGGATAGCACTCCACATCACGTCCCTCACGCAAAAAACGAATAACTGGCATGGAGTGCTCCAGCAATAAACGCCCACTTTGCGCCCAAAGGTTGCGTTTTGTAACCCCCTCGGCCAGACCTAAATGCGGCAGCCAATGGACGGAAGCACTGACAGGACAGCGGGGAAAACAAATCGAGTCGGCTCAACACAAGACATTGCAGCTCGCGACAACACACCCCACTCAATTGAGCGAACCCCCTACGATCGCTTGGTCTGTCTGCATCAGCAGCTCCGTTCCACCTGAACCTGACCCATGGGATTGCCCTGGTATCGGGTGCACACCGTCGTCATTAACGACCCCGGCCGACTCTTGGCCGTGCACCTCATGCACACTGCCCTCGTTGCCGGCTGGGCCGGCTCGATGGCCCTCTACGAACTCGCAATTTTTGATCCATCGGATCCAGTCCTGAACCCCATGTGGCGTCAGGGCATGTTTGTCATGCCCTTCATGTCTCGACTTGGCGTCACCGGAAGCTGGGGAGGCTGGAGTATTACCGGAGAAACGGGAGTCGATCCTGGCTTCTGGAGCTTCGAAGGCGTCGCAGCCGCTCATATCGTCTTCAGTGGCCTTTTGATGCTCGCTGCCATTTGGCACTGGACGTACTGGGATCTTGAAATTTGGCAAGACCCCCGTACGGGCGAACCAGCCCTTGACCTTCCGAAAATTTTCGGCATCCACCTTCTCCTTGCAGGATTGGGTTGTTTCGGCTTTGGTGCCTTTCACCTCACAGGTGTCTTTGGGCCTGGCATGTGGATCTCTGACCCCTATGCCCTCACAGGCCACTTAGAAGCTGTTCAACCCTCGTGGGGACCGGAAGGCTTCAACCCGTTCAATCCAGGAGGGATTGTTGCCCACCACATTGCCGCAGGCATCGTGGGCATCATTGCCGGCATCTTCCACATCACAACCCGGCCGCCGGAGCGCCTCTACAAAGCTTTGCGGATGGGAAACATCGAAACTGTTTTAGCTAGTGCCATTGCAGCTGTGTTTTTCGCCGCCTTCATTGTGGCTGGAACCATGTGGTACGGCGCCGCAGCAACCCCTGTCGAGTTGTTTGGCCCCACTCGTTATCAGTGGGATCAGAGCTACTTCAAGACAGAAATCAATCGCCGCGTTCAGACGGCACTTGATGAAGGTGCCACGATTGACGAGGCCTACGCTGCCATTCCTGAAAAACTCGCCTTCTACGACTACGTCGGTAATAGTCCTGCCAAAGGCGGCCTGTTCCGTGTAGGTCCGATGGTGAATGGCGATGGATTGGCAACTGGATGGATTGGCCATCCTGTCTTCACCGACAAGGAAGGACGTGAACTTCAAGTTCGTCGTCTCCCCAACTTCTTTGAGAACTTCCCTGTTGTTCTTGAAGACAATGACGGCATCGTTCGTGCCGACATTCCGTTCCGACGGGCTGAAGCGAAGTACTCCTTCGAACAAAGAGGCGTTACAGCAACCGTTTATGGCGGTTCTCTCGACGGCAAGGTCTTCACTGATCCAGCCGACGTGAAGCGCCTAGCCCGTAAGGCTCAACTCGGAGAAGGTTTCGACTTCGATCGCGAAACCTATAACTCGGACGGAACATTCCGCAGTTCACCTCGTGGTTGGTTCACCTTCGGCCACGCAACCTTCGCCCTGCTCTTCTTCTTCGGCCACATCTGGCACGGTGCTCGCACCCTCTACCGGGACGTGTTCGCAGGAATCGACCCTGATCTTGGCGAACAGGTTGAGTTCGGTCTCTTCCAAAAACTCGGCGACAAATCCACTCGTCGCCTACCCGAGGGATATGTTCCTCCCACGGGTTCCACCCCCCTCAGCTGATCGCTCTCTAGGAGATTCTCGATGGAAAGCTTCGCTTACATCCTCATTCTCGGCCTGGCGATTGCCACCTTGTTCTTCGCAATCGCATTCCGCGATCCACCGAAGATCGGTAAGTAGTCCATCCAGCAGATCTAACCCCGCCAAAAGCGGGGTTTTTTATTGCTCAAATCGGATTCTTAGGTCACAAACACTTTTCAAGGCTCCACATGTTCTATACAATAAAAAGTATTCAAATTGGATCGATTAGGGCGTGCAGTGCCCCTCCTGCCAAAACACGGATAGCCGGGTTCTCGAATCGAGAGCAGCCGAGGGAGGTAGGAGTGTGCGCCGGCGTCGTGAATGCCTGAATTGTGAATTTCGATTCACGACTTACGAGCGGGTTGAGATGGTTCCCATCACCGTGCTCAAACGCAATGGGCATCGTGAAATTTTTAATCGCAGCAAACTTCTGCACGGCCTGAGCCGAGCCTGCGAAAAAACCGAGCTCACTCCCAGCAAACTCGAAGCCATTGTTGACGAGTTGGAACTCAGCCTTCAGCAAAGCAATAGCCGTGAGATTGCCAGCTCAGAGATTGGTGAGCTGGTGCTGGGACATCTCAAAGAGCTCAGCGAAGTGGCTTATGTGCGCTTTGCCTCGGTGTATCGACACTTTCGAAGCGTCAGCGATTTCGTCTCCACCCTCGAAGGGATGAACGTAGACAAAGCTGAGCTCGCAGCCCTCGTCTAAAAAGCAAGGCTGTTCTGTAAAATTAAAAAATACTGATCCTTTGTCGGCGGGCACTGGATCAATTTTTATCGCACTGTCCTCGGGCAGACCGCCAACCATCCATGACTGTTACCCCAACCGATCCGGCTCAGGATCTTGCTGTGGACACCACCACTGCCATCGACGAGAGCACAACCGTCGAAGCCACAGCGGACCAAGCTGATTTTGGAACGGACGAAGATCTCAGTATTCCGGAAGATATTCCGACCGCAGATGATCCAAGCAGTCGCGCCAACCCTAAGGATTTGGATGGGGCCGGCTTCACGATTGATGATTTCGCCTCACTACTTAGCAAGTACGACTACAACTTCAAGCCAGGCGACATCGTCAACGGCACCGTGTTTGCGCTGGAAACGAAGGGGGCGATGATCGATATCGGCGCCAAGACCGCCGCATTTATGCCACTCCAAGAGGTCTCCATCAACAGGGTGGAAGGTCTCAGCGATGTGTTGCAACCCGGTGAAATTCGGGAATTCTTCATCATGAGTGAAGAAAACGAAGACGGACAACTGTCTCTTTCCGTCCGCCGTATTGAGTACCAGCGCGCCTGGGAGCGGGTGCGGCAGCTGCAAAAAGAAGACGCCACGATCTATTCAGAAGTCTTCGCCACGAACCGTGGTGGTGCTCTTGTTCGCGTGGAAGGTCTTCGCGGCTTCATCCCTGGATCCCACATCAGCACGCGCAAGCCGAAAGAAGAGCTGGTTGCAGGCTTCTTGCCCCTGAAATTCCTTGAAGTCGACGAAGAGCGCAATCGTCTTGTTCTCAGTCATCGTCGCGCCCTCGTAGAGCGCAAGATGAATCGCCTCGAGGTCGGCGAAGTGGTGATCGGCACCGTTCGTGGCATCAAGCCCTACGGCGCCTTCATCGACATCGGCGGTGTCAGCGGTTTGCTCCACATTTCCGAAATCAGTCACGAGCACATCGAAACACCCCATTCCGTGCTGAATGTGAATGATCAAATGAAGGTGATGATCATCGACCTCGACGCCGAACGTGGTCGGATCTCACTCTCCACCAAGGCTCTAGAGCCAGAACCCGGTGACATGCTCACCGATCCTCAAAAGGTCTTTGACAAGGCTGAGGAAATGGCTGCTCGCTACAAGCAAATGCTTCTTGAGCAAGCAGAAGAGGGAGAAGAGCCCTTGAGCTCGATGATGGTCTGAGCTGCATGAGCCCATGGCTCATTTATCCCTCAGAGGCCATTCGCTTGGCTTGATCCACGGGGTGCTGTTCGACAAGGACGGCACCCTTTCCCATAGCGAACCGCATCTCATTGAATTGGCAGACGCCAGGATTGATGAAATCCTGCATGTCTTTGCCTCCCGTGGCGCATCGTCAGAGACACAAGTTCAACTCCAGGGGCTGCTCAAGCGCGCGATGGGCCGATGCGACTCCGGCTTGATTCCCGATGGAACGTTGGCCGTCGCTTCGCGTCAACACAATCTGTTGAGCACCGCAACGATCTTCTGTCTGTTTGATCTCAGCTGGCCTCAAGCACTCGTGCTCGCTGAAGAGATCTTTGACAGCGTGGACCATCTCCACAAGCAAACCGCAACGGAAGCACCCCTCAGCGCCAGAACCCCTCTGCCCCATTCGAAAGAGTTGCTCAACGAGCTGCACAACGCTGGTGTGATCTGTGCCGTGATCAGCAATGACACCCGCCATGGCATCAAACAGTTTCTTCAAGACCATGGCTTAAGCGACTTCATCACAGGCATCTGGAGCGCTGATGACACCCCTTGCAAGCCAGATCCAGGCGCCGTGCATGGTCTGTGCAAGAAGCTGCATTTGGATCCATCCCAGTGCGCACTGATCGGAGATGCCGACTCCGATCTCCTGATGGCACGCCGCGCAGGCATTGCTTATGCGCTTGGGTACGTGGCGGGATGGAATCGAACCCCCGACCTGACCTCCCATCAACATTTGATCCATCACTGGCAAGAGCTCAAGGTTGAACAAGCTCCGTAAGGGCAACCCGTAAAATCCCACCACGCCCGAAACCCTTATGAGTCGATACGTTTTCACTTCCGAATCCGTGACGGAAGGCCATCCCGACAAGATCTGCGATCAAGTCAGTGATGCCGTCCTAGATGCTCTCCTAGCCCAAGACAGCACGAGCCGGGTGGCTTGCGAAACGGTTGTGAATACCGGCCTTTGCATGATCACGGGCGAAGTCACCTCCAAAGCCCAGGTGGATTTCATCCATCTCGTACGCGATGTGATTCGGGATATCGGCTACAGCGGAGCGCGGGCCGGTGGCTTTGACGCCACGAGCTGTGCCGTCCTGGTCGCCCTTGATCAGCAATCCCCTGATATTGCCCAGGGCGTTGATGAAGCGGATGATCACGCAGGCGATCCCCTCGACAAGGTCGGCGCCGGCGATCAGGGGATCATGTTTGGCTACGCCTGCAATGAAACGCCAGAGCTGATGCCTTTGCCCATCAGCCTTGCCCACAGGCTTGCTAGGCGTCTGGCCGAAGTGCGCCACAACGGAACCCTCGATTACCTGCTCCCTGACGGCAAGACCCAGGTGAGCGTGGTCTACGAAAACGACAAACCCGTCGAGATCGACACCATTCTGATCTCAACCCAACACACCGCCGAGGTGACGGGCCTAACCGACGAGCAGGAGGTGCGCAATCGCATCAGTGAAGACCTCTGGACTCACGTGGTGCTGCCAGCGACAGCTGACCTCCCTCTGAAGCCAGATCGGGCCAATTGCCGCTATCTGGTCAACCCCACCGGCAAATTCGTGGTCGGCGGGCCTCAGGGTGATGCCGGTCTCACGGGACGGAAAATCATCGTCGACACCTACGGCGGCTACGCCCGTCACGGCGGTGGTGCCTTCTCCGGCAAAGATCCCACCAAGGTGGATCGCTCCGCTGCCTATGCCGCCCGCTATGTAGCCAAAGCACTGGTAGCTGCAGGTCTTGCGAATCGCGCAGAGGTTCAACTGAGCTACGCCATTGGCGTGGCCAAGCCGGTATCGATCCTTGTGGAATCTTTCGGCTCAGGCAAGGTGTCCAATGCGGAACTCACCGACCTCGTACAAGAGCACTTTGACCTGCGTCCTGGTGCCATCATCGAGCAGTTCAAGCTGCGGGAAATGCCTTCCCTCAACGGTGGTCGCTTTTACCGCGATACAGCTGCCTATGGACACTTTGGCCGCCCCGATCTGAACTTGCCCTGGGAAGACGTTGACGCCAAGGCTTCAGCCCTAAAGCAAGCGGAAGCGAACCGCATCCAAGCCGGCAACAGTCTGTAGACGCAAGACCATGAGCCAAGATCCGCTGGTGCTCGGCATTGACCTAGGCACCAGCGGTGTCCGCATTGCTGTCATCGACTGCAGCTGTGCCCTGCTCCAGACCGAAAGTGCGCCATATCAAATCGGTCTGCATAACCCCTTTGATTGGCGAGACCGATGTGTTGAACTGATCGGGCTCCTTAAGCCCGACTACCGACATCGCCTCAAGGCCATCGCCGTGGACGGCACCTCAGGAACATTGCTGGCCTGTGATCAACAGGGCCTGCCCCTTGCTGAGGCCATGCCCTATTCGCTCGCATGCCCAAACGTCGTTGAGCAGCTCCGCGCCTTGATTCCACAGGGTGGACCAGCTTCCAGCGCCAGTGGAAGCCTCGCGCGGGTGCTACACCTAGTCGAGCAACACCAAGCCCCTCTCCTGCTACGCCATCAAGCCGACTGGATCAGCGGATGGCTTCTTGACAATTGGAGCGATGGGGAGGAAGGCAACAACCTTCGACTGGGATGGGACCTCGGCCAAAATGCCTGGCCGGACACCTTCATCAGCCAACCCTGGCGGGATGCACTTCCAAACATTCGAACCAGTGGCTCCGTGCTTGGGCCCCTGGCGCCCCAACGCGCGAAAGATCTAGACCTGCCAGAGGATCTGCTGATCGTTGCCGGAACAACCGATTCCAACGCGGCCGTTCTCACAGCTGATGCTGACGACGACGAGGGCATCACAGTGCTGGGAAGCACCTTGGTGCTCAAGCGGTTCACCAATCAGCCCATCGCTCCAGGTTCAGGAACCTCCACCCATCGCGTGGGGGGGCGTTGGTTATGCGGAGGAGCCTCCAATGCTGGTGCTGCCGTGCTGCAGCAACTCTTTCCCGACATCGACCTCGCGGAACTGAGCCGTCAGATCGATCCTGATCAGGACAGCGGCTTAAAGCTGCGACCCCTTCCAAGATGCGGAGAGCGCTTCCCCGTTGATGACCCCCAGCTTGAACCCATCCTCACGCCCCGCCCAGTCAGCGATGCCCTCTATCTGCACGGCCTTTTAGAGGGGTTAACCCAAATCGAACAGGCGGGATGGCAACGCCTCACCAGCCTTGGAGCTGATCCTCCTAAGAAGATCGTGACCCTTGGCGGTGGAGCGCGCAATCCTCAATGGCGTCGCCTGCGCGAGCGCCAACTCGGTGTTCCGATCCGCAGTTGCAACACACCTCCAGCCGCCGGAGTTGCTCGTTTAGCTCTTCAGGCTGTACAAGCACCAGACAAGACGATCCATCTAGGGGAGAATTAAGGCAGCATCCCCGAACCCTTGCCCAACCGACTTCGTGACGGCCTTGCCATTGGCCTGTTCATCGTGCTTGCCGGATATGTGGGATTCAGCGGGTTTCGGCTCGCCCTTCTGCTCTGGCAACGCTTTAGCTGAGTCAATCCCCCGCCCTTAACCTTCTCCCCTTCAACCATGACCGCTGATCCGCTTACCCCCGCTGTTAGCGAACGCATCTGTCGTCACATGAACGATGACCATGGCGATGCAGTGCTTCAGTACGCCCTCCATTACGGAGGAGTGAGTGCTGCCAACATCGCCACCATGACGGCCGTTAGCGCTGATGCGATGAGCCTTGAAGTAGACGGAAAAACCGTCCGCATCCCGTTTGATCACACCCTCACTGACAGTGAGGACGCCCACCGCACCATGGTGGCCATGCTGAGAGCCATGCCGTCTGACGACAGCAAAGGGGAATCCTGAAGGCAGTCGTTCTGACGCTTTGCTAGTTGCACTTCACGATTGCCTGAAAGACCTGTTCGTTGTGCCTTCTTGTCCGATTTGCAAGAAGGCCATCCAACCCCATCCACAAGCGGATCATCCCTGTAGTGAGTGCTCTCAAAGGCTGGGCCTTGTGGAAAGAGGCCTGCGAGGCATCACTCCTGTTCGCTTCAACGCGGCCGGTTGGTATCGAGGAGAGCTTCGCCGACACATCCTGCGCCTGAGGCTCAATCAAGATTTATCAGTCCTGAAGGCCATCACCTTCGCTCTGCAGCCAACCCTTCCGGCCAAGGCTCTTTTGGTTCCGATCCCCAGTTGGAAAGCGGTAAAACGAGCCAATCCTCTGCCGGCATTGATCTGCCGAAGCCTTGGACGCACCACGAAGGCACTGCTGAAACGTTGTCGGCCCACCGTGGGGCAACACCACCTCAGTCGTCGTCAGCGGCTGGTGAACATGAAATCTGCCTTCGCCATCGATCCAGACCAACGATCCAGGTGCGTGGCGGCAAGGCCCACATGGATTGTCGATGACATCCTCACCAGTGGAGCTACGGCCCAAGAAGCATTGAAGACGTTGAAACATGCTGGGTTTGAGGTCAGGGGATTGATCTGTCTGGGGCGCACCCCGTGATTTAAGATTCCGTTGTCGTGAAAACGACGTGCCGGGATAGCTCAGTTGGTAGAGCAGGCGACTGAAAATCGCCGTGTCCCCAGTTCAAATCTGGGTCCTGGCATTGACTGAATCTTGATCGACGCGATGGAGTCACCGCTCCATGGGCATTGGAAGCTGTAGGCGTGCTGCCAATCGCCAACAGCTACCTGATTTGGAGTCGCTCGTACAACGGCAGAGCCGTAAGAGCTAGTCGATTTCTGGACGACGGCGCCCTGCATGGATGGTGGCCACCTCTGTGATCTCCTCAATCACCAAATGCTTTCTCCAATCCTGTGAGCCGTTCAGCAACTCATCAAGCTCCTCAGACGTCATTTTCCTGTCAAGACCGCCAAGGACGCCCTTGATGGCGCACTTAATGATGACCTCTTGCTCGTATGTCATAAAGCAAACGCTGTAGATCCCATCTTGCCGAAGCTGTCACACCAATGGATTCCGAAGTCGTCACGCCATGCCTTGCAGACAGGAACAATCCGAGAATTGACTCGCCGTCTTTCATGACCTCAGCAATAGAGCGATGAAACGCCTGAACCCTTGAATGAAGGGGCAGGAGCCAGACCACTCACCCATAAGGAAATGACAGAAGCAACTGCGCTAAAGCTTGAGCGATTCCCACAAGCCAAATATCATCTTCAACCACCAATTTTCCAAGCAATGACAGTCTCCACAGTTGCGCATGAAAACAGTTGCGCATGAAAAACGACGCGCCTGCGTTGGCTCATGCACAATTGGACGAGAGCAGACTCAAGATCATCAGACACCCTCTCTTCGGCTCAGCCATGACCAATCCGCAGCAGAGGTACTTAGCCTCATGAGTGATGTCATCGACCATCGTGTTTGCTAGAGATCCATGAATAGCAAGCTAAATAAAGAACTTATTTCAAGGTCGCTCCAATTGGCAGCGCTAGCTGAGATGCAGCCAGACGACCGCATTGCGCGCATTACTTGGGACAGAATTCAAGATGATTTAGAACAAGCCGATAGCATGGTGTTTGGAATGCAATTTTGCATCGCCAACATCGCAGCATTTATTAAAACATACTTCAAAGAAACCGAGCACAGCATTGCTGCTCTTAGCTCATGCCATCAACTCATTGCATTTCTTGGATGGAATCAAGAGCAGGTCTTAACAATGGAACAGTCAAGAAAGGTCTTTATTGATTACATCAAAGATGTTGTGTCCATGTACAACGATACAAAGCAGAATCACTGCGAGAATGCACAGTGCATCCTTGCCATGAACATGAATTCCATGCTCTTACAGGACCTCGACTATGTCATGAAGCAAAGCCCTCAACGAGAACGCAGCCTCTCTCCTGCGCTGGAAACAACCGCACAACTGAGGTCACAAATGGTTCAGGTTTTTGGCTGGAACAGCTCAGAAACCTGAAGAGAACGAATCGGCACCCCCTCTCCTGCCAAACATTCAAACAATCGATCCCACCTGCACTGTTCCCTTTTCATCTAGATCCTGTGGCCAATCAAAGCCTGGGGTGAAGCCCGTCGCTCGACGAAGGATGGGCGGAATAAGATGGGCGGAACAACATCAATGGATGAGATCCCTAGAAGTCGTTAAAAACCAATAAAATCGAGCAGCCACAAGGTAAACTTGCAATATCAATTCAATCAGGGAAGCTTTAACCAAACCACATGGGTTTTCTTCTTTCGAGTCGATCTGGTCATCTTTGCATTGACGGGAAGAGGGTCTTAAAGCCCCATACAGATGGACTCTTTCCATCAGATCAATTTTGCAGCGGTGATCTCTCCATCCCTTCCACAGATCGAAACATCCTCACGATCTCTCAGTGCTTCCTCGACCTCTATATCAATCCAATGGGATTGCTTCAAGAAAAGAGAGCTAAAGGGAAAAAATGGTTGCACTCCACTCTTGAGATCGAAAGAGAGTTTGGCGAATCCTTCCAAACAGAAGAAGCTCAAAAGCAGTCCTCAAAAGACTCTCTCCCTGCTTCGCCCCATCAAACGAGAGGGTGGCACTTGTTTGTCATGCATACGTTACATCGCTTTTTTTGGAAAGACTTTGACTGCATCAGAGGTTCGCGTAAGCTTGAAGAAACTGATGATTATCACTGGTGGCTTGAGAACAGCAGTGGAGACATGATCGATCTAGCGGAGGAGCAGTATCAAGCCAGCAAAATCCCTACATTGAGAGAACAAGGGAAAAAACTGAAACCATTAGGCAATCGATATTCAGCAACATCCAAGGCCATGGCCCATAGAATCACCGAAGTCCTGTCATCCCACCATTACGACCCAAGCGTTATTGATCAATACGCCAATGCTTATATGAAGCGCTAGAAACAAGCGCTAAAGCCAAGCTCAAAAACTCACTTCACCACGTCTAATCCAAGAACATTTCATCATATTCTTTCTACCAACCAAACTGATTTGGATGGATGAGCACCATTCTTGCCGCCTGAATCGATGCAAAGAAGCGCGAGGCCTGGCGTCAGCGCATGAACTCTGCAGACTCGAGCGAGGCATAGAGTTGTTCGGTCCATGCACCCCTCAGAAGTGCCATGGGCCTACCCGACACCATGCCTTTCGGCTGGGGAGAGGTGGATCAGCAGCAAGGGAAACGCCTCCTAGGCGCTTTTCGGCATGACTGCTCAACCAATTTGAATGCTTGAAGGGGCAATTTGTCGAAACGCCCCCAGTTCAAATCTGGGTTCTGGCATTTGCAAGCAACAGTCGATGATTCGCGTACCGATCGATGACGATCGCACTTTCAATAATCCCGACGGATTTGCGATGGTGTTCGACCGAACCTGGAAGCACTTAGCCAAAGCTGAGCAATTTGCTGATCTTTCGATTGACCAACGTATCGATGCAGTCATTGAAAAGATGGAGGACCATCCCTTCCTCCAGGCTGAGCCCGAGCAAGCTCGTCAGATCGCGATTTTTAGGGTTCGCTTGCTCAACCTGGATGGAGCAAGCCACTCAAGCTGACATCAGTTCGTCGCTCTGTTCGAGGTCTGGATCCGCGCTTTCTGAGGGCAGTTCCTGTGAATCGTTGACATACACAGTTTGTTCCAGATCAAAATCCTCCGGCTCCTCCATGTCGTTGTCTGAGTCGACATGAGAATCGATTACCACTTCGAGTCGAGGCACCTCGCTATGCGACTCATCTTTGGCTTGCTCATTCAGCAAACCGCGGAGTTGCACGAGACGGTCACTGCTATCAGCGAGCAATAAAAAGCTATCGGAATCATCAGCTTGTTCCGGCTCAACAGAGTCCAACTTCTCTGAGAGTTCGTTAAATCGCTCTTCGAGTGCAAGCAATCTGAGCGTCAAAGATTCTGCAATCTCACTGACCAAGTGCAGTTGTCCGCTCAACTGCTGAACCATGTCTTGACTAGAAATGGTCATTGGCGTGAACTCCGAGCTCATCGAAAGCCGATGGTATCGATCACAAACAACTTGTCCACAGTGATCTCAAACCTCTTGAAGGAGACGCCTGCACCAACGGCTGGTTCCTTTCGCAAGGCAACGTGCTGCCATCCTCAACGCCTTTAAGGAGCAGAGATAAGATTCTTCGATCTGAGCTGTTGTGATGAACGGTGCAGCCGACTCCGCGATCAGAGCTCTGATCCAAAAGATTCAACCTGAAAATGAATGTCAACACTCCATTGGAGATGGGGTGTTGAGGATCAACCTCAAAGCTGACGACCTCAAGCTTTGGAGAGACACCCTGCTGGGCCTGAAAGAACCAGGCAACATTCTTTTGGCCTGCGAGAGCAACCGGGATGCTCTCGATGCAACGCGCCTCACCTGGGTTGTTGGTGCTGCGATTCGGTCAACCAGCATCGACTCGTCTCAAGGGATCGTCCCTTTATTGAGCGAACTGGGCGTTCCCGTTGACATTGCCAAAGCTTTACCAGGCCACTGCCCTGGCCTTGGGGCAGAGATCACATGGGCTTTTTATTTAGAGAGGCACGGCTGGCTCACCGCTTCGCCGATCATTGATGAGCAGCTTTTAAGTCCGGCCATCACGGCATGACCTCGCCCCTATCTTCCGAACAGATTCGGGCCTTAGCCCAACGAGCGCAGATTTTTGGCCTACTAGATCGCCAATCGCTCAACAGTGATCTCAGAGCCACCCTGGCTCAAGCAAACGATGAGACGAGGCTCCTAACGGCAGAAGAAATCACCGCTGCTTGCCAGCACTCAGGAGTGAAGCCAGCTCCGCTGATCCAGCTGCAAAGCCAAGTTCCTGGTTTGGTTGACAGCGCTCGGGAAGCACTCCTAGCGCAACAACCAGACCTCGTTCGCCCCGGAGGCGCTCTTTTCCCTCAGGAGCGTGCTGATGCTTGCTGGCGTGATTGCTTTCACTTCTTAAGGATCAGCCTCTATGCCGTTGCCGCAGGCGAGACCAGGTTCACCGATCCTGCTGGGCTCGACGCCATGCAAGAGCTCTACGACGTTCTAAAGGTCCCTGTCCCTGCCTTACTGGTCGCCCTCACCCAGCTTCGCGATTTGGCATGCAAGGCCTATTCCAAGGACGGACCGAACCAGGATGTGAGCTTGCTAGAGAGTGCCCTCGACCACCTCATCAAGCAAATGAAGGGATTTCAGACCGATCGAAAACCGTTTTTGTAATTCTTATCGTAAAGAGAGACGAAGGAATCCCCACCCTTTTTGACGACTCGCGGGAGACTGTCTGCCTTGTAAATGCGCAAATACACCTAATGCCTCTCCCACGGCTTGACTATCCCCTCACCAGCCAAAATCAACGTGTTGGAGATCTTGGAGGCCTGGAGGCACCGATCGATCAAACAGTGATCGCAGCAGCAGCGAACGGAGAAAACTGGACGTCGCTCACGAGTCAGATAGAGAGCGCTTACAAACAGGTTTTCTTTCATGCCATGACGGCAGACAGGGAGCCTTTTCTGGAGTCGCAACTGCGCAACGGAAGCATCACGATGCGTGACTTCATTCGCGGCCTGTTGCTATCCCGTCGCTTCACCGAGGGATACGTGTCCTGCAATAGCAACTACCGCTTAGTTGACCAGGTTGTTGGCCGGATCCTTGGACGCTCTGTTCATGGAGAAGGGGAACGCCTGAGCTGGTCGATTGTGATTGGCAATCGCGGGTTTGCTGGCTTTGTCGATGCTCTGCTCGACAGCAGCGAATACATGGATTCCTTTGGCTACGACCAGGTTCCAAACCAACGCTCCAGGGTCCTACCTGGCGCTGCAACCGGTGAAATGCCGATCTACCAGCGCTTCCCGCGTTATGGGAGCGACTGGCGTGACATGCAATGGGAACAAAAGCTACAAACCCGCGACATGGCTGGCGGCAGTGTCACTCCCGCATGGATCAAAGAGCCACCAGCCTGGGTTAAGAAGTTCTGGCTGGGTCTGGCCGTGGTTGGCAGTGTCGAAGTCCTACGCGTGCTGATCATCGTGGCAGGCTCAATGCTCAGCACCCGTTAATTGCCGTGACCGCTGAGCTTGAGCTCTCTTCTTGGCTACCCCCAGAACAAACACTCCCTGAGGCTTTTTCCTCAGGGACGACCGATGCCAGAGGAGCGAACTGGCGAGGGCAATCGTTGGGAACCACTGATTTCAGCGGAGCTGCTCTCTGCCGCGTTGATTTGCGCGGTTGCGACCTATCTGGCTGCAACCTCGAAGGCACTGATTTGCGTTTAGCCCGCTACGACAGAGCCACAATCTGGCCTGAAGGGTTTGAAGTGCGCAGCTCAGGAGCGGTTGGACCTGGAGCCAAGCTCAATGGAGCGTTCCTTAACGGAACAGATTTACGGGGCATGGATTTACGCGGCGCCTCTTTGATGGGCACCTACCTGAGTGGTGCCGATCTCAGCGGAACCCTGCTTGATGATGTTCGCCTCGTAGGAGCCGACCTGCGTCACGCCGTGCTGCGGGGAGCCCGCTGCCGAGGGGCACGTTTCGGTGGCTGCCAACTCGACTACGCAGACTTTCGAGGAGCGGACCTGACGGATGCCGGACTTGAGGGCGTGGAGTCGATCAAAGGCGCCGACTTTTCTTTGTGCATTGGCCTAGCAGAGCAATTAGGAGCCTTGCGCGCTCGTCCTTATCTCGAGCTGGACTGCTGGAACCCAATGACGCGTAAAAACACGCGTGAAGCGCTTGAATCACTGTCCTGAACTAGCTTTCGCGACAGTTTCGGCGGCTACCACTTATCAGGCCAGCCGCCGACGCAAAGCCAAAATGGTCATGTCACGCAACACTCCAACACAATTGATTGAGCTTTATAAAGAATCGCCCTGCTGACAAAAGGGTTGTCAGAACATATAGAGCGAACACCCAGCGAGCTCTATGCCTTTCGGTCCCGCTTCGTTACTCGGCGTTGAGCGCTTCTCCGCAGAGAGCGAAGCTCCCCTTGAACTGATTCCAGGCGATGAAGACGCCAAAAAGGAGCAAATCATCACAGCCGTGTACAAGCAGGTACTCGGCAATGCCTACGTGATGGACAGCGAGCGTCAGCTCGTAGCCGAATCCCAGTTCAAACTTGGCGAAATCAGTGTTCGCGAGTTTGTTCGCGTCGTTGCCAAGAGCGAGCTTTACAGCTCTCGCTTTTTTGATGCCTGTCCTCGTTATCGCTATATCGAACTGGCCTTCCGCCATCTTCTTGGTCGTGCGCCTGTGGATTTCCAGGAGATGCGCACTCACGCCGAACGCCTGGATAGCAAGGGTTTTAGCGCCGATATCGACAGCTTCCTCGACTCAGACGATTACCAAAACACCTTTGGTGAATGGACTGTTCCCTATCAGCGGGGATGGAAGACCGAAAGCTGCGCCACCATGCAGGAGTTCACATGGAGCTTCCAGCTTCTGCGTGGCAACAGCAGCAGCAGCTTGAAAGGCGACCTCTCAGGAATCACCAGCAAGTTGGGTGGTGCTGCTTATCAGAACCGTCCTCTCGCGGTGGTACCGCCGTCCTCCATCGAGACCCAGGGCTGGAGTTTCCGACCTTCCAAGAATCTCCAAGATGCGCCAACACGTCTCGGCGTTGGTGCTGGCGACGAAGGCAAGACCTATCGGGTCGAAGTCACTGGCTACAGCGCCAACAACGTGCGCCGCATCTCTCGATACACCCGCTCAAATCGCGTGTATTACGTGCCCTTTGACAAGCTCTCTGAGCAGTTCAAACGCATTCATGCCGAAGGCGGGAAGATCGCCAGCATCACCCCCTCGAACTAACCCGAATCCTGGATTGGCGTTTGCATGCAACGCCAATCTGCCCTTCCCAGTCGCCCTGAGCGACCACCTCTCCCTTCCCTCTCCCTCAACCCCCCATGTCTGCCTCTCAAGGTTTCGGAGCCAGCTCCCTCAATTCGAACCCTGTCTCATTCAGCAGGAATCGCAATGCAGCAAACAAGCCAGCCCTGAGCAACGCTGAGTTTCTGCGCCAATCCTGCGCCTCAATGAAAATTGCGATTGGCCCTCGCAATCACGAAGATTGTCCCCATGGCGGAACGATGCAGCGTTATGCCGTCGATGACGCAGCTGGGCTCGAAGCTGCCATCAATGCCGCCTACCGCCAGGTTTATGGCAATGCCCATGTGATGGAACATGAGCGCTCGAGAGAATTGGAGGCTCAGTTCTGCAATGGCGAGCGGAACGTGCGCGAATTCGTGCGGGCACTTGCAAAAACTGAGTTTTATCGCGCGCGTTTCTTCCAAGGCGTTGCACCCATGCGCGGAGTTGAGCTGAACATCAAGCATTTGCTTGGTCGCCCTCCTCTTTCTCAAGGTGAGATGTCAGCGCACATCACCTTGCTAGCAAGCGCTGGTCACGATGCGGTGATTGATTTCATCGTTGATTCAGCTGAATACGCTGAAGTGTTCGGCAACGACGTTGTTCCCTACACCCGTTCATTCACGTCTGCGGCTGGTATCCCCACAAGCAGCTTTGTCAATATCGCGGCTCTTGAGCGCGGCTTTGCCATCAGCGACAGTGCCGTTGGCGCCCGCAGTCAGCTGAGCAACACACTCGCACGTGGTGCCGTTCCATACATTCAGCTTCCCAGCTCCGTCTCGGCTTCCCGTGGAGCCAAGAGCAGCGGCTCTGGAACCGGTGTCAAATTCACCTCCAAGGTGCGCAAGTCCAGCGATGGCGGCGACTCGATGCCAGCCCGTGGCGATGCCTACGTGGGCTTCGGTCTTGGTCAGCGGGAACAGGAAGTGTTCCAACGCTGCCCTGGTGACACTGCGGACCAAATCAACGCATTGATCCGTTCTGCCTACCGCCAGGTCATGGGCAATCCCCATTTGATGGAGTCAGAGAGGGCCTTGGCTGCTGAAAGCAAGTTCACCGAGGGCTACTACAGCACCCGTGAGTTGGTTCGTGGGATCTGTTTGTCTTCCGAATACGTTCGTCGTTTCTTTGAATCGAATGCTCCCTACCGCTTCGTTGAACTGAACTTCAAGCACATTTTGGGACGTGCACCCATCTCACAAGCAGAGGTGAGCGAGCACATCCAAATCCTTGCAAACGAAGGATACGAAGCAGAAATCAATAGCTACATCGACAGCGCCGAATACCAGAGCACGTTTGGTGAGGACACCGTTCCTTACATGCGCATCCTCTCTGAGCAGGGACGCTCCCAGCTGGCCTTCAACCGCCATCTGTCTCTCTCTGAAGGCTATGCAGCAAGTGACTCCGTAGCGAACAGCTCTTCCCTTGTCACCTCAGTCGCCACCAAGACGGTGCCCAGTGGATGGCGCACAACAACCGTCCGCAGCAACCGCAATAGCGCGATTGCTGGCTCCCCTGATCCCACCAAGAGACGGTTCCGCATCGTTGTGCAAGCACAGCCCGCAGGTGGACGCCAAAGAACTCCCAATGCCAGCTACTTGGTGTCTGGCAAGGACATGACCAGCCAGATGAAGTACATCCACCGCCGCGGAGGTCGGATCGTCTCCATCACCGAGGTGATGTGACCTAAGGAGGGATTCACCCATCCCTTCCAACTTCTTCGACGCACATTGGCTTCATCCGACCCCCGTCTGTGATGAAGCCTTCTTTTTTCCCTCCCCCCAACAATGACTGCCCCTCTGACCCTCACCTGCGCCGCAAACCAAGACACCGAACAAGCCTCCGTTGTTCTCAAAGCCGCTTATCGTCAGGTGTTCGGCAACCGTTATCTGATGGAGCTGGATGTTTGTCCTTCCATCGATGCGCTGTTCATGAACGGTGATCTCACCGTTCAGGGGCTGATCACTTCCTTGGCTCAATCCGAGACCTATCGGCGTTACACACTCGAGCCCAACAATCCTTATCGCTTTGTCGAACTGAACTTCAAGCACCTGATGGGACGTCCTCCGCGCAATCAGGCTGAGATCAGCGAGCACGTCAACAGACTTGCCACAGAGGGATTTGAAGCTGAGATCGCTAGCTACACCTACAGCGACGAGTATCTCAAGAATTTTGGGATCGACACGGTTCCCTATGCCAGAACAGCCAAATCAGTGGTTGGCGAAACCACCGTTGCTTACCAACGCAACATCGCCATTGACCCTGGCTATGCAGGCTTTGATGGCAGCAAAACATCCATTTTGCTGAGCAGCATTGCTTCGAACACCAATCCAACAGCCGCTGGTGCTCGGAAGGCCGTTGGCGGTGGTGGTCGCTACACGATCATTTGGACGTCACGTGTGCAGCTCGGAACGGCGCGTCGTTCAGCCCAAAGATCAGTTGTCAGCTACAACTCCCTGTCCACAACGATCAGAAGCATCCAAGCCCAGCGCGGTCGCATCATCTCTATTGCGAATGCTTAACCCTTAGAGAGATTTGCTCATTGAGCAGATCGAATCGGTCATGATTGGACCCTGGTCGTTCACAGGGCCCAATCTGGCGTTTTCCCAGCCAAAGCCGTTAGCACCTTCAATCACTCCAAACGACATGCCAATCTTTAGAAACACTTCCAACAGGAAAACATCAGGGCAAAACGAGAGTTTTCATGATTCTGTTTCTGGCGTTCCTATGGCCATGTCAATGATGATTGACTCCATGGTGAATATGGTGCATATCAATCAACCTCATCCGTCTGCCACCTCGGCAACGATTGATGCACACCTGAATGAATATTGAGACTTTCGTCCATCAAAGCGAAGGCAAATGGCGCTCGATGCGCTCTGGGCACTCTCTAGCCTTCCAACAATTTGAAGACGTGCTAAGTGAAGTAGAGATCAAAAGTGTTGATCCCTCTTCTAGCAGTATTCAAGAACTAATCGAATCATCAAACTTAGATTGCAAGGCAACCGCAACCTGCCCATTTCAAATGGAATGGAAAGCAGAAAGTGATTGGGAACCTGACGATCCCAGCGATGTCACATCTGGGTCTTGCCTCCTCGTTCCCCTCGCCACCAACGAGACCGAAGGAAAAATCATCAGAAGCGTAGGGTACGCAGAATCTGAATTCGCAGTTTCCGACTATAAATTTCTCGAAGATGGCACCTTTCTGCTCAAGACTCAATATGAGCAATCCATTGCAGAAGAAAGGATTTGGTTTGTATCAGAAAACGTACGCTGTCGGTCCTCCGTCCTTCGGACATCCGCAGGCTCGGGAATCCTACAAACTTCATTTGCATCAGAAGTAAGACGCTTAAACATTCAGTAACTACATCAATAATCGATGAGCTCTAAAGAAGCATTATTGAGATTTGCCAAAACACTGGCTGGACATTACAGCAATTTTGAGCAATCTCAGGACAACCCAAAAGACTTCGCTCACATTAATATCTATTTCAGGCCCCTACCATGGGAAACCTTAAAAGGACCTGGCTTCTACTCAGAACAAAGCTACGACCATGATCCCTGGAGTCCCTATCGACAAGGGATTCATCGACTCCAGCAAATTCAAGACATCTTTGTTGTTGAAAATTTTGGATTTGCTGATGCACTAAGGCTTGCCGGCTCAGGACAGCGTCCAGAGTTACTCCGAAGCCTCAAAGTGGAGTCCCTCACACCACGTTGTGGATGCGATATGCATTTTCATGAAGTCGAAACTGGATGTTATCGGGGAGAAGTGGAGCCAGGCCACAAGTGTTTGGTCCCGCGCGATGGGCAATTGACCTATCTGATCAGCGAGGTTGATGTAGACAGCACAACTTGGGTTAGCCGTGATCGCGGTTTTGATCCAGAAACCCATGCGCAAAAATGGGGCTCCGAACACGGACCCTTAAAATTTAAACGAGTGACATCCCTTGGCGACTCTCTAAACCTCGACTGGCTTCGATAAGATGGTTGATCAAGCAAGCATGTGGTTTGAATGTCCGCGCTAGATGCGGAAAAACAATTAAAAGCTTGGATCCGGTCGCAACACTTGATTTGTGTTGGAACAGATTTTATTTTCGAGACTGTTGATCAAAGTCAACTCGAAAAGTTTGAGCGTTGTATTGAATTACTTGGTGGCAGAATTCGTTCCGTTTCAGCTGCAGGCAATTGGCCAATGGGACCAAACCGAACATTCAAAATTCTTCGAGCCAATGCTCCAGTCCCCCGCCCAGGGGGAGAAGCCATTGTGACCTATTGGGCAAAGCGCGGAACATCGCAAACTCGTTATGCAGAAATCAGCTAAATAAATTACTCGTCAAACCAACCAAACCAAGTCGGCTTGGAGAAGTCAGATACCTTGTTCCAACGACGTAATAATGTCAACGAATCAACCGGAAAGCCTTGTGCGTTCGCAAGTTCAATCACTGCATCCTGATCCCGTGCAAACTTCACTTGATCTTTTAAGTCAGGCCTACTTTTAAGCATTTCAATGAAAGATTCCAGGGCCGCATCTCGCTCAGAATCCGTGAGGGGCTTTTCTTGCTGAGCAACAGCATCCGTTCCCTGAAACCCATTTTGATCATCGGACTCAGAGATGGAGGCAAAATTGGCCGTTCCCAACAACCCCTCAGAAAGGGTGCCTTCCATTAACAAAGGACGCCAACTCGACAGTTGCCTAAAAGCCCAACTCCAATGGGCAGGATCGGCAAGCTGAAGCAATTCCAATTCTGCATCGGCAGATTTAAGCCAATCCATCGCAAGATGCCTTCCCCATTCAACCAATGTGATTGAGAAGCCCCTGATGTTTGCATAAGCGACGAGATCATAATGGGTAGCAAGAGGCTTAATTCCAGTCGCAATGCCGTGATCATCAACGACAGCTTGGATAAACCGGTCAAGTTCAGACGATGACATACTCAACACTCCTCAATCCAAAGGGCAAAATTAACTTTTTCGCAAATCATTTGTAGAACAATAGGCCCACCAGGACACTGAAGCGTTCTCCATCGGATTCCCAGCTGAGTTGTACCAGAGTCAACAAGAATCTTTGGGGTCCGCGTTGCCTGCTCAAGGGGGATTAACGATCCGGAAAGCGGGCTATCAAAATCCACGAGAAGTTTTTTGAGATCCTCGATACTGGAAATAGTATTCAGAGCATCATCCAAATCAAATGCTTTGACAAAGCGGTTGATCTCGCTCAATGCAGAAGATGCGGACGTCACATTCATTCACCAATGAGGCTGACCCCTACTATAGAGAAAAGGATCAACCCGAGCCAAAGGCTCTGGCCTCGTCGGGCATTAAGACAAGTGCCGGCATCAAAATCCCATTCTTCCCTGTAGGCAATGAGTGAGCGCTTTGACACATTATTTTCGGGAATGAGTGAGGAGAATGCTCTCAATCTCATTATTACTGATCCAAGCCAACTCGATAATCCCGGTGTTAAGTACTTAGCTGCCTCACGCCTAGGAGCCTGCACATCGCAACAGTCTCTTGACCGATTGATTGAGGTTGCATCAAAGGAAAGCGATGACCTCTATGAACGAATCACCCGACGAAAAGCTCTTGAAGCTCTGGGCAGACGAAAACAAAAGACGGCTCTCCCTGTCTTGATTGAGGCTCTGACTGATCAAGATGAACCAACGGTCGTTAACGCTGTTGATTCCATTGCACGCATTGGCGCATCACTCACCGAAACCCAGCAGCAGCAATTACTGACTGCACTGAACGGTCCTGACAACCAAAAGCGGGCCGTTATTCAAGCCTTTACGCGTCTGAACCTTCCAGATAGCAACGATGAGATTGCGGAACTGCGCGGAGATTTAAATCCTTTAGTCGCAGGAGCGGCCCACGCCCATGCCCTACGGCTAACCAATCGAGACGAAAGCTTGAGGCCACTGCTGAGTCAATTACAAGACACCAATCCAGGACGACGCAGAGCGGCAGTCATTGATTTAGGCGATGCTCAACACTTGGCGGCCTTAGAAGCGCTCACCCGCTGTCCTGTTTCGATGCCGCTACGGGCCAAAAGCGCCTTCCTCATTACCAAAGCCCAAACCGAAGGCAACAGAGAAGACATCAACAAAACCCATTCAGACGCCTTGCTTGAAACGCTCCTGAGGGATGATCCGCGCACGCTTGCTCTCGCCAACCCCTCTCCGATCCCCTCAGAAGCAGAAGCGATACGGGCTGGACTTCAACACCGCGACGAGGCGCGTCAATACGAAGCCGCCAAAGCCTTGTGCGAGATGCCAGCGACGGAACGCCTGGCTCTCATCGACGATCTTGAGGAGAACCAGGGAAGCGACTATGGAGTGCACTATCTCCTGGCCAGCTGCGTTGGCCTACTCGAGCTGCAGGAACGCAGCAACCTGGTGAGACGAGCCCTGCAAGAAACCGGTCCTCAGTACTCAAAATCAAGAATTGCGGCCGCATGGAGTTGCCTTCGTCTTCAACTCGATGACCAAAAACCTCTTCTCAAAGAGCTTGCAGAGACCCATCCCTGGGAGCCCTTGAGATGGTCGTGTACTCAGGTCTTGGAGAAAATGGGCTGAGGCTTCATAGTTTCTTCATATTTTAAGTGCAAACTTGTATTGAGAAGCCAGAGGGGAATGATTTCTAGCTGGCAGATGAAGTTACGGTTCCGGGGTGATGCATCGCATCTAAGTCCCCCTCTTGTAAGCATTTTATTATGCTCGACGCATTCTCCAGGCAAGCTGTTTCCGCCGATTCCAGCGGCAGCTTCATTGGTGGCGATCAGCTCTCCGCGCTTCGCTCATTCATCTCTGAAGGCAACAAGCGTCTCGACGCTGTGAACGCCATTACTAGTAACGCTTCCTGCGTTGTTTCCGACTCCGTCGCAGGCATCTGCTGCGAAAACACAGGTCTGACAGCTCCTAACGGTGGTGTGTACACCAACCGCAAAATGGCTGCATGCCTGCGTGATGCTGAAATCATCATGCGCTACGTCTCCTATGCACTGCTGGCCGGCGATGCCTCCGTGCTTCAGGACCGTTGCCTGAATGGTCTGCGCGAGACCTATGCCGCATTGGGCGTTCCTTCAGGATCCGCTTCACGTGCTGTGGCCATCATGAAGGCTTCTGCCTGTGCCCACATCACCAACACCAACAACAGCACTGGCGAAAAGCGCAAGATGCCTGTGACTCAGGGTGATTGCAACGCTCTGTCTGCTGAAGCTGGCTCCTACTTCGACATGGTGATCAGCGCCATCAGCTGAAGCTCATCTGAGATTTTCAACCAAACACATCTCTAAAATCAATGAAGTCTGTCCTGACCACCGCCATCGGATCCGCTGACAGCGGATCTCGCTTCCCTACCAGCTCTGACCTGGAAGCTGTACAGGGTTCCCTGCAACGCGCTGCTGCCCGTCTCGAGGCTGCTGAAAAAATCGCTCAGAACTACGATGCGATTGCTCAGCGTGCTGTTGACGCTGTGTACACCCAGTACCCCAACGGCGCCACCGGCCGCCAGCCTCGCCAGTGCGCGACTGAAGGCAAAGAGAAGTGCAAGCGCGATTTCGTGCACTACCTCCGTCTCATCAACTACTCCTTGGTTGTCGGCGGCACAGGCCCTCTCGACGAACTGGCTATCAATGGTCAGCGCGAGGTTTACAAGGCCCTCAGCATCGACCCCGGCACCTACGTTGCTGGTTTCACCCACATGCGTAACGACGGTTGTGCCCCTCGTGACCTGAGCCCCCAGGCTCTCACCGAGTACAACGGTGCACTTGACTATGTGATCAATTCACTCGCCTGATTCTCAGCCGAGTTTTTCATCCATAACGACTTGGGGCGAATCATTTCGCCCCTTTTTTATGTTTAAAAGGAAAGCAATCACCACTGCTAAATAGAATCACTCGTCATCGCCTTGGCTCGAGCGGCAACAAAAGGATGAGGATCAACGGCTGAGCATTCAAGGCAACGGTCCCGGTCCAAATCGAACTTCGAATCAGACAAAAGCATCAAAACAGCATATCTCACCTCCCAAAAAGGCATCGAATCAGATGACAAGAGTTGAATGAGCCTTTCTTGTTCAAAACCAACTCCCAACCGATACATTGACAAGACTGCAGCAGACTTCGATTTCATGAATTGCGGACGTTGAGATAAGATTGCTTCATTTAAGATCTGTTCAATAACAGGCAACGCCTCCTTAGGCCAGTCACAACGACTTCCAAACAGCTTTACAAAAAAATAGTGTGCACCATAATCATTATGAGCTTCCTCAGTCCAACGCTGATGAAGCAGCGGCCATATTTCAACAGCTGATCGATCACAGAGAGTTTGAAGGGCCAAATAACAACGACTAAAATCCGTTCCAAAAAATTCTTGAATCAGAAATTCATTTGTAGGAGCTTGATCATATTCATGGACCAATTCCAAATCACTAGGATGATCATTAAGCAGAGCATCCACAACTGAAACCAGCGATAACTCACCAAAGATCAAATCCCCTTCTGGCCAAAGCGCACGAAGCGCCCGCATTCTGAACACGGGAGACACTGGGGCCTGCAAAATAGCAGGAAGTAAATCTCTAGCACCACAATCAATCGCATCCTGAATTCCAGACTGCCGATCCATCTGATTTGACAGCAAAAAATGCTGTTGGAGCACATCGAGACGATCACAGGAGGCGCCCAACTTGATGCAAGCACTGATGGCAGCGCCACGAACTCCGGGAGTTTCACTGTCCTGCAATGGCTCGATCACCCCAGCAGCAGAGGCCACTTGAAGACTCGCCAAACTCTGGATTAGGACACGTTGATTTTGATCAGAACGGGACACCAACGAAATCATGGTTTCGTGTAATGCATCAACTTGGCAATCAAGTTGAGCGAGAGCCCATGCTGAATTCTCAACAAGATAGGGATCATCACTATTCAAACAACGACCGATTGCAGGGATGGCGTCCTGACATTTCAAGCGGCCTAAAACTTCCACAGCCTTACGACGCGCTAGACGCCTCGGCTGAGACTGGTCCTGATCGTCAACAAGAGCCAACAATGCCTGCTCCGTGGATTGACCAGGAAAATTGAGCAGATGCGCAGCCGCCATGTAAGGGTCGCTCTGCGACTCCAACTGATCGATTGGCGTCAACAGCATTCGGATTGCGTCAGGCTGCGTCAGTCCAGGATGGATATTGTCGAAAGCACCACTCATCGCTGTCGCCACCTTTGGGTCTTAATCCACTAAGTCTGAAGGATGCTGAGACATGCGAGGGCCAAAATCAATCTCTAACGAAAATTAAGCAACTCTCGCCAAAGGAAAAAACTGCGAGAGGCTAGTGAAAGGTTCGATTCGCACACATGGGCCCTACACAGTCTTCTTCCGTCTTAGTGAAAACCACGATTGAGCAGGGCTCTCGTCTTTCCTCTCAACAGGTGATCAGAGTTCCGCTCCAGCATCTTGCAAGGACAATCCAGGCAATGCATAGCAAAGGCCTTTTAATCGAATCAATCGACATGGGCTTCGGCGCATCCGCAGGATCAGGCCTCGGAGGAGAGACGCCCCAAAAGAAGGCAGCTTCTTCCAAAGCGGACAAGGCTGAGACTTCCAGCAATAACTCGTCCAAGCGATCTGGTCGTAAGCGCCGAAACTAAAGAACAAGCGACTGATCAACCCTGCTGATCAATCACCTGAATCACCCCATCCGCAGGGCGCCCCGAGATCAACCCACTCCAATTGATTGCGATTAAAAACGCATCAGAGTCGTTGGTCTCAACAACATCAACCCCCCAGCCTCCTTCCTGAAGGGGGGCACCGGGATTGCCGGGGCTGTCTTTGCGGCCGCCCAAAGCCATCACAGCATGGTTCGTGCCATGACCCATGCTTTTTCGAACAGCACGCCAAGACGAGCTGAGACGTTTTCCAAACGTCTCAGGATCGAGAGAAGATTCGATTTTTAACTTCCAATGAGGATGTGTTAACGCCTCTACCGAGGTGAAGGAGGCGTCTTCATTCTTTAAAGCAATCGCAAGCTCCTCGAAGCCAAGGGCAGGAACAGAAGAATCTTGGACTTGAAGATTGTGAGAGAGAACGTAGCTGGTCACACAAATCTCGTTGCTTTCATGACCATAGCGATCGAACGAGGTCGATAATGGACTATCGCGTTCATCCTCCAGTGTCACACCCTTCAGCTCAGCCCAATAGCTCTGATCAAATCCAACTGAGTGGAGAAGAAGCAGCGCAGCTTGCCGAAGGACTTAAGCAACAGTTGCGCCAAGGAGAAATACCTGCAGGCGACAGTGATGCCATCGAAAAAATGGTGGCTGGATTAGGTGATAAACGTGGCTTATTACGACTTACTTTTGCGGAAAGTTTGGGTGCGGTCGGCAGCGCTGCCGTGCCCTCACTTTGCATTGCGATGCGACGGCACGAAAACGTCACCGTTCGTCGAGCTGCTGCCAAAACGCTGACGTTAATTAATGACGTGAAAGCACTACCCGATCTCCTTGAAGCTCTATTGGAGGATCCAGATCCTGTCGTCCAAGGGTCTGCAGTGGGTGCCATGGCATGCATTGGTGCAGCGTCGGTTGATGGCCTTCTTGATGTGCTCATCAACCCTAAAAGCAGTCAAATGCAAATTGGACTAGCGAGTTGGGGGTTGTCTTTTGTGGGAGCAAAAGCACCAGAAGCCCTGCGCAAAGCAGCCTGTTCAGAACATGCACAAGTGAGAACAGCCGCCATTGCAGCACTGGGTGATCAGATCCAACAACTTGACGATCTTGACGCCCGTGAACTTCTGCAAAATGCCCTGAAGGATCCAGAAGAAGAGGTTCGAGCCGAGGCAACCACATTGCTAGGGAAGCTTCATGACACCAACTGGGGAGCCCCACTCCTACTACCAATGTTGCGCGATCAAGATGCTCAAGTACGAAAGAATGCAGCACTTTCACTCATGAAACTTAGGGATCCGCAGGTGATCTCGAGACTTCGCACAGAACTTGAGCAGGAACAAGACAGCAGCGTGATTACCATTTTCAACCTTGCAATCAATCAACTATCTCGCGACGAAAATGATTAATCGATTGCCAAGCCTCAGCGATCATCTTCCCCTGGCATTACCTTTGGCCAATCATCCGACTTAAAGAAGCATCGACGGTCTCACGCGAGAGTGGATCTGTTTCAGGGTCAGCCAAAATGTCTCTTAAGCACTGTTCCGCCGCAGGATCTGGAATTTCTGCTAATGCCATCGCTGCAGACTGAATATGAGCAATATTGCCACCCTTACAAATGCGAATCAAAAGAGGGAGTGCTTGCGTGCCCACTTGGCCCAATGCCATCACGGCAGACTGAGAAACAACTGGCGAGGCATCATCGAGAGCAACTTCTAAGAGAGACATCGCCTCGGAGCTGAAGTCTTGCTCTGGATAGTTTGAAGCGATCTGCGCATAGGCTTTCACACAACTTGCCCGCACCGTTGCATCGGTGCTCTGAGCAAACAAGTCAGCTAGGGGGTGCAGAGTCGACACTCCAAAAGCACCTAAACCACGCACCGCGGCGCGGCGCAAAGAAACATCTGGTTGATCGAGTAAAGACAACAAGCGTGGAACAGATTCTTCCGGCCAATCATCAACCATTGCTGTATAAGCCTCTTGCTGAATCCTCGGATTGGGATGGGCTAGATCAGCGAAGAGATCATCCAATTCACGACGCTGGTCATTCGAAGAAGCCATGAAATCAAAGCAATGAAAGACGCTTGAAACCCATCAAATCGTCCCTATAAATCTACTAGAAAACCAATCCACTTCATCGCTAGCTTGGGAAGTGGCATAAAAAAAGGAGGCCAATTGGCCTCCTTTCGTTCCGTTTAAGGACCTAAACCAACGTCTTCAGGAAAGAGCGTTGATGGTGTAATCGAGATAGGACTTGAACTCGTTCAGAGCCTGGGGGCTCATGTCACGAGGTGCACAAGCGCGGTCACGGGTGTAGGTGAGAGCTTCCACGTAAGCGGAAGTAGGCAGACCTAAGCCGCGGTAAACCTCACGAGCACCAGCGATGCCCCACTCATCGAGAGGGCCTGTACCGCCAACAATCAGGCAGTAGTTGATCAGGCGCATGTAGTGGCCCAGATCGCGGTAGCACTTGTCCACCTTGGTCTGGTTCTCACCAGCCTCACCGGGCTGCTTGAGGTAGGGATACTTGTTGAAGCAAGCATCACCAGCTTCTTTGGTGACTGCATCGAGACCAGAAGCCAGCTTTTCAGCAGCTTCAAGACGGGCAGCAGCACGCTGGATGTTGCCTTGAACGGCTTCGAGGTCGTTCTGAGAAGGGAAGCGACCTGCTGCATCTGCAGCAGTCACAACGGTCGTGACGACGGATTTCATCGTTGAGATCCTTTAGATGGAGGTTTGCGTTAAAAAAAGAAAAACCGGATGACTCAGCTGATGGCGCTGATCACGCGATCGAAGTAAGAGGCAGCCTCAGCAACCAAAGCAGAGCAATCGCCCTGGATGGTTTCCATCTTGCGGAACTTGGTGCCACCCAGTGCGGGGGTGTTGGTCTCGCCGATGTGCGCAGTCGCTGAAGCCTTCATGATGGCAACAGCGCGGCCTGCGGACTGTGCAGGTACACCAAGAGCGATGTAGGTCTCTTTCAGACCATTCAGGCAACGATCGTCGAGGACAGAAGCGTCACCGGCGAGAAGTGCGTAGGAGATGTAACGGAGAACGATCTCACCATCACGCAGGCAAGCAGCCATGCGACGGGTGGGGTAGCAGTTACCACCGGCCTGGATCAGACCTGTGTTCTCACAAATCATGCCTGTCACTGCATCGGAAACGATGCAGGAAGCATTAGATGTAATTGCGTTGACAGCGTCAAGTCGCTTGTTGCCGTCGGCAACGTACGAACGGAGAGCAGCGATGTCGCCAGCACCAACAGGAGCGGTTTTGGCGTCAGCGCTCAAAACTGAGCGGGAGAATGCGTCGAGCATTGGGAGCCGGACTAAGGGAGCTTGAGGCCTAAGACTTGATAAGGAGTCAAGAAAACCTGACGTATCCGTTTCGTGGTCGAAAGCCCAATCAACTTAAGGGGCGCAAACTGGGGGGCCGTGCGTTTTGTGCAGATCACGCAAAGGTTCGTCACCGTTTTGAGCCGATCACTAAGAGAGCCTGTCCTGGAAAGGGTTCGATGACCGAGAGAAGTCCAAAATCCTGCTCAACCAGCACGGGGCGGGGCAGTATTTAACATTTGCTTCAGATTTAAACCGCTCGCGCGAGCGGTTTTCCAAGCAAACCCCTCTATTAGCCTTTCCAAAACCCTTGAAAGGCGATGGCTGAATCATCTTTGAGCGAACTTCAAGAGTCGATTGAAGAGCTCACGGCCTACATGGAACGGCTACGCAAAGATGTGATTGGCATGGGTCAAAAGCTCAAACTCCCTCAGAAACGCATCGATGCCTCCATTGCGGAGCACCCAGAGCTTCAACGTCTCACCCAAATCCTTCATCAACTCGAAGAACAAGTTCGAACGGTGAAAGCCTCCAATTAATGGAGACAGTCCCTACCTTTCAGTCGAATGGCCCTATGACAGTGAGCGACTCATCTTTAGAGGTCATGAGTGCTGAGGGATCGTCTCTCCCGACCGACGGGTTTGAAACACCCATGACGATGACGGCATTCCTTGAAGCCAGCGCCGGCATCTGGATGATTCGTCGCGTGGTCCATCACCAAGACCATCAAGATGATGAAGATGGAGATTCCAACCTGATCGTTGAGCCCTTCGGCCCTAATGACAACAGTGTGGCCGCTATTTGCGCAGCTCTGGGTGTGGACCCCTCCCGAGGCTGCGGAGGTGCACGTTTCTGGTGGGAAAGCAATCTCAAACTGAGCGATCGGAGTGAGGATCGTGCAGCGGCTCTTGTAAACGTCGTGAACCCTGAAGATTCAGCAAAAGGGTTCCTCGTTCGAGACAAGGGATACGTCGAAAAACAAGCTGTTCTGAGCTCTTACTGCTTTGCTGAAGATGGAGTGCTAACGATCACTACCCGATACGACACCAGCGTTGGCATTGAACGTTGCTGGTTTGTGACCGACCAGCTGCGCATGCGCGTGAGTTCCGTACAAAACCTCGACGGCGTCACCATGACGACTTACTGCACAGAGCGTCGTTGCCCTAGCGACGCTGACATTCTGGCCCTTGCCAGGCACACCGCAGAACGAGAGATCTGAAATGTTCGACCCCTTTCTCGAAACTCTGCATCAAGACATCAAAGCGAGGGGAGGCCAGACCCAAACCATCTCTCCTGAATTCGAATTACAGCGATCTGAGCGCAACGCCAGCACGATTCGCAGCTGGTTATGGGACGTTCCGGGCTTCCGGCGTTGGCGTGTCACCCGTCTAGATGCCGGAGAGAGTCTGCAGGTCCTCAACTCCGTGGCTTATCCATCCCATGACCTCGATCATCCAATTCTGGGAATCGATCTTCTTTGGTTTGGCGCGCGTCAAAAGTTGGTAGCGGTTCTTGATTTCCAACCCTTGATTCAGGACGAGGGATACCTGAAACGCCACTTCTCAGGCCTGAAAGCGCTCAATGAACGCTTCCCTGAACTGAATGGGGAAGAAACGATGCGTTCCTTTGACCCCCATCAATATTTCTCTCCGTGGCTGTTGTTTTGCAGAGGGGGAGCTGAGCAAGCCCACGAATCACTCCCACAGGCCTTTGATGAGTTCATGAAATGTTTCTGGGAGCTGCATGACACGGCCAAATCCGTTCCCTCGCAGCTACCGCCAGACGAAGTCGACAGACTTCAAATTGCCTATGACGTTTACAGCGCCGAACGGGATCCTGCTCACGGTTTGTTTACCAGTCATTTCGGGAAAGCCTGGTCTGACAAATTCCTGCACACCTTTCTCTTCCCTGCTGCGTTATGAGCGACTCACGCCAATCCAGCCTCGACCCCATTCAATTAGAAGGATGGCGCTGGGCACCGTTTCTCGATCAGGCCATCGCTCAACTGCTGCCGATGCAGCCGACGGCATACCCGATTGAGCAGACCTATCTGCATAAGCACAACACCGGTGGCTCCAAGGCAAGGCCGTTCAGTGCCACCACCGAAACCTGGGGATGCAGCACAGAAAAGCTTCGACAGGTCAGAGCCGCATGCGTGGAAGCCGGTTCAGCCGCGTCCGTTCTCAACCTGGTGATGAATCCCAGAACCAGCTATGACCTGCCTTTTTTCGGCGCCGATCTCGTCACGCTTCCAAACGGACACCTCATCGCTCTTGATCTTCAACCAGCCCTTAAATCGGACGCGACGCATACCGAGCACGTCTGGTCAAGGCTGACGCCGCTTTTTGAGCGCTGGAGACGAGAGCTTCCCGATGGAGGCCCCATCCCTGAAGAAGCTCAGCCCTTTTTCTCGCCCTGCTTCCTTTGGACGCGGTTACCGCTTGGAGCTGAAGGGGATGCGCTGATTGAAAAGGCTGTGATGCCGGCCTATCTCGACTATCTCCATCTGTATTTGGATCTGGTCAAAGAAGCGACATCCGTGAGCTCAGACCGAGAACAAAATCTCTTAAGCGGACAGCGGAAGTACACCGCCTACAGGTCTGAGAAAGATCCCGCCCGCGGAATGCTTGGACGCTTCCACGGGCCCGAGTGGACCGAAAACTTCATTCACGGCGTTCTATTCGACCTGGAGTAGGGGGAGAAAACGCCCTGGGCAGATGGCCTCTGCCACCTGGGGAGTTAAACATTATGAACAGCTGTCGGGGGCGACAAGCCTCTTTAGTCAGAATCAGTTCCGACGGGATGGGCACAGCTTCCGTGCCGTCCTCATCCAGGTCTGAAGACTTTTTCCCCTCCAGACAGTTCCAAGGAGTTCTCCCATGTTCGACGCCTTCACTAAGGTTGTCGCCCAGGCCGATGCCCGGGGCCAGTTCATCAGTTCCAGCGAAATCGATGCCCTGTCGGCAATGGTTTCCGACAGCGACAAGCGACTCGACTCTGTGAGTCGTCTCTCCAGCAACGCTTCCACAATCGTTGCCAACGCTGCTCGCCAGCTGTTTGCTCAGCAGCCTGCATTGATCGCTCCTGGTGGCAATGCTTACACCAGTCGTCGCATGGCTGCTTGCCTTCGCGACATGGAGATCATCCTGCGCTACGTCACCTACTCAGCATTCACAGGTGACGCTTCTGTCCTTGATGATCGTTGCCTGAACGGTCTGCGCGAGACCTACTTGGCTTTGGGCACACCAGGCGCCTCCGTTGCAGCTGGCGTCAACTTGATGAAAGAAGCTGCCCTGGCAATCGTCAACGACAAAGCCGGCATCTCCTCAGGTGATTGCTCTTCCCTCTCCAGTGAAATCGGCACCTATTTCGACCGCGCTGCTGCTGCAGTGGCCTGATCAGGCATAGCCGACTCGACGATTCAATCCCTTTTCAACAATGAAAACTCCCCTCACCGAAGCTGTAGCAGCAGCCGATTCACAAGGCCGCTTCCTCAGCAACACTGAAGTTCAGGCTGCTTCTGGCCGTTTCAATCGCGCCAAAGCCAGCCTCGAGGCTGCCAAAGGTCTCACCGCCAAGGCTGACTCCTTGGTGAACGGTGCCGCTCAAGCCGTTTACACCAAGTTCCCCTACACCACTCAGATGCAGGGTTCGAACTACTCCACCACCACTGAAGGCAAAGCCAAGTGTGCCCGTGATATCGGTTACTACTTGCGCATGATCACCTACTGCCTGGTGGCTGGTGGCACAGGCCCCATGGACGATTACCTGATCGCTGGTCTCGATGAGATCAACCGCACCTTTGAGCTTTCTCCATCCTGGTATGTGGAAGCCCTTAAGTACATCAAGGCCAACCACGGTCTGTCTGGCAATGCCGGCACTGAAGCCAACAGCTACATCGACTACGCCATTAACGCTCTGATCTGATCTAAATCAATCCAAGAGTTTTTGGTCAAAAGGGGCCCCCATCCAGGGGCTCTTTTTTATTGTCAACCAACTCCTAAAAGCGGAACATGACGCCATCCGTACGCCGTTTTGTTCAGCAGATTTGTGGTGAATACAGCAACCAAGAGCAGGCATTCGAAAATCCGCCTTTTTTTGCTCACATCTTTCTGCGCTACACACCTCTCCTCCACTTACAACCTGGATCGATTTTGCTGGAGCAGACCTATGCCGTAGATCCCAGCCATCCCTACCGCTTAAGGGTCATCAGAGCAGAAGAACGATCCCCAGGAGTGATCAAGCTCTGGAACCACACCTTCCTGGACCCGGATCGCTTTGCAGAAGCGACGTTTGATCCAGATTGTCGAGGACAAATTCAAGACAAGGATCTGATCTCCATGGATCAATGCCATTACCAAGTCACAGAGGTTGATGGCGGCTACCGCGGTGAAATGGAACCGGGATGCCAATGCATCGTGCGACGCGATGGGAAAGACACGGTTTTAGTCAGCACCTTTCATCTCAAAGGTGATGCTTTAGAAACACTCGACCGAGGGCATGACCCGGTCACCCATGAACGCTGCTGGGGATCCATCGCGGGCGAGTTTCGGTTTTTACGCACCAAAACATGGGGCGAGGAAATCCCTGCGCAATGGACATAATCAACACTCCAACTACAGACGCTGCCGACCACCCTCCCCTCAGTGAAGAGCAAGTCATCAGCAATCTGCAGCAAGAAGCAGATCTGTCTGACCAGTACTACGCCGCATGGTGGCTCGGAAGGATGCGCAGTCGACATCCCCAGACGGTGCCCCTGCTCCTAAAAACCCTGCAAACTTTTCAGGAGCATCCAGACGATCAAGATCGTCGCGGGGTTGCACTCAATGCCATTCGCTCTCTGGGTTGGCTCCAAGAGACCTCGACGTCCGACATCCTTTCAGGCCTCCTTCAATCCAATGACTACGGCATCCGAGAAGCAGCCGCACGCAGCTTGGGTTCGATGCAAGCCCCCAACGCCGTAAAAGCGCTTTGCTCCCTTCTCGCCAGCGGGCCAACCATCGCTGGCCAAGAACGTCCGAACTCAGCTCTGTTGCAAGAGCCCTGTGAAGCCATTCTTGAAGCGCTTGGATCGATTGGCAGCAACGGAGCCGACGTGCTGAATGTGATTCGTCCCTTTTGCAACCACGCTCGAGCTTTGATTCGTAGTGCAGCGTGTCGAGCGATGCTGCAGCTCACCCAAGACGGGCAATGGGCCCAACAGTTGGAACAACTGCTCAACGATCCAACACCGCTCGTTCGCCGTGGAGCGCTGCTCGATCTCGGGGCCACAGGATGGCTCCCCTCCCTTCCAGCCATTCAAGCCACCGCCGCTGAGAACAGCCTCAAATTGGTTGCCTTACGTGGATTGGCCGAACAATCTGGCGATTCCAAGGTTTTGGACGCCATGGATTCACTGTTGTGACGCACTCCGACCTTCTAAGCAGCGCGATTCGAGAGCTCGATCGTGCCCGCACAACTCCAGATCTGATCCAAGCCACCCGATCGCTATCGACCCTGAAGGATCTCAAGGCAGCGCCAAAACTGATCGAAGTGCTCAGCTTCAACAACCCAGCGGTGGGAGCGGTGGCGATGGGAGGACTGATTGCCCTTGGCCCTGATGTAGTGCCGATCCTGCTTCGCAATCTCAATGCCCATGATTACGGCGCTAGGGCATGGGCGATTCGCGCCTTGGCCGAACTGAAGGATCCTCGCGGCACCGATGTGCTGATTCAGGCCCTCCAACAGGACATCGCCCCGAGCGTGCGTCGCGCCGCGGCCAAAGGTTTGGCCGCCATCAGTGGAGCTTCGATCCATTCGCCAGACAGAACAGAGCGTTGTCTTCAGGCCCTGATTGATGCAGGGGAGGATGGAGAGTGGGTCGTGCGCTACGCCGTGGCCTACGGGTTGGAGTTTTGCCTCCTCCATTGCAGGATTCTTGGGAACATTCGTGATCAAGCCAGCAGCACGCTGAACACCCTTGCGGGGGAGTCTGAAGAGGTGGGCGTGGTGCGTCTCAGGGCAAAGTTGGCACTGCAACGCCTGAAGGCCTCATGACAACAAAGTTGCTATTTGTCTGTCTCGGCAATATCTGCCGTTCACCCGCCGCTGAAGGCGTGTTTCTTCACCTCATCGAGCAGAGAGAGCTCACGGACCAGTTTCTTGTTGATTCCGCTGGTACCGGTGGGTGGCATGTAGGAAATCCAGCCGATCAGCGCATGCAAGCAGCCGCCATGCGGCGAGGGATTCATCTGCCCAGTCGTGCCCGCCAACTCGAACGCGGCGACCTAGAGAGTTTTGATCACGTTCTCACCATGGATCGGGACAACCTGCGCAGTGTGACCAGCATGGCCAAAGAATTCGGCCCCAGAAGCACAGCCCAGATTCGCCTCATGCTCAGCCATGCGCGTCGGGCAGACACGCTCGAGGTTCCAGATCCCTATTACGGAGGTGAGCAGGGCTTCGAACATGTGCTCGATCTACTCGAAGATGCCTGCGAAGGCCTTCTAGACGACCTCTTGGCTCCAACAACTGAGCGCTAACCGTTAGGCGGGGGTTGGCCAAACCTCTTCCGCCACCCGACGGCGGAACAGATCTTCCAAGGCATCAATCACCTGGTCGATGCTCATGCCATCGCTGATCAACTCGACGGCATCGTCGGCCTGAAGCAGGGGCGCCACCTCACGGGTGCTGTCAAGGCGATCGCGTTCAACAATCTGTGCTTCTAGGTCGGGCAGAGCTGGCACCTCATGTCCTCTCTCCTCCAAATCGAGGGCACGGCGTCGAGCGCGCTCTTTCGGCGTTGCAGTGAGAAACACCTTGAGCTCTGCATCCGGAAACACTGCAGTGCCAATGTCACGACCTTCAGCGACAAGACCGCCCGCTGCGCCCATGCGCTGCTGCTGGGCAGTCAGCGCAGCACGAACACAAGCGTGGGCCGCGACCGCTGATACCGACGCCGTCACCTGCGGATCGCGAATGGCATCGGTGACCTCGTGGCCATTGACACGCACCGCCTGCACACCTTGCTGCAAGGGCGCAAGTTCGACCTCGAGATCCCGCAACACAGCGTCCACAGCCGCAGAATCCGCAGGATCAATTCCCTGCTCGAGCACCAACCACGTCACGGCGCGATACATCGCTCCTGTATCGAGGTAGACCAGTCCGAGGCGCTCAGCAAAGGCCCTGGTCACCGTGCTTTTACCAGCACCAGCAGGACCATCAATGGCAACGAGGGGAGAACGCGTCATTAAAAAGACATGATCAATCAGGCGAGTGCTGCCACATCGAACAGCAGCTGCAAGCAAATTAATGGATGCCTCATGGGGCTGGGAAGGCTGTAAGAGCCAGGGGTCAACAACGTCGACGTATTCCACTCCGAGTCCTCCCTCCTCAAGATGACGGCGAACTTGACCAGGGTCCGGCGACATGCTGCTACTCAAGAACGCAGATTTCGCATCGCGTAGAACCTGGGCAAACAACACCCCTTGCTGACGCTCTTGAGCGTTGAGGTAGCGGTTGCGCGAACTGCTAGCCAGACCATCACCATCCCTCACGGTGGGCACACTGCGCACCCGGACGTCCAAGCCCAAGTCCACCACCATGCGGCGAAGAATGGTGAGTTGCTGCCAATCCTTTTCCCCCAAAAACAACTGATGCGGCCTAGCCAATGCCAACAGTCGGCACACCACTGTGACGACACCATCGAAGTGACCAGGCCTTGTTGATCCGCACAATCGTGACTGCAACGATTTCGGCGCCTGAACCCTCCAGGATTCAGCCATCCCACCGGGGTAAATCTGCTGCTCGTCTGGACACCAGATTGCAGAAGCACCAGACAGCTCCGCCAGTTCGCAGTCCGCTTCCAAGGTTCGTGGGTAGCGAGCGAAATCCTCATTTGCACCGAACTGCAAAGGATTGACGAACACGCTCACCAAAGTCTCTGCCGCACCTGCCTTTGGGCGGGAGGCCGCCGCAATCAGGCTTGCGTGGCCGTGATGAAGCCCCCCCATCGTTGGGACAAAATGCACGAAGGCGTCACAGGATTGACGCCAACGTTGAAGTTCATGCAGGGATTGACAAACCTGAATGCTCAGCGGAGCACCTCGAGGCGCACTTGAGCAATGCCGCTTGACACCAACCCAAGGTGCTGGGCAGCGCCATGGGCGATATCGATGACGCGATGGCCACTGAATGGGCCCCTGTCATTGATTCGTACGATCGTTTCTTTGCCGTTTCTCAGATTCGTCACCTTCACTTTCGTTCCAAAAGGCAACGTGCGATGCGCTGCGGTCATGGTTCCTGGCCTGAACACCTCTCCATTAGCGGTGCGATTGCCAAAAAAGCCAGGTCCGTACCAGCTGGCTTCTCCGGTTGAGGTGGAAACAACCAACGTTTTGGCAGGTTTCGGCGGAGCGACGGCAGGGGGAGAAGCCACCGCCGGGGCTGTTGGAGCAGAGGCCTGAACGGACTCCGAGCTCAAGGGTTCGAAAGGGTCGTAGAGATCAATGGTGGGTACATCACGCGCCAACACTGGAAACAGGGCAAAGCCTGTAGCGAAGAGCCCAGTGGCGAGCGTTGCGAAGGGGAAAGATCGGTGCATGCAAGTCGATGGTTCGGCCTTGTTAGAGCGACCCTTGTCCGAAAACAAAGCGGTAAAGGTCGTCTGGTCCGAACGATCTCTCGTTTCAAACTTTGAGCAAGCTAAAAACCTTTTTCAATCGTGTTCAGGAACGCTGAGACATCTCGCTTGAACGAAATCATTGACGCAACCCTGAGATGTCACACCCGCACAGGGCTACGCAACACAACAGAACGAATAACGCATTAGGGAGCCTGATCTCAGAGAAAAGCCACACTCATCAATGGCTCGGACGATCCCAGATCAGGCACAGCACGAGCCATGAAAGAGGAGGATCATTGAAGTGAAGCATTTTTGAATGGACTACAAAACCGCTGGGGTCGATGTGGAGGCGGGGCGCGCCTTCGTCAACAGAATCCGCAAGAGCGTGGAAGCCACGCACCGGCCAGAGGTCGTGGGCGGACTCGGTGGTTTTGGCGGCCTGATGCGCCTTCCCGCAGGACTCAAGAAACCCCTGTTGGTGTCAGGGACTGATGGCGTTGGCACCAAGCTTGAACTCGCTCAAGACCATGGCCGGCATCACGACGTGGGGATCGACCTTGTCGCCATGTGTGTCAACGACGTGATCACCAGTGGGGCAGAACCCCTCTTTTTCCTCGACTACATGGCCACTGGAGCTTTGAGCCCTGAAGCGATGGCCACGGTGGTGGAGGGCATTGCCGAGGGATGTCGCATGAGTGGCTGCGCTTTGTTGGGTGGTGAAACCGCTGAAATGCCAGGGTTCTATCCACCAGGGCGTTACGACCTAGCAGGCTTCTGCGTGGCTGTTGTTGAAGAAGAGCAGCTGATAGACGGGCGGCAGATCCGCGCGGGCGATCGCATTCTGGGCATTGCCAGCAGCGGCATTCACAGCAATGGCTTCAGCCTGGTGCGCAGGGTGCTCACCCAAGCTGGCGCCAATGCTGAAACCAGATTCGGTCCCGACGATCAACCTCTGATCGAGACCTTGCTCACCCCCACACAGCTCTATGGACGTCTTGTGAAAACCCTGCTCGAAGCAGGAACACCCCTTCACGGAATGGCTCACATCACAGGAGGCGGGCTTCCAGAAAACCTGCCTCGTTGCCTACCGAACGGTTTACAAGCAAGCGTGGACCCTTCGAGCTGGGTACGCCCGGCTGTCTATGACTGGTTGCAATCCCATGGCGACATCCCCGAACGAGACCTCTGGCATACCTTCAATCTCGGCATTGGTTACTGCTTAATCGTCCCCGAAGAAGGGGTTGCGGTCGCTGAGAAAGCATGCGAATCACAGGGGCTTCAGGCCTGGACCATCGGACGGATCGAACGTTCAACAGGCGGGGATGGAAACGGACCCGTGTTGGGACTTCCAACATGAATTCCGCCCCCTATTCGATAGAAGACGTCAGCTCATAAAACTGGCTGCGCTCTCAAACCCATTTAGGGTATGAATCGTTAGTGTTGCTATGGCACTTCGGCATTAGCCGCAAGCAGAGCGTTAAATCTTTAACTAGAAATGGCTTTCGATAAAATTCAGAGAACGACCCGTAGACGATCTTCTGCTGGTCCTACGCCTCCACGGAGGCCTCTAGGCGGGAATTATGACCGTGCATCAGGCCATCGACAAGGGGCCAGGCCTACTTTTCTAGCCCTCAAAGATCATGGAAAGGTCTTTGTAGCCGATATGCCCTTCCTGTCGGACGGACAACTCGCCAACATCACCAAAGAAGCTGCTGAAGTTCTCGAGAGCCTCGAGCGCAGGATTGTTGAACTTGAAGAGATTGCGGATCAGCCAATTGCCGACCGCGACACCCTGATTAAGGCCTGCACCAAGCGAGACGTGACCCATCGTTTCCTTCGTGCCATTGAAGAGGAGCAACAGCAGCGCCGTGAAAACCCAGCGGTCCTGAGCGCTGCAGGGGAGTCCCTACCAAGAACATTTCTTGAAATCGCCCGGCATCGTCTGCCAGGAGCCACATTTGATTCTCTTCTTCAAGAAGCTTTGAATGCCTGTGAACAATCCAAGGCGCAGGAAGAGACGTCCAATCCATCTCCGGTCAAGGTCATTCCATTCCAGGGCAAAGCATCCTCTTTGCCAGTGGTTGTAAGTCCTGATCCTGATCCTGCTGATCAGGCACTCTGAAATGGATTAGCTGGCATGCGTGCCACTGTTTTTTGACTGGCTTGATCCAAAGCTTGCCTCTCGGTTTCACTCAGCGACCATTGCAAAGCTTGAGTGACATCAATTACTTGGGCTGGGCGGCGCAATCCTGGAATCGGACAAGCACCATGGGCCCGGCACCAATTCAAAGCCACTTGGGCCATCGAAGCGCTTCGGCTTGCAGCGATCTCAACCATGACGGCACGCAAGCCCTCACTGGCTGGGAGCAGACGCTGAAACAACCTTGAACGCAACATCGTTGCGGTGGTGCCTTGCGCTCCCGGAGGAATCGCCAAAATCCCGAGGGCTAGGGGGCTATAGGCCAATAACTCAACACCAAGCTCCCGGCACACGTCCGCCAACTCGCCATGGAGAACCGGTTCAGGAGCAAGCAGAGACAGCTGAACTTGCACGCTTTTTAAGGAGATCCCTCTGTTCAAGAGATGTTCATGGAGGAAGCGAAGACGCTTGGGCCCCACGTTGGACAAGCCCAGTTCTGGCACCAAGCCTTGCTCGACGAGGTCCCCAAGCCCATCGAGCAAAGGCAACTCTTGCCAAGGGGCATAGCGAGCCGTGCTCCAATGCAATTGAATTCGATCCAAACGTCCTCCCAAACGCTCTTTACTGGCATCAAACGCACGCTTAAACCCGCCGCGTCCCAGCCGCCAAGGGAATGGAGCCAACTTGGTTGCCACCTTGAGCTTTTGGGACTGAACAGGATCCATGGCACGCAGAAACTGACCCAGCAACCGTTCGCTACGCCCATTGAGGCGTCCTGTTCCATAGGAATCGGCGGTGTCCACAAGCGACAATCCGCCTTGAACAGCTGCTCTCAGAGTGGCCGCAAGATCGGGATCATCACGCTCCGGCTGGTAACCCCACAGCAATTGATTGCCCCAGGCCCAAGTCCCAAATCCGATTCCCGTCACGCCGGCCTTTCACTGTTCACGCCATGATCGTCGTAAAGCAGCGCTCGCCATGGCATCGATCGCAGAATCCATCATGCAAACGAGCAAACCATCCAGCTCCGATGCCGATCGAGCAGGAGATGGGGTCACAACAGACCAAAGCGAAAAGGTCCTTTGTCCCCACTGCCGTCGCACCGCCAGCAATGGCATCCGATGCATGGGGATTTGCGTCGCTGATAACGACTACTGAACAAAGGATTACTGAACAGATGATGGATCGCTCTCTTGCTTTGCACCTCAGCACCTTGCTGCTGCTGAGCAGCGCGATGAGCTTTCCCTTAAGAGGGGCTGCTGCCGATCCGAATCTCAAAATTGGCCGCTATGAAACGAACACGAAGGAGTGTTCCTTCACCGGCAGCAAGCAAGAAAGCTCTGCTTGCATCACCTTGCAGCTCAAAGGACGCAGTGCCTCCGTCGTAGCGGTCCGCTTGATTGGTCACGGCAGCACCAAAAATTCCCGTAGGCAGCTCACGTTCGTCACACTGACAACACAGGGAGAATCACCTTTGAAATGCAGCGCTGGAACCTGTCGCTTAGAAGCCCAGTCGTGGCAAAGCGCAGTCTCAAGCGTGGCAGAAGCTTCATTCAACTCCAATGGAATTGCAACGGGCTTACCCAAGGCTTGGGCCGCTAACAACGGAGAATGCAGCTTGAAAGACAGAGTTTTGCGCTGCAGCGCTCTGCACATCAATGGTGAGATCTACAAAGCAGAGGCTCATTTCTAGATTTCAAAATTTTTTATTTGACCGTATTAAACAAACAGAACACATGCCAACCAAGAGATCAGGTCTTCTAGTGGTTGGGCTGCAATCTCAACCACTCTTGGAATCTAAATCCGTTTTTTCTAAACTCAGAGAATCTGTGAATCCAGAAGAAATAATGCCAATAGGGATTGCGATCACAGCAATCCCAAACAATGCCGTCATCGCAGCAACAATCTTTCCAGCTGCTGTTTCTGGAGATACATCTCCATAGCCAACCGTCGTTACGGTAATCACTGACCACCATAAGCACCGAGGGATGGAGCCAAATTGCTCGGTTTGCACGCTTCCTTCAACCAAATACATCAATGCACTACTGATGCAAATCACGACAGCCGAATAGATGGCAGAAATTTGCAATTCTTCCTTTTTCGACGTAATAGCGTGATTAAAGTGCTTCACACTTTTCTGAAAGCGCTTAGAACGCCCTATCTTGCCAATTCGCACAAGACGAATCAGTCGAAGCAGATAGAGCTCAGGACTAATAAATCCAAGGATCGTTGGCGCAATCGCAACAAGATCAAGAATCGCCATTGGAGTGATCGCGAAATCCAAGGCGCCTCTCACTCCTTTTCGCGCCCCGTCTCGGAGCGGCGCAATCCATAAACGGGAAAGGTATTCCACAAGAAACAAGATTGCGACGACCAGGTCTAATTTCGCCAAAAGATCAAGATAAGGGCCACGAACCGCCGGCTCCGTCGCAAGAATTGCCAGCAGAATGGAGAAGACAATTAAAAGCCCAATAGCCTTAACAACATACGTGCTTTTTCGACCAGCTTGCTCTTCTTCAAGCAAAATACAAACCCTATTTCTAATATTTTTCACCTGATCTTCCTCGCAAAGAACTTGTATTTTGCTGCTGAAACCCCTCCATCGCCACCCAGGCACAAAGGCAGATCAGGCGCGAGTGAACGGGAGCTGCCACGGAGAACCGAACCTCAACCGCCGGCATTCCGTAAGCACAAATACTCAGCAATTCGGATAGAACGGTGCGGTCGCATGAGAACGACTCAGGCCCTAGGAGATCGAACGCTCCTGGGGCTTTTTTTTCGCTTAACCCTCGACCTCCAGCGCGTCATTCACAAGAGCCAACGCCTCAAGGCTCAACCCTCATCCCCAACAACCAAGCACCCCTTTGCGAGGCACGAACCCAAGCGCACGATCAAGCGTTGTCCTCACGAAGATCTGGGAAGATGCCTAAGGGAGACAAGCGCAAGCCCCACGAGTGCCCTTCAACGCAGAGCCAACTACCCATCTCAAATGAGACAGATTCTGAGCAAGACATTCGAGGATTTTGCGTAGCGTGAAGATACGCCAAATCATAAAAAGATCTCGTTCGGGTCTTTTGAGATCAAAGGCGGCACCCAGATTCGAACTGGGGATAAAGGATTTGCAATCCTCTGCCTTACCACTTGGCCATGCCGCCATTCAGGGAGCCTCAGCTCCACTAGCGGATCGTATCAGCGAGGGTTCAGGTTCCCTGCTGCTCATCAGCAATGGGCACGGGGAAGACCTCATCGCCTTAAAGATCATCGAGGCACTTCGGACCCAACGTCCGCAACTAACCCTGAAGGTGTTGCCACTGGTTGGGACGGGCGGAAGCTTCAGGCAAGCCATCGAAAAAGGCTGGGTCCAACAAGTTGGGCCCGCTGCGCCGCTCCCAAGTGGCGGATTTAGCAACCAAAGCCTGAGTGGCCTCTTTGCGGATTTAATCGCTGGGCTACCCCTGCTCACATGGCAGCAGTGGCGATGCCTGCGCAAACTCCGCACTGAGATTGACGCCGTCCTTGCCGTGGGAGACCTGCTCCCGCTCTTGATGGCTTGGGGTTCGGGACGGCCCTTCGCCTTTGTGGGCACCCCAAAAAGCGATTACACCTGGTCCAGCGGCCCTGGTCGTGACCTCAGCGATCACTATCACGCCCTCAAAGGGAGCGAATGGGATCCGTGGGAATGGCTGCTCATGCGCAACAAACGCTGCCGTTTGGTGGTCACCCGTGACCGCTTAACAGCGCGAGGACTGCGAAAGCATGGGGTCCGCGCGGAAGCCCCTGGCAATCCGATGATGGATGGGTTGAGCAATGCAACCGCCCCTGCCAGCCTGAGTCGCTGCAGGCGCATCCTGCTGCTGTGCGGAAGCCGCATGCCAGAAGCGGAGCGCAACTTCAGCCGCTTACTGCTCGGGTTGGCACCGTTGCCCAGCGACCGACCGATTGCCGTGCTGGTCGCGCTTGGCAGCACGGCAAGCCTTCAAGCCCTTGGCTCAGAACTCAAGCGCCAAGGATTTCGATCCAGTCCACCACCCAGTGATGCGTTGCAGGCGGGAGCCTGCTGGCTAAGGGGGCAAGTCCTTGTCCTCTTAGGGACCGGACAGTTCGAGCTTTGGGCTCCATGGGCTGAAGTGGGCGTCGCCACGGCAGGAACAGCTACCGAGCAACTCGTCGGCTTGGGCATTCCCGCTCTCTCCCTTCCTGGGAAAGGACCTCAATTCACCCAAGGGTTCGCAAAACGCCAAAGTCGCTTGCTCGGCGGAGCGGTGCGTTCTTGCCAATCGAGCCATGAGCTCAACACACGCCTGAAAAAGCTCCTCGAGGACCCGTCTTTGAGATTGCAAATGGGTCGAAGAGGTCGGCAACGCATGGGGCCTGCCGGTGGCAGTGAAGCCATCGCTAAGCGAGTTCTGATCCAACTGCCGCTCGGCCACGGATACTGAGAGGCAATCGTCCTTCAGCCATGCCCGCGATTCAGGACCATGACTACCTCAGGCTCTGCGCGGAACTGGCCACCGAACTTGGCATCAGCCAGTCGTCAGCCCGCCGAAGGGTTGAACTTGCTGCCAGCAAGATAGGCGCCAAGGATTTGATGTCTCGCAAAGAGGTGGCCACAACCCTGCTTGCAGACGCACAAAACGAACGCTCACAAGGAGATCACGATCAGGGGCAAGTCCTCGACCGCTTGCTCGAAGCAGAGCCCCTGGATGAGAAATTCATGCTGGAGGATTGAAGTCCAGGCCACCAGCACGGCAGAGGCCTAGGGCCTCAATGCTCAAAGGTCTGGGTGAAGCGAAAGCGATCGAGATCAGACATCACCGGAATGCAAGCAAAGCAACGCTCGGCAAGGTCCCAGCGCCCCTCACGCTGCAACATCTCCTTGAGGCGGTCTCGGGCGGGGAGTAAATAGCGCGCATCGTTCGCCGCATAGGCGAGTTGGGTGTGGCTGAGTTCATCCACACGACCCCAATCACTGCTTTGGGCCTGCTTATCCAGCTCCACACCCACCAGCTCCATCACCACCTCCTTGAGTCCATGGCGAGGGCTGTAGGTGCGGGCTAACCGACTCCCAACCTTGGTGCAGAAAATGGGGTTCACCCTGATGCCCAGCCCGGTCGCAAGCGCCGCCACATCAAAGCGGGCGAAATGGAACACCTTCTCGATCGAGGCCTGTTCCATCAACGTTTTCAAGCGTGGGGCCTCGGTTTGCCCCAGGGCGATGCGAACGCAGGACACCTGATCTTCGGCATCACAGATTTGAACCAGACAGAGACGATCCCGTCCATGAATCAAACCCATCGCTTCCGTATCCACGGCGAGAGCGGTGGCATGGCTGTAACGCTCCGCCCAGTCCGCATCAAGATCGCCATCGAAAACAGCAAACGCTCGAGGCTGTGCAGTGATGTCAGTCATGGCAACAGAGAAGTGGGGACCCAGCTCACCACTTTGACCTCCTGTCCGCACGCGGAATGTTTTCCCATTCGCGGCTTGAAAATCAAACCGAGACCGAGCTAGACCAACTTGAGATCAATCGGCTTTATGCTCCACCGTCGCAGCGCCACTCACAACTGCCTGGCCGATATCGAACATTATTTTCAGCAACCACCACCACTGTTTTTAGATCTCGAACTGGCGGTGTGCTGGATCTTGGCCTGCCTTCTCCAGCACGACAGCTATCCCTCTGGACTGCTCCAGAGACTTCAACGGGAACATCCACAGTTGCGCGTGTCTGAAACCGTCCTGCACCAGGCCGTTGACTTTTTAAATCAGCAAGAACTGCTTGAGTGCTACAGCAAGCGCTGTCCAAGCCGCGGCCGTCCTCGCCGCATGCTCCATCTCCATGAGGAGGCCAGAGCCGAGGCTGAGCGGTTGATGGAACCATGGCAGCGCTGGCTCCTCGAACATGACCCCCTGACCACCTAGAACAGGTGGACCAAAAGACCAAGCGCGGCGGATGCCAACCACACAGACATCCACATTGTTGCTGACTCTGCTGTTGGCCATTGGACTCGTGTTCTTCTTGCGAGCCGCCAGCAAAGATCGCACCACCGTGGTGGAGGTGCACTCCCCCAGGCCCGCGCTTGAAGTCATGGAAGGACTCTGCACGTGGCTCGAGAGTCGCGGTTGGATTCGCGATGGCGGCGATGCAGAGCGCTGTTTGCTCGAATATCGCGGGCGCGTGGCCTCCAGCAACCCTTTAGCAGTGTTGCTTTCCATTCTTGGCGGGGTTGGCGCAGGCTGCCTCGGACTCGTGCTGCGTGAGCTCAACCCATCGCTTTCCTGGTGGCCGCTCTCGCTCATCCTGCTTGGGCCCCTCGCCGGTTGGGTTTACAGCCGACGGGCAGCCCGTCAGGAAGGCATCCAAATCCGTTTGATCGAACCAGCACCCCAAGAAGGAAGCACCCTCAGGCTTCGTGCGCACCGCGACGAATTGATCGCCCTCGAGCTGGCTTTAGGCGAACCCCTTGAACTCGCCAGCGATGGCTCTTTGCTCTCCTCCCCCATCTGAAACCAATGCCCTCCATTCCGGCCTGGCTGCAGCGCAAACGGGTCACCATCCCGATCGGCGTCACCGTGCTGACTATGGCCGCCCTGGTGCTCACGCAGGCAAAAGAGCAGAACCTTTGGAGTCCAGACAGCACCGCTGAGAAGACAGACAGGACGGTTGTTAAGCCATCAGCCTGCCCAGCTCCAGCCAACCCTGACCCGTTGCTGGGAGCGAGGACCCGTAAGCCTGGCCGTTGGGTGGGGACGACCCCACTAGCAAAAGACGCCCCCATTGTCGTCATGGCGGGGCATGCCGACTCCCAGGGGATGAACAGTGCAGGCACGCCTGGATTTGCTGTTGGAGTGAAGAAGCAAGCTCCGATGGATGCACGCATGCGCGACGAGCTGTACTGGAATTTGAAGGTTCAGAAGGCCGTGGTTCGCCAAGGGAAGGCCCGAGCTCTCAATATCAGCGCCTACAACCCACCCGCACTCACGATCCGGAATGACAATCACCCCAAGACCAACTGGTCGCAGGCGAGGGTGCGTTCAGCCAAAGGCGAATACATCCTCGAAATTCATTTCGATGCCTATAGCCCCTATGGATTCGGCTCAGGCCTCATTCCAGCCATCAACAGACCCCTCAACACGATTGACGAAAGCCTGGGCAAGGCCTTTGGGCGCTTCCCGAGACTGTTCCGAGGTGGTTTAGGCGGGCCACGGCGGGGAATCGGCATTCTCGAAATTGGAATGCTGGAACCGCCCTTAGAGCAAAAGCTCCGCGACCCCAACACGCAACTCCAAACGATCGAATGCTTAGCGCTACGTGTGGTGGATGCCTTGGAGCAAGGCGTTAATCAATCGCCTGATGAGGGCGGCAACGGTCCTCAAGGGTCGAATCTCCAAACCAATCCTGCGGACGGGTAAACAGGTCTGTGAGTAATTCCTCCCGGGATCCTTCAGGGGCTCGATAGCCGTACTGCCAGCGTGCCATCGGAGGAAGAGACATCAAGATCGATTCCGTACGACCGTTGGTCTGCAGTCCAAAAATCGTGCCCCGATCCCAGACCAGATTGAACTCCACGTAGCGGCCACGCCGGTAGAGCTGAAATTGACGTTCTCTCTCTCCATAGGGGAGTGGATTGCGCTTCTCCACAATCGGGGTGTAGGCAGGCAAGAAGGCTTGTCCACAAGCGCGTGCCAGGTCATGCAATTGGTCCCAACCCAGTGGGCACGCGCCGATTTCTGCGGCTTGACGCGCCGCAGGTCCCTCTGCGTCCTGGCCTCGATACAGGCGACCACTTCCATCTTGGTAGTCGTAGAAAATCCCCCCGATCCCCCGTGTCTCCTGGCGGTGCTTCAGGAAGAAATATTCATCGCACCAAGGCTTAAACACGGTGTAAAGCTTGGGGTCGATGGAATCACAGGCCCGCTGGTGCTCTCGATGGAAGTGGCGGGCATCCTCGAGGAACGGATAAAAAGGCGTGAGATCGGCACCCCCTCCAAACCACCAAACAGGGCCCGCCTCGAAGTAGCGATAGTTCAAATGAACAGTCGGAATGAAGGGATTGCGAGGGTGCAACACCATCGACGTTCCGGTTGCGAACCAGGGATGCCCTTTGGCCTCAGGACGCTGCTTGAGGATCGACGGTGGCAATTCTTTGCCGTGTACCTCGGAAAAGTTCACCCCTCCCTGCTCAAACACCCGCCCCTCGGTCATCACCCGCGAACGTCCACCACCTCCTTCCGGACGATCCCAACTCTCCTCCTGAAAATGGGCACTGCCATCCAGTTGCTCGAGGCCAGCGCAAATTTCATCTTGGAGGCCCTGCACCAGCGCCCTGGCTCGCGTGCGGGAATCGGAAGGTGGTCGCTCCCCCGTGGCATCCGAGGAGAGCAAGATCTTGCCCTTGAGGCGCTTAAGGAGAGAGCGAACCATGAAATGGCGATGAACGATCAAACGACCATTTCAGCCTGACAGCGGTCCCGACAAGCATGTGTGAAGGACTGTCATGGGCGGCGCCCCTAGGATCCACCCCAACGCAACAGATGCATGGCCATAGCAGAAAAGGCAGCTGAGTTGCTGAAAGGGATCGTGGATGCAGGGAGCAATCGCTCTGTTGTGGATCTCGGCTGGCTGGATCGCGTGCGAGTGGATCCCCCCCGAGCGGTGCTCCGTCTCAATCTGCCTGGCTTTGCCCAAGGCCAACGGGACAGGATCGTCGCTGAGGCACGGGAACGACTTTTAGCCCTTGAAACCATTCAAGATGTCCAAATTGAAGTAGGCACCCCTCCTTCTCAAGGAGGCATTGGTCAAGCCGGCCATGGCCAAGCAGCCGAACGCCAGCCCATCCCAGGGGTCAAACAAGTCATTGCCGTTAGCAGTGGGAAAGGAGGCGTGGGCAAAAGCACTGTGGCGGTCAATCTTGCTTGCTCCCTGGCAAAACAGGGACTCCGTGTTGGCTTACTCGATGCTGATATTTACGGCCCTAATGCACCGATCATGCTTGGCGTTGCCGATCAAAGCCCCGAGGTCAATGGCTCTGGTGATGAGCAGCGGATGATCCCACTGGAGAGCTGCGGGGTCGCCGTGGTCTCGATGGGGTTGTTGATCGAAGAAAACCAACCAGTCATCTGGCGTGGACCGATGCTGAACGGGATTATTCGCCAGTTTCTGTATCAGGTGGACTGGAGCGAGCGCGATGTGCTGGTCGTCGATCTTCCACCTGGAACTGGCGATGCCCAACTTTCCCTGGCCCAGGCCGTTCCCATGGCAGGAGTGGTGATCGTGACCACGCCGCAAAAAGTGGCGTTGCAAGATGCCAGGCGAGGCTTGGCCATGTTCCTTCAGATGGGCGTCCCGGTTCTTGGCGTCGTTGAGAACATGAGCGCCTTCATCCCACCTGATCAGCCCGACAGGAGCTATGCCCTGTTTGGATCCGGGGGCGGACAAACATTGGCGGACGCCTTCGACGTGCCTCTGTTAGCCCAGATCCCGATGGAAATGTCCGTGCAAGAGGGAGGCGATCAAGGCCGACCTATCAGCATCAGCCACCCCAGCTCCGTGAGTGCACAGGCCTTCAAAGAGCTGGCTGAGACAGTTGCCAACAGCCTTCAAGCGATCAGCTGAGCATGAAAATGGGCCCGATGAGTCGTGAACACAGCCTGTTCGCTCTCAACCGCCGACGCAAAGGCTGGCGACTCAAGGAGCCGGTGTTATGGGGTGTCCCCCTCGCCATGGTTATGGTGGCGGGTCTCTTGATCGCAAGCACCCAGCGCCAAGCTGATTACGCCGACTGGTATCACCACTGGATCACGGCTGCTGTGGGAGTTGTGATCGCGCTGGTGCTCGCCAGGCTTCCCTTGCTTCGGCTGAAACCACTGCTGATTCCGATCTACGCCATCACGGTGATCAGCCTGGTGGCCGTTCGCCTGATCGGCACCACTGCGCTTGGCGCTCAACGCTGGATCAGCATCGGCGGAGTGCACGTGCAGCCGTCCGAGTTCGCAAAATTGTCGGCGATTCTTTTGCTGGCGGCCGTGCTCGATCGGCACCCTGTCGAACGGCCCGTCGATCTGCTGCGTCCGCTGGGAATCATCTCGATTCCTTGGTTTCTGGTGTTCATCCAGCCTGACCTCGGAACATCGCTCGTTTTTGGAGCGCTGCTTCTCACGATGCTCTATTGGTCTGGCATGCCGATTGAGTGGCTCGTGCTGCTGCTCTCACCCTTGGCGACGGCCCTGCTCGCAGGTCTGTTCCCCTGGGGACTCGCGGCCTGGATCCCTTTAACCATGATCATTGCCTACCGATCATTGCCCTGGAAACGGGTGGCGCTCGTACTGGTGATGATCATGCAATCGGCGGCGGCCCTCGTCACCCCTTGGATGTGGATGCACGGCTTACAGGACTATCAGCGCGATCGCCTCGTGCTGTTTCTGGACCCGGCCAAAGACCCCCTCGGGGGTGGCTATCACCTGTTGCAAAGCACCGTTGGCATTGGATCGGGTGGCTTGTTTGGGATGGGGCTGCTTCAAGGGCAACTCACGAAATTGCGCTTTATTCCTGAACAACACACCGACTTCATCTTCAGTGCCCTTGGAGAAGAGACTGGATTCTTAGGAACGCTGCTCGTTGTGATCGGATTTGCCCTCTTAATGGGGCGCCTCCTGCAGGTGGCCGGGCAAAGCCGTTCTGATTTCGAATCACTCGTGGTGATTGGTGTCGCCACCATGCTGATGTTTCAAGTGGTCGTGAACATCTTCATGACCATTGGCCTGGGTCCTGTGACTGGCATCCCCCTTCCGTTTATGAGTTACGGCCGAAGCGCCATGGTCGTGAATTTCCTCGCCTTAGGCCTATGTCTTTCGGTGTCAAGGCGCTCCAAGCGGTCCCTGAACCGATGAGCCAGTGATGTTGCTCCAGAGCATTCACCAACAGATGGCCCAGGGCGTGAGCGCGGGATGCTCCGATGACTCAACGGCGCGGCGGATGTGGTGGGCTGCGTTGGAAACGCTTCAGGAAACGCTTCAACAGAACGAACAAGCCCCAGCCGGCGTTTGGCTTGCGGCCCCCTTGCCCGCGCTGTATTCACCCCAGCTCTTGAACAGCCTGCAGGGATGGGTCTGGGCACCGCAGGCACTCGGAGCTCTCACCTCGCCCACCACAAGCCTCCTGCCTCCAGACCTCTTAAGAGCTGGCCAGAGCCAGGGAAGAGCCACCCAGTCACTCCAGGCATCGACCTTCAGGCACCTGCCCCTTCATGAGGGGGACAGCCACGACCCGCTGTTGGTTGTGATCACAGCCAAGGTGCAAATTGCCTTAGCCCTCCATGGAGAACCAAACCAACGGCAGCTGCTCATGCGCAGTGAGCCTGAAATCCTTGGCACCGTGCTTGGGCTGATTGAACAAAGGCTGAAACAGGATGCCCCCGATCAAGCACTGGCTCTTCATCAAGCCCTCGAAGCGCTCGGCCCTCTGCAAAGCAGCTGTGTCCTCGGGCAAACCTTCTGGCCAAGCCTGGCGGTGCGACTCGCGAGCATGGCTCCCACCGTAACCTTGCAGGCATCGGCATCAGCTCCTGCCGAGAGCCAACAGCACCCACAAAAAACGAGTGAACAAGACTCAGCGGCGAACAAGGTGGATGAGGAGTTGTCCTTGCTTGAGGCCATCGCCCATGAAGTGCGAACACCTCTTTCAACGATTCGCACCCTGATCCGCTCCTTGTTGAGGCGCCATGACTTGCCCGAAACCGCGATCAAGCGCCTTCAGATGATCGACACCGAATGCAGCGAACAAATTGACCGTTTTGGCCTGATCTTTCAGGCGGCAGAGCTACAACGCCAGCCAGAAAGCCCCTCCGTGCTGGCTCAGACTGATCTCGGCAGCATGATCAGCCTCTTAACGCCCTCCTGGGAACAGCAGCTCCAGCGGCGCGGCATCGAGCTCAGTCTTTCCATCGCCAGCAACCTGCCGTCCGTTCTCAGCGATCCAAGTCGCCTAGAGCCGATGCTGGGAGGCCTGGTCGACCGTTGCAGTCGAGGTCTTCCCAGTGGGAGCCAGCTCGTTCTGACCCTGCAACCCGCTGGAGCACGTCTCAAGTTGCAACTGCATGGCCAGAGTCCTGCAGAACGTGGAGAAGAGGGAGCCAGTCCAGAACCCATCGCCCAACTTGGCCCCGTACTGAGCTGGAATCCAGACACGGGAAGTTTGCAGCTCAGTCAGACCGCTACCCGGCGTTTACTCGCCCGACTAGGCGGCCGACTCACCCAGCGACGAGATCGTGGTTTGACTGTATTTTTCCCTTTAGCCCCGCATTGTTGACGGGTGTGAAGCTTCCAGGCCAGAAGGGCGATCAGGGCCGAACCGCGATGCTAATTTTTTGACATCACGGCATGCCGAATTCCGAGGAAAGCTATGACAGCATCCGCTTTAACCGGTCAGCTCCCCCAGTACATCGGAAGCACCGGCGGGCTGCTCAATTCCGCTGAAACGGAAGAGAAGTACGCGATCACCTGGACCAGCAAAAGCGCGCAAGCGTTTGAACTGCCCACAGGCGGAGCCGCGATGATGGTTTCTGGCGAAAACATCATGTATTTCGCCCGCAAAGAACAGTGCTTGGCCTTGGGCACCCAACTCCGCACCAAGTTCAAGCCTCGGATCGAAGACTTCAAGATCTATCGGATCTTCCCTGGTGGTGACACCGAGTTCCTCCATCCATTGGATGGTGTCTTCTCGGAGAAGGTCAACGAGGGACGGCCCATGGTGGGACACAACCCCAGGAGAATCGGAGCGAATCCCAATCCTGCAAACATCAAGTTCAGCGGCCGCAACACGTTCGACTCCTGACCTGCGTTCGGCCATGATGCCCAGCGGTCGGTTGCGACAATCTCCTCATGCTCTGCCCCGACCGCTCCGCCTTTTTTGAAGCAGCACGCTGCGGGGCAACCTTCATTCCCGTAGCCCATAGCTGGCCCGCTGATCTGGAAACCCCTCTCACCACCTGGCTCAAGGTCGGTGAAGGCCACCCGCCTGGGGTTTTACTCGAATCTGTCGAAGGTGGCGAGAACCTTGGACGTTGGAGTGTGATTGCCTGTGATCCTTTATGGACACTCTCAGCCAGAGGGAATGCCCTAACCCGCCGCTGGCGAGACGGCTACGAAGAGAGCTTTCAAGGCAATCCCCTAGACGTTCTTCGTGAATGCACGAATGCCTACAAGCCTGTCTCCCTCCCAGGGCTGCCACCCCTTGGGCAGTTGTATGGGATGTGGGGATATGAGCTGATCCGCTGGATTGAACCCAGCGTTCCCGTGCATCAAGCCGACGAGGACGCCCCTCCTGACGGCATTTGGATGCTGATGGACAGCATCTTGATCATCGATCAAGTGAAGCGTTTGATCACGGCTGTGGCCTATGGAGATTTGAGCAGCACGAGGGCCGCGGCCAAGACCGCAGATCAAGCCTGGGACGAAGCCATGGGTCGCATCGATGGGCTTGAAAACCGCATGGCATCACCTCTCCCCCAGGTGCGTCCCCTGCGCTGGAAGCCTGATGCGAGGCCTACCCCTGAAACAGAGAGCAATCGATCCCCAGAAAATTATCAACAAGCCGTTGCCACGGCCCAAGAACACATCGCCGCAGGAGACGCCTTCCAGCTCGTGATCAGCCAACGGCTGGAAACACGCGTCTCGCAACCACCCTTAGAGATCTACCGGAGCTTGAGGATGGTCAATCCATCCCCTTACATGGCCTTCTTTGATTTCGGGGACTGGTACCTGATCGGCTCAAGCCCTGAAGTGATGGTCAAGGCAGAACCAGACCAGGGAGGTATTCGTGCCAGCCTTAGGCCCATCGCTGGCACGCGCCCACGCGGGCGCAATGAACTGGAAGACCGAAATTTTGAAGTGGATCTCCTTGCTGATCCCAAAGAACGGGCGGAGCACGTGATGTTGGTTGACCTTGGCCGCAATGACCTAGGCCGGGTCTGCGCCGCTGGCACGGTGGATGTCAAGGAGCTGATGGTGATCGAGCGCTACTCCCATGTGATGCACATCGTCAGCCAGGTGGAAGGACGATTGGCTCAAGGACGTGACGTATGGGACTTGCTGATGGCCTCGTTCCCAGCGGGAACGGTGAGCGGCGCTCCAAAGATCAGGGCCATGCAGCTCATTCATCAGTTGGAGCCCGATGCTCGAGGGCCTTACTCCGGCGTCTACGGTTCTGTTGATCTGGCCGGCGCTCTGAATACGGCTATCACCATCCGCACCATGGTGGTCCGTCCTCATCCGAAGGGGGGGTGGAACATTCAAGTGCAAGCCGGCGCTGGCGTCGTCGCCGATTCCGACCCCGCTTCTGAGTACCAAGAAACCCTGAACAAGGCCCGCGCCATGCTCACTGCTCTCGCTTGCCTTGAGGATGCAGAGTCATGATCCAAAAGCTCAGACTCAAAGGGTTTGAAGTGGAGCTATTCACCGGTCGGAGCGACGGTGAAAATGTTGGTGTTGCCGAGCTGGTCAAGCAAGACCTCACTGAATTTTGCGTTGAGCCAGACCACCGCAATCTGGAGTACATCACAGAGCCTGAATCCGATTACGGAAAGCTCAAGGAGGCCCTGCTCGCGCCGCGCCGCCGCCTCCGGACGTGGCTGGCAGAACGTGATCTCACCTTGCTCCCAGGCAGCACTCTCACCTTGGGTGATGCCTCGCGATTTGAACGATCCAATCCAAACGACCCGTATCACGACCTCATCGAAGCCACCTACGGCACCACGGTCGTCACAGCCAGCATTCATATCAACCTGGGGATCAGTGACCCAGCCGATTTATTCCCCGCGCTTCGGCTTGTGCGTTGTGAAGCAGCCCTTCTGCTTGCCCTGAGCGCCAGTTCACCCTTTCTCAACCGCCAGATCACCGGCGCCCATTCACAACGTTGGCTGCAATTCCCCCTCACTCCCAAACAGGTTCCCCTCTTTCGCGATCTCGAGCATTTCGTGGAATGGACGGACACCCAGCTGGTGGAGGGGCGCATGCATAACGTGCGCCATCTATGGACCTCAGTCCGTCCCAATGGTCCACAACGGCCCTTTGATCTCAATCGAATCGAACTGCGGATCTGCGATTTAGTCACCAATCCAGATCTGCTTCTGGCGATTACAGCCCTGATGGAACTGCGCGTGTTGATGTTGCTTCAGGAGCCCGATCAACTCGACCCCTTCAAGGCGAGTGAACTGAATGCCGAACAGCTGATGGTGCTCAGCGATACCAATGACGCCGCTGCCGCCAGGCATAGCCTTGATGCACAGCTGCATGATTGGCGTGATGGGCGCCAACGCTTATGTCGCGACTGGCTGCGGGAGATGATCAAGGCCGTGATGCCTCTAGCGCACGACCTGGAACTGGCCTCCTCTCTGCTCCCTCTCGAATCCGTTCTTGCGGAAGGGAATCAAGCCATGCGTTGGCTCAAAGGAATCGAGAATGGACGCAGCCTTGAAGAGGAATTCCGCACTGGCATCCTCGAGATGGAACGGGAAGAACAGCCGATCGACCAATCCCTTGCTGACGCTTTGGGATGATCATGACTCCATCTGATAGCGGTTTCCCATCGATGCATTCGTCCTCAGCCCTGATTCCTGAGAGCACACAGCCCAGGGCTGATGGCCACGAAACAGGCGGTGGACAGCTCCTGCAGCAACGGCTTGCTCTTGTTGAAGACCTGTGGCAAACCGTTCTGCGCAGCGAATGTCCACCGGAGCAGGCCGAGCGACTGCTGCGCATGAAGCAGCTCAGTGATCCGGTGCTTCCTGGTGAACATCCAGCGGGAACCGATGCACTGATCGATCTGATCAAGGAGATGGATCTTGCCGAGGCCATCGCTGCGGCAAGAGCGTTCTCGTTGTATTTCCAACTCGTCAACATCCTCGAACAACGCATCGAAGAGGACACCTATCTCGAGAGCATTAATCGATCCCAGGACCAGGCAGAGCATGTCGATCCATTTGCTCCGCCTCTGGCCACCCAGACCGAACCAGCAACGTTTCGAGAATTATTTGAGCGCCTCAGACGTCTCAACGTTCCCCCAGCCAAGCTTGAGGCCCTGCTCCAAGAACTCGATATCCGTTTGGTCTTCACAGCCCACCCCACGGAAATCGTGCGCCATACCGTGCGCCACAAACAGCGACGCGTTGCCAGTCTCCTCCAGCAACTTGAGACGCAGCCGCTGACACCCTCAGGGGCAACGGACAGCGTGCGACTGCAGCTGGAAGAAGAGATCCGGCTTTGGTGGCGAACCGATGAGCTCCATCAGTTCAAGCCATCGGTTTTGGATGAAGTGGACTACGCCCTTCATTACTTCCAACAGGTTCTGTTCAATGCCATGCCGCAGCTGCGGCGGCGGATCGTCGCGTCCCTTGCGGCGAGCTATCCAGACGTCAGGGTTCCTTCGTCATCGTTTTGCACGTTTGGATCGTGGGTGGGGTCCGACCGGGATGGAAACCCCTCCGTCACCACTGAAATCACCTGGCGTACAGCCTGTTATCAGCGCCAGTTAATGCTTGACCGGTACGTGAGCGCCGTTCAACACCTTCGCAATCAACTCAGCATTTCCATGCAATGGAGCCAGGTGAGTGCTCCCCTGCTCGAATCGTTGGAAATGGACCGACTGCGCTTCCCAGACGTTTACGAGGAGCGCGCCACCCGATACCGGCTTGAGCCCTATCGGCTCAAGCTCAGCTTCGTGCTGGAGCGCCTGCGACTCACGCAATTGCGCAACCAGCAACTGGCTGATGCTGGCTGGCGAACCCCGCCTGAAGGATTGCCATCTTGTGCTCCAGGAAACACCCCAGGTGATGCTCTGCACTACGGCTCCATCGCTGAGTTCAGCAGCGAACTGGAACTGATCCGCACCAGTTTGGTTAACACAGATCTGAGCTGTGAACCCCTCGACACACTGCTCACCCAAGTGCACATCTTTGGGTTTTCACTCGCAGGTCTCGACATCCGGCAAGAGAGCACGCGACACAGTGATGCCCTTGACGAACTGAGCCGGTACATCAATCCCGATCGTGCTTACGGAGAGATGGACGAAGCAGAGCGTGTGGCCTGGTTGATGGAGGAATTGCAAACGCGTCGTCCCTTGATTCCTCCGGCGGTTAGCTGGTCCGCAGCCACAGCTGAAACGGTGGATGTGTTCCGGATGCTGCACCGTTTGCAGGATGAATTCGGCAGCCGTATTTGCGGCACCTACGTGATCTCGATGAGTCACAGCGTCTCCGATTTGCTCGAGGTGCTGCTGCTCGCCAAAGAAGCGGGATTGGTGGATCCTTCGGCCCGCCATGCCGACCTGCTTGTTGTTCCACTGTTCGAGACCGTGGAGGATCTACAAAGGGCCCCTGAGGTGATGGAGCAACTGTTCCAGACCCCGCTCTATCGAGATTTGCTGCCCCAGGTCGGCACCCAGGGGCTGCTTCTGCAGGAGCTCATGCTCGGGTACTCCGATAGCAATAAGGATTCGGGATTCCTCTCCAGCAACTGGGAAATCCATCAAGCCCAAATTGCCTTGCAAGATTTGGCCTCTCGTCAGGGCATTGCCCTGCGTCTATTCCACGGGCGTGGTGGCTCTGTAGGACGTGGTGGAGGCCCGGCCTACCAAGCGATCTTGGCTCAGCCCAGCGGGACCCTGCAGGGACGCATCAAGATCACGGAGCAGGGCGAAGTTCTGGCCTCGAAGTACAGCCTGCCGGAGCTGGCTCTGTACAACCTTGAGACCGTGACCACCGCGGTGATCCAAAACAGCCTGGTGACCAACCAACTCGATGCGACACCGAGCTGGAATGAATTGATGTCCAGGCTCGCCAAAAGCTCTCGCCGCCATTACCGAGCCTTGGTGCACGACAACCCTGATCTAGTGGCCTTTTTTCAACAGGTCACGCCCATTGAAGAAATCAGCAAACTGCAGATTTCCAGTCGCCCCGCACGCAGGAAAACAGGCGCCCGAGACCTTTCCAGCCTGAGGGCTATTCCCTGGGTGTTCGGCTGGACCCAGAGCCGCTTCTTGCTTCCCAGCTGGTTTGGGGTGGGTTCAGCCCTGAGTGAAGAGCTTGAGGCGGATCCAGACCAACTCACCTTGTTGCGCACCTTGCATCAGCGCTGGCCTTTCTTCCGCATGCTGATCTCCAAAGTGGAGATGACTCTCTCCAAGGTGGATCTCGATTTAGCGCGTCATTACGTGACCAGTTTGGGCAGTGCCGAACACCATGATGCGTTTGAGAAGATTTACGCCACGGTGGCCGATGAATACGCCCGAACCAAGGGGCTTGTGTTGGCCATCACAGGCCAAGAGAGACTTCTTGATGCCGATCCAGCCCTACAGCTCTCGGTTGACCTACGCAATCGCACGATCGTTCCGCTTGGTTTTCTGCAAGTGGCGTTGTTGCGCCGCCTGAGAGATCAAAACCGTCAACCACCGATGAGTGAATCGCCCAGCAGCGATGGAGACGGGCGCACCTACAGCCGCAGTGAGCTCCTGCGAGGTGCGCTTCTCACCATCAACGGAATCGCAGCAGGCATGCGCAATACAGGCTGAGTGTCACCGCTTCCGTTCCGACAGCAGGCCGCGGCACCACGACTGCCTGCCCATTACCGGCTGCAGACCGAGCCCCATCCGAGCGGTGAGGCGATCAATGCCCTGCTGATGTCCTGCGGTGAGCCAGCGCATCCAGTGGAGCGTTGGCCCTTGGCGCTCAGTCGCAGCCTCTGGCAACTCAGCATCATCGACGAGCGCGATCAAGCGCTGGTTGGCTTCATTCGAGCCACAAGCGATCTGGCCTTGAATGCCAATCTCTGGAACCTCGCCGCCTCTCCTGGCGACGATCAGAACTCGCTGCTGAACGCGTTAGTGCATCACGCCCTTACACGCTTGAAAAAAGAATTACCAGGCTGCAGCATCTCGATCTCCGCTCCCGCCATTGCACTGGAGGGATTGAAGAAACAAGGTTTCATCCTTGACCCTGGCGGAATTCGCGCCATGGGCTTAAGGCTCCGATGAAGGCTGGAGCCTGATTGATGACGAGCATGGAGGGACTCGAACCCCCGACCCTCAGAACCGGAATCTGATGCTCTATCCAACTGAGCTACATGCCCCTGCGGCTGTCGCAACAGCTGCGGGTATTGATCGGCAAAACCGGCCGATCCAAGTACCTTAGCGACACGACGCATTCGGACCAATTCGGCTTCTCCAGCTTCAACTGCAGGGCTTTCGCAACCACAGCAACCTGCAGCTGGAGATCAAGGCACCACGCCTCCTGGTGATCGGTAGCAACGGTGTGGGCAAATCAAACCTGCTGGAATCCGTGGAGCTCCTCGGCAGCCTGCGCTCGCACCGAGCCAGCCAGGATGGAGATCTCATCCATTGGGACGCCAGCCGTGCCCTGCTAAAGGCAACCTGCGCAGACCAGCAGATCCTTGAACTGGAGCTGCGTCGCCGTGGCGGCCGCCAAGCCAAGCGCAACGGGAAACCACTGCAACGACAGCTGGACTTGATTGGTCCTCTGCGCTGCGTGGGCTTCAGCGCCCTCGACCTGCATCTCGTGAGAGGCGAGCCCGCCCTGCGCCGCCAGTGGCTCGATCGTGTTGTGCTTCAGCTGGAGCCTGTTTATGCCGATCTCATCAGTCGCTACGGGCGCTTGCTGAGACAGCGGGCCCAATTCTGGCGACGGGGAGGGTTATCCACAGGAATGGAACCGCAAGCGCTCCTCGAAAGCTTTGATAGCCAAATGGCTCTTGTGAGCACACGCATTCATCGCAGGCGTCTGCGAGCCCTTGCCCGACTAGAGCCCCTAGCCGCTGTGTGGCAGGACAGGCTGAGTGAAGGACGGGAGCAACTTCAGCTTTGCTACACCCCTGGCAGTGCCTTGATCGGAGAAGAGCAGGAGGAATCCTGGCGACTGGCGATTGAGCAACAGCTCCGAGACCAACGCAAGGAAGAAGAACGTTTAGGCAGCTGCCGAGTTGGACCTCATCGCGACGAAATCGAAATGCGGATCAATGGAACCGCGGCAAGACGTTTCGGCTCATCTGGCCAACAACGCACCCTGGTGCTGGCCTTGAAGATGGCGGAGTTACAACTGGTCGGAGAACTCTGCGGCGAACCTCCCCTTCTTTTGCTGGATGACGTCTTGGCAGAACTCGACCCCACACGGCAGCTGGCCCTCCTCGAGGCCGTTGGAGAAAACCATCAATGCCTTGTTAGTGCCACCCATCTCGACGCCTTTGAAGGCGGATGGCTTGAGCAGTCGCAGATTCTCGAGGCAGACAGCTTGAGATCACAGTCCGAGACGCGGTAGGGTCGCGGGCCATTTACATGAAGATTCTTGATGGAGCAGTCCTTGTTCAGCCTGCATCCCAACCCGGGATGGGCGACGAAAGAGAGCGCTACAGACCTCAGCTCCGACGCGACCACGCGCAGTGCCACCGACACCAGTGCAACCGACATGGTTGGCAAACACTGCATTCTCGAGCTCTACGACTGCGATCCTTCAAAGCTCGACGACGAAACTTTTCTCAGACACACCATCACGACAGCAGCCCAGCGTGCTGGTGCAACTCTGCTCAACCTGATCACCCACCGCTTCGAACCCCAAGGGGTGACAGGTCTGGCACTCCTGGCTGAATCCCACATCTCCATTCACACCTGGCCTGAAAACGGATACGCGGCCGTGGATGTTTTTACCTGTGGTGACCACACCATGCCGGAGAAAGCCTGTGAGGTGCTGTGCGAAGACCTAGGGGCTGGTCGTCACGCCCTACGCAGCTTCTTACGGGAAACACCGGCAGCGCTTGGAACAACCGAGCGCATGCCGGCCGTTCCGATCGCTGCCTGAGTGCAAGACCTGGGTTCAGAGGTGGTTGTAAGACGCCGCCTCTGCGGCGAGCAGATTGTTCGTAATCGGGTGCTTTTGAAAATGTTCAATGGCTTGCCTGATGTCTTGCAGAAGCAGGTCCGCCATGTCGCGAGTGAAGTCTCGCTTCACCAAAATTCGTTGGAAGGCTGTTGATTCCAGTTCTCCCGTAAAGGGATAGGCAGGCACCTGCCAGCCACGCATCCGCAAGCGATCGGCAAAGTCATAGAGATTGAAGCCATGATCCGGATTGTCATCAAGAGTCCAAACCACGGTGGGAATGCCCTGGTCGGGAGCACCGTCATGGATGATTTTGAAAAGGTCCATCTCCCTTAATTTTTCGGCGAAGTACTGCGCATTGGCATGACTGGCCATGTGAAGCATGCGATAGCCCTCTCGACCTAAGCGCACAAATTCGTGATATTGAGCGATCACCTGACCTGCCGGCCTTGAAAAATTAATCTGGAATGTCGGCATGTCTCCACCCAGATAGGTCACGTGAAAGACCAGCTCATCGGGCAGATCATCCTGACTACGCCAGAGAACCCAGCCCACGCCCAGGGGTGCCAGACCAAATTTATGACCTGAAGCATTAATCGATTTCACGCGTTCCAAGCGAAAGTCCCACAGGGGGAGATCCGGTGCGCAGAACGGAGCAAGAAAGCCACCACTGGCCGCATCCACGTGAATGGGCACATCAAGGCCCGTCCGAGCCTGAAGGTCATCCAAAGCCTTGCTGATGGACTCAATGTCTTCATAAAGGCCGTGATACGTCACCCCAAGCGTGGGTACAACAAAAATCGTGTTCTCATCCACAGCCTCGATAACACGCTCAGGACTGATACATAATTCACCAGCAAGCATCTCTAATTCACGCATTTCAATATCCCAATAGCGCGCAAACTTCTTCCAGCAGATCTGCACGCTGCCACACACCATGTTGGGCTTATCTGTTGGCAAGCCAGCCGCCTCGCGACGCTTTCGCCAACGCCACTTCGCGGCCATCCCGCCGAGCATGGCCGCTTCGCTGCTCCCAATGGTGGAGCATCCAACTGCAGCGCCAGGAGCATTCCATAAGTCGGCCATCATCGAAACACAGCGACTCTCAAGCTCAGCCGTCTGCGGATATTCATCTTTATCGATGAGATTTTTATCCACTCCCAGAGCCATCAACTCCATCGCGCTTTGCGCCTGATAAGTCTGACAAAAAGTGGCTAAGTTCTGCTTACTATTCCCATCGAGGAGCAACTCTTCTTTTAAAAGTTGCACTGTGGAGTTTCCTTCCCGCCCTACTCCAGGAAAGTGATGTTTCGGCAGAGGAGAGAGCATGGCATCAACCAACGCCTGCTCCTCACTGTCACGGAGATGATGACGGGATTGATGCAGTGCCACAAGAAGAATTCATCTTGATAAAAACTATTCAGGGTGGGGAACCAGCGCCACAGTCGTAACCAAGTGGGCGTTTGATCACCTAGCCGCGATTGAGCTTGCCGCTCACAAGCCCTTCCACATCCACACTCACCGAGGTGAAGCCAAGACTGAGAAGGGTTTTCACGAGCTCACGCCGCAGCGAAGGCTGCAACAAATCGGCAATGCGGTCCTCGGGAACCTCCACACGCGCGGCGAGTCCGTGACTACGGACCCGAACCTGATCGAAGTCCTGGTCAATCAGCCAGGCCTCAGCCTGCCCAACCCGCTGGAGACGCTCACTGCTGATGGCTTCTCCGTAGGGGAAACGGGAGGCCAGGCAAGGCTGCGCAGGCTTATCCCACCAAGGAAAACCAAGAGCCCAAGACAAGCGTCGGACAGTCGCCTTTGTGATCCCAAGTTCAGCCAGAGGAGAGCGAACACCGGCTTCCTTCGCCGCCGCAATCCCCGGACGATGATCTCCCAGATCGTCCTGATTCACCCCATCAAGCACGAGGGCGCCGTTGGCTTCCGCAGCAATCGGAGCCAGATGACGATGCAGCTCTCGCTTGCAGGCATAGCAACGATCCTGCGGGTTACTGGTGTAACTCGGATCCTCAAGCTCAAGGGTGGAGACCTCCTGGTGCCGCATCCCAAGCCAGGCCGCCTGCTGGCGCGCTTCCAACAGGAGATGGGGAGCGAGGGAGGGCGAAACGCCCGTAATCGCTAAGGCCTGGTCACCAAGCTGCTCATGGGCGATGGCTGCGACGAGGCTGCTGTCAACACCACCTGAGTAAGCCACACACACATGCTTCTGAGCGGCCAAGAAATCACGCAACCGCTCCAAGACGTCACATTCCAGCTCTGACAAAGCTTCGAGCTGGCGGAACATCACGTTGGTCAATGCCTTCGCTTCAAATCTCTGTATGCTCCCAGCGTAAGAAGACTCATCCTTTTGCTGCCAATGGATGCAGTCTCATCCAATACGTCTCAAGCCAACCGTGCTCGCAGCAATCGCGGCGTTGGAATCGTCACCGCTGCTGACAGCCGTGAGCGGAGCCTCGGTCAACTCCACGTGTATGACGGCGAGGGCAAAGGCAAAAGCCAAGCAGCCTTAGGCGTTGTCCTCCGAACGATTGGGCTCGGGATCTGCGAGCAAAGGCGCACCAGAGTTCTGCTGCTTCGATTCTTAAAAGGTCCAGGTCGGGCTTACGACGAAGACGCCGCGATCGAAGCTCTGCAACAGGGCTTCCCCCACTTGATCGATCAGGTGCGAACCGGTCGGGGAGACTATTTTAGTGTGGACGAGGTCAAACGCTTCGACCGACAGGAAGCTCAACGGGGTTGGGACATCGCCAAAGGCGCCATTGCGAGCGCTTTGTACTCCGTGGTGGTTCTCGATGAACTGAATCCAGTCTTGGATCTTGGCCTCCTCGAAACCGAAGATGTGATCCGGTCGCTGAAGAGCAGACCGGAAGGGATGGAAATCATCGTCACCGGACGTGGAGCTCCACGCCGGTTGGTAGAGATCGCCGATCTGCACTCTGAGATGCGCGCGCACCGACGCCCCGAGGTGGACAACAACGCCGCGCTGTCGTTTGTCACAGCAGGCGGCATCGAGATTTATACCGGTGAAGGAAAGGGGAAATCCACCAGTGCCCTTGGGAAAGCCCTGCAAGCGATCGGCAGAGGCATCAGCCAGGACAAAAGCCATCGCGTTCTGATCCTCCAATGGCTCAAAGGTGGAAGTGGGTACACCGAAGATGCGGCGATCGCAGCCTTGCGTGAGAGTTATCCCCACTTAGTGGATCACCTCCGTTCAGGGCGTGATGCCATCGTTTGGCGAGGCCAGCAACAACCCATCGACTACGTGGAAGCGGAACGGGCCTGGGAAATCGCCAGGGCTGCGATCGCGAGCGGGCTGTACAAAACCGTGATCCTTGATGAGTTAAATCCCACCGTGGATCTCGAACTTCTTCCGGTTGAGCCGATCGTTCAGGCCTTGCTCCGTAAGCCAACAGAGACGGAAGTGATCATTACCGGCCGGTGCAAACATCAGCCCGCCTATTTCGACCTTGCGAGCGTTCATTCAGAGATGGTGTGCCATAAGCATTACGCCGAGCAGGGCGTTGATCTCAAGCGCGGTGTCGATTACTAATCGCGCTCAATAGCGCGGAACGGAAGGGTCAATCTGCTCTGACCAGGCATCAATCCCGCCTTCCACGTTGACCGCATCGATGCCGTGGCTGGCAAGAAGCTCTACCGCCTTAGCCGAACGTCCTCCCAGTTTGCAGTGCACATAAACCGTTTGGCTCGCCGCGATGGCCTGGATGCGTTCGATCACCTCATCACTCTCAAGCGTGGACAACGGGATCAATTCGGAGCCAGCGATCACAGCAACCTCAACTTCTGCTGGATTGCGCACATCGATCAAAGCCAAGTCTTGGTTCTGATCCAACAGGGCTTTGAGCTCAACCACAGAAATGCTTTTCATCAGATTCGATGTCTCCCCGGAGATCGAATCTCCGGCCGTGCAGAACGCTTGGTAGTCAATCAGCTTTTCGATGGGGGCGCGACTTGGCCTTCTTCGCAAGGTGAGCTCGCGAAACCGCATCGACAAGCCATCCACTAAGAGCAACCGACCATCAAGGGGGGTCCCAATTCCGGTGATCAGCTTGATGACCTCAGCGGCCTGAATCAGGCCAATCAAGCCAGGCATCACACCCATCACTCCTCCATCAGCGCAGGAGGGGACGAGCCCTTGCGGCGGCGGCTCCGGCACCAGGTCTCGATAATCCGGTGATTCACTCCCAAGATTGAACACACTCACTTGCCCTTCAAAGCGCTGGACCGAGCCATAAACGAACGGTCGCTTGGTCAAGACGCAGGCGTCATTAATCAAATAGCGACTGGCGAAATTATCCGTTCCGTCCACCACCACGTCGTACGCAGAAACCAGCTCCAGCGCATTGCTGGCCGACAAGCGGACGCCATGCTCTTCAACCCGACAAAAGGGATTGAGATCTTTTATTCGAGAACGCGCTGATGACGTTTTGGCCTGGCCCACCGTTCCCGTGCCATGGATCACCTGACGTTGCAGGTTGGAGGGCTCAACAAGGTCATCATCCACAACCCCGATGCGACCCACCCCTGCCGCCGCCAAATAAAGCAGGAGCGGCGAACCCAGGCCACCAGCACCTATGCACAACACCGAGCCTGCTTTTAAGCGTTGTTGTCCGGCAACGCCCACTTCGGGGAGGGTGATATGGCGGGCATATCTGGTCTTCTCCTCTCCACTTAGCTGAGGAGCACCCCCCGCTTCAGTCATGGCGAATCCCAGGATCTCCTGGAAGGGACGTCAGAGGAGTCTCCCCCATGACCCGAATCGGCAGAGGATGAACGTCGGCGAGAGCGCAATGGGGAGCCTCGACCTCCAGCCACCAAGCCGCAAGGGCATGGTTGTTTCCCATGATCAGCATCAATCCTGAGCTCCCAGCCCAAAGACGATCTCTTCGACTAGGCACCACCGAAGCTCCCGGATGGGAATGGGCACTCCCAAGCACTTTTAATGAGCGCGATCGCGCCCAACGTTGCGCGGCAATTTGCTCACGGGGGTCGAGCTCAAAACGATCTTTTTCTTGACGACCCACCATGTTTCGGCAAGGCCAGATCAACTGCACGCACCAATCGTCCGAGGCTGAATCCGCCAAGCCATGCTCCTCTCCGAGCAACAGAGCACAGCCTTCTGCAGGTGCGGGAGCCAGAAGATCGTGACGGAGAACCATTAGGCATTCAGCACCAATGATCAACTGGGATGGCGCTTGTGAAAAAAGACCGATAATCTCAGCCAAAATCTGCACTAAGCATTAGTTCCATGAGCGAGGAGTCCACCACCCCGGCGAGTGAGTCAACTTGGACCGCTAACACCAGCGAATCATCCACCAACACTGAAACCGCCAACTTTTCTGAGCGCTACAGCGAAATTCTCGGAAAAGTCAACGAGACCTTAGACAAGGTGGATTGGAGCCAAGCCGGTCGTATCGGCAAAGTGGTTGGAATTTTTGCAGCTGTCATCGTTGCCCAAATTCTGATTAAGGGCATTCTCGACACCATCAATCTTCTTCCTGTCGTCCCAGGGCTCCTCGAGCTTCTCGGCGTTGTGGTGGTGGGCCAATGGAGCTGGAAAAATCTCACCACCAGTGAAAAGCGCACCGCTTTGGTGAATCGCGTTCAGACCCTACGTAGCGAATACCTCGGCTAAAACGGGGCGGATTTTCTCTCTCAATCACAACAACATTGACCTCATGGCATCGATTGCTGTGAGGCATTTTTTTTGGTAGCCACCTCCAAACAGATTGGCGTGATTCAACAGGTGATAGAGGTTGTAAACGACGATCCGATCGTCATGGTTGGGATCTAGCGGCCATTCCTGTTGATAGCCCTGGTAAAAGCGGGCACTGAATCCACCAAACAGGTGAGTCATCGCTAGATCCACCTCCCGATCAGCCCACCAACAGGCCGGGTCGATCAAGGCTCCCCGTCCATCAACGAGCACTGACGCGTTTCCTCCCCACAGATCGCCATGCACGAGGCAGGGCTCGGGCTGATGTTGATCCAACCAAATCCTTGTGGCTGCAAGCAACGGTTCGAGTGGATCCAGAGCCAATCCCCAGTTGGATGCCAACTGAAGCTGGGGGATCAGTCGCAAGCTCACAAACGCATCACCCCAAGACGGCAACCAACCAGCTGGTTGCGGCCCCAAGCCAATAAAGCCCTCTTCATCCCAACCAAATCGATCCAACCCAGCGTCAGCAGACGCTCGATGAAGGAGGGCTAACCCTCGCCCTAGTTGATGTTGATCCCCTCGCCCGGACTCAAGCCAGGGCAAAATCAACGCCGCTCGCTCTCCCACCGGAACCACTCCAAGCGGATCAGGGATCAACAGCAGCTCAGGGTCAGCCCAAGGCTTGAGGGAGCGGAGCCCCCGGGCTTCCACGTGGAGCATGGCTGGTGACGCCAGCTTCAGGAAGAGGGATCGCCCATCCGATAAGTGAGCACGCCAGGTGGAGGCACTGCCAGCAGGCTCCAGGGTCTTGCACTCACAGCCCTGGAGCTGACCACAATCGTTTTGCAACGCCTCCAGCAGTTGCCTTCGCATTCACGATCGCCCTAACGCAACTGTCAGCATGGCCTGATGCAAAAACGCGACGACGTGATCGTGGTCGGCGGTGGCATCGCTGGACTCACGGCAGCGGCCCTGCTGGCACGCGACGGTGTTTCGGTCACCCTTTTAGAAGCGCATTATCAGCCTGGGGGCTGTGCAGGCACCTTCCGTCGAGGGGCGTACACCTTTGATGTTGGTGCCACCCAAGTGGCAGGGCTCGAACCTGGTGGCAGCCACGCCCGCATCTTTCAACATCTGGATCTGCCATTACCAGAGGCGGAACTACTGGATCCAGGCTGCGTCGTCGACCTGGCCGATGGATCCCCGCCCGTGCACCTTTGGCACGACCCCCTGCGCTGGAAGCAGGAACGGCAACAACAATTTCCAGGCAGCGAAAGGTTCTGGCAGCTCTGCAGCTTTCTTCACCAAAGCAATTGGCTCTTTGCGGCTTCCGACCCGGTCTTACCGATTCGCAATGGCTGGGATTTCAAGCAAACACTGGCAGCGATCAATCCAGGCAATCTGCTCAGCGCACCTCTGAGTCTCTGCACAGTCAAAGACCTTTTAACGCTGTCTGGCTGCGGCAGTGATCAACGCCTGCGGCGCTTTCTCGATCTACAACTCCGGCTTTACTCCCAACAGCCCGCCGATCAGACCGCAGCGCTTTACGGAGCGACGGTGTTGCAAATGACCCAAGCCCCTCTGGGCCTATGGCACCTTCACGGATCCATGCAAGTGCTCAGTGAACTGCTGGCATCTGGGTTGAAGCGCGATGGAGGGACCATGCTTCTGCGTCACCGCGTCCAGCAACTGCAGCAAAACTCAGATGGGTCAGGCTGGCAACTTCGCGTTGAAGGACCAGACCGGAAAGAGCAGATCTTTCACGCTGGCGACGTCATCAGCACCCTCCCGCCTCAATGCCTCCCTGAGCTGATCGCTCCTGAACACAGCGCTGACCAGAGGCCGATGCCAGCGCCCTATCGCCAACACCTCACCGAGCTCGAGGCCCCCAGTGGGGCACTGGTGTTTTATGGCGCCATCGACAGGGCCTATCTGCCAAACGACTGTCCAGGCCATTACCAACGGGATGCAAGCGATCCTGGCTCAGTGTTTATCTCGATCAGCCGAGAGGGAGATGGCCGAGCGCCGAAAGGGCAAGCCACCGTGATTGCCAGCGTGTTTACAACCCCTATGGGTTGGTTCTCGGGCTCAGAAACGGCGTACCAAAGCAAAAAAAAGGCCTGTCAAACCAAGATCCGCAACGAGGTGGAAGCCGCCTTGGGCTTGTCGGATCACACCTGGCGTCATCAGGAGCTGGCTACACCGAGGGGCTTTCTGCGCTGGACCGGTCGGCCCAACGGCATCGTCGGCGGTTTGGGGCAATCCCCCAGCCGTTTCGGACCTTTTGGCCTGGCGAGCCGCACGCCAATGCCTGGGCTCTGGCTCTGTGGAGATTCCATTCATCCAGGTGAGGGAACAGCAGGGGTCACCCTGTCTGCCTTCATGGCTTGCAGGCAATTGCTCGCTCAACGCGGCCAAACCCTTGAGCTCAACAGTTGAAACCCTCCGCTACTCCGAAAGGAACTGCGGTCGTAGCGACTGCGTTTTTTCCAGCTCTTTCTCGAGCTGAGCCCAATGCCCCTCAAGGATCGCTTCTTCCAGCTGCTCCAAACTCCAGCGATAAGCCGCTAAGGAGCGAAGCACCGCTTGCGTGTTGTGCGCCGCCATGGCAGTCCCGAGAGCCGGGTTGCCACCCCCCACTCGGCTCGTATCGGCAAAACCGCTCGACGCCAAGGTCCTGGCCAGATCCAGCACAGCAGGATCCCGTTCTTCTCCTACCGCCCGCAATAAAGCAGCACTCACGATGACGGGGAGATGGGAGATCAGCGCCACGGCTTGGTCATGACGGGCCGCATCAGCTGTGAGCCAATGACTACCGAGCCGCAAGGCCAACTGGTGGATCAGCTCAAGCGCCACTGGATCCGTCGCAGACTCAGGTGTTGACACCCAAGGACGGCCACAAAAAAGTCCTGGAAAACCAGAATCAACCCCTGCTTGAGCCGTTCCCGCCATGGGATGACTCCCCACAAAGCGCGGATGAAGATCGCGCCAAACCGCTAGGACCTCTGCCTTCACAGAGCCCACATCAGTGACCACCGCCTGCTCTGGGAGGGCCTTCAGCAGGCTCTCTTCCGGTGCCAGCAACAAGGCCAAGGGGAGGGCCAGGATCACCAGGTCGCAATCTTGAAGACAGCTGGGATCCGTGCTCACCAGTGGGGCAAGCCCTCTACTGCGGGCCCGTTCCGCGGTGACTTCACGGTGAACCAGGCCTTGCACCTCAACCCCTTGTTGGCTGAGGTCAAGGGCGATCGAACCACCGATCAAGCCCATCCCCACCACGCCGACGCGCTGAATCGACCACGGCTGCACCGCTTGCCCCAGATCCATCGGATCGATTTCGCTCATTCACCCATGTTGATCGATCGATCCGCATGAACCAAACCCATTCAGGGCACTGCTTAGGCTCCTTGGATGCTGGAAGTCCAAGCCCATCAGCAGCTCAAGCAACTTCTCCATCTCGAGGAGATGCCATGGGAGCACCATCTGACGCTTAGCCGTCTGATCGGTCGCAGCTTGCGCAGACAAGATCGCACCCGCATCCGGTTATCTGCGGGTGAGCGGGATCGCTGGTGGCTGGGGTTGCTCGTTCCTCTTTGCCTGCATTCCAAAGACTGTGTGCTGGTGCTCGATGAACGCCAACGGCAACGCTTTCTTCAAGTGGAACTGCCCCGTCTTCGCCAGGGTGGCCTAAGGCTTGCCTGTTGGAGTGGCAGCTCTGCTCCCCCCGGCCCACAACTCTGGCTGCTCTCTCCGGCCGAACTGGTCAAAGTTCACCGCCAAGGCGGCTTCAAACCTTCGCATCAGTTGATCATTCCTGAAGCGGAATCGTTGGCGCACCACCTGCGCCAAGCGATGGGGCTCACCATCGCGACCCAGGATTGGGATCGGTTGCGTCAGGCCTACCCAACAGCAGGTCCTGCTCTCCTCGACCTACACGAGCGCCTCAGCCGCCAATTGTTCGCCGTCTCCAGCCGATCCAGTTGCGAGCTGCCCATGCCAAGCAGCGCATTGGTGAGCCTGCGCGACTTGATCGGTTTGCTTGGGTCTGCGCCAGAGCCCTGGACTGAGTTGTTAACGCTCCAGAGTTCGCAATGGGCCAGCTGGGCGCATCTCGACCACAACCTGCTGCAATGGACTTGGACGCTTCAACCCCTAGAACCGCTACAAACGCTTCGTTCTCTGCTGGAGCAACACCCTTCGATTCTTCTGCAAACGGATGGTGTATCCCTGGAGCGGCCCAGGCATACCGCTGAACGGACGCCAGAGTCAGGGGCCGTGGTGGACATCCAGCTCCACGATCGAATGCACACGGAACCGCTGCGGTTGTTCGCCCCCAGACGGCAACCGTTGCCGAATACGGCGATCTATGCGGAGCATCTGCTCGATCAATGTCGGCGCTTGATTCTTGGGCGGCGCGGACTGACCCTGGTTCTCCTGGACGATCCAGGGCTAAGGCAAAAACTCACCAGCGAACTCGCTGGAGAATTTGGCAGCAGAGTGATTCATCAAGGCACAGCACCGGAAGCCAACGGAGTGATCTGCTGCAGTTGGTCGTGGTGGATGAACCATCAGAACCAGCTACCGGCCTTGGATCAGCTCATCGTTGCCCTGCTTCCTGTCTCCAGCTTGGAAGATCCGCTCACGGCTGCTCGGGTGGAATCGTTGAAAAAGCTCGGGAGGGATTGGTTCCGTGACTTACTTCTGCCGGAAGCGCTAGCAAAGCTGGTTCCAGCGATCGCGCCCTTAAGGCAGAGCGGCGGACGGCTGGCCATTTTGGATGGGAGGGTCCGTGCACGGAGCTGGGGCAAGCAGGTCCTGCGCGCCCTCGAACCCTGGTCTCCCCTCCAGAGGCTGTTGCCGGACTGACACCCTCTCTAGTCTTGATATCTGCCAATCAGCCTGCCTCGATGGGAGAAGCTCGACGTCGCAACAGCCAGGGACTACCTCCCAAGCAACGCAAATCTGACCCCAAGGACAGCGAGCGAATCGTTGCTTGGTTGCCGTTAACCCGCAGCCAATCCCAGCAATTTGTTGCCCTCACAACCCGGGGAGCCTGGATCGGCATTGGAGGGCTGGTGGTGTTTTGGATCGTGGTGCGCTTCATCGGACCGGCGGCGGGCTGGTGGACGCTGGCAGACATGCCCTAACGCTTCAGCCGAAAGCCGCCCAACCAGAAGGCGCTCAACAAAACCCCGGTCAAAACCTTTAGAATTCCTAAAGGTTTCCTGAGCCCGTGATGTTTTCACGCCTTGCCGATCAGTACCGCACCGTCGTTCAAGACTTGGTCATGAGCCTTCATGCCCTTGCTTCAAGTCTTCAAAAGCAAGGGATCGTCGCCACCTGCTACGGCTGCGATGACGGCCAAGGCCATGACGGCCATGGCGCATCGTTCGTAGCCGAACTCGGGGATCAACACCTCGTGCGTTTTCTTGTCTCCGATTTCGGGATCAGCTGGGTTGAATCCCGCAATGGACGAGAACTCGTGAAATTTGAGGGCGCTGAAGCCATTCAGGAGCTTCAACGCATCGCTACCACCATTCAGGAGCGCGCCACCACGGGCAGCACTCCTGAAACCGCCAGCCGCTAAGCAGCCCCATCAACAGCGGACTTTTTATCCGTGTCAGCCGGTTTCGCCGCAGGCTTAGCTGCAGCTGACCGGGCCGCAGCAGCCAAAGGACGCATCGAATTCGCCGTCACTTCCGATCCTTCGGTCAACTTCTGACGCACAAGCACTTCGATGGCCTCCTTGGCATCAGGGTTTTGCTCGAGCCAGCCGATGGTGTTGTCACGACCTTGACCAATGTTGTCGCCCTCGTAGCTGTACCAGGCCCCTTTGCGCGTCACCACACCCGTTTCCTCGGCCAAGTCGAGAACACATCCGAGCGTGCTGATCCCACGCCCAAACAAAATATCGAACTCAGCAATGCGAAACGGAGGTGCCACCTTGTTTTTCGCCACCTTGACCTTCGCCCGAATGCCGTACTCCTCAGTGCCGCGCTTCAGGGTTTGGATCCGGCGAATATCGAGTCTTACCGAGGCGTAAAACTTCAGTGCATTGCCGCCAGTGGTGGTTTCGGGATTGCCGTAGGTCACTCCGATCTTCAAGCGAAGCTGGTTCAGGAAGATCACGGTGCAACCTGACTTGCCAATGTTGCCAGTGATCTTGCGCATGGCTTGGCTCATCAGGCGCGCTTGCGCTCCAACAGCCAAATCCCCCATTTCCCCCTCAATCTCAGCGCGAGGTGTCAGCGCGGCAACCGAGTCGACCACCACAATGTCGACCGCAGCAGAGCGAACCAACTGATCGACGATCTCAAGCGCCATCTCACCCGTATCCGGTTGGGAGACCAGCAGATTTTCAATGTCAACGCCGAGAGAAGCCGCATAGACAGGATCAAGGGCGTGCTCGGCATCGACGAAGGCCGCCACCCCTCCACGCTTTTGCACCTCAGCGATGGCATGAAGCGTGAGCGTGGTTTTTCCTGAACTTTCAGGTCCATAGACCTCCACCACTCGCCCCTTGGGGTACCCACCACCAAGGGCTAGATCCAGAGTGAGAGCCCCCGTGGAGATGGTTTCCACCCGCATTCGGGAGGCATCTCCCAAACGCATGATCGAACCCTTCCCAAAATTTCGCTCGATTTGACCGAGCACAAGGTCCAAGGCCTTGTCCTTTTCCCCTGGACGGGGATTTCCTTGGGAGGACTGAGCGGCTTTCACGTCGGCTGGCATAGCAATGAACAGTTAAGGAGCAAACAGGTGCCGCAGGTCGCCGATTCAGCCGGCGGAAGACCCGCAAACTGAAGTCGACTCAACACTGGACAGATCATCCAGTGCCCCGGCCAACACCACTTGTCTCATCTAGTACACATGTACGTTATCGAATCAGGGCCAGATCGCCAAGGGGGCTGCAAATTGGCTGGCCGAAAGCAAATCAAGCCCTTCCGGCAACCCCTCTCGGTCTGCCGGACGCAGGTATCCCCAATCGGCCAAAAAGCACTGCAGCCCCTCTAGCCCTGGAGTCTCCAACACCGCTTCAAGGGTGGCCCGCCGATCTTCCACAAACCCCCTCAGCGCCCATTCACGGCGCAATCGCACCAACACCTCAGGCTTTGGCCCGGACTCTCTGCCATCAAGGCGTACGGGTCGAAGCTGGAAAGCATCAAGCAACTCGGCCGTGAAATCACGCCCTTTTGTGGTGAGCACAGACCAAGCCACCCCCTCCTCCTCCAAGCGCGACAAACGCTCCGGCACCCCCTCAAACGGCTGATGCAATGCCACCCAGCCGGAACGATCAGCAGACACGGCCTGACGACGAACGCGTTCCAGGGAGTCTTGAAGCAGCGGTGTCTTCCATCCAAACCGATGGAGACAGGCTTGGAGCTGCTGGTCATAATCAGCGGCAAAAGCATCGACACCAAGACGCTGCAACGGTCCATCGGACTCTTGAAGCAAGGCAGCGATCAGGACCATCTCCCAGCCGTGGTGCACCCATGGACGCAACTGACGGAAACTGTTCGGTGTGTGCTCCGGCAGGAGCGCCCCCTGGAGCAGGGATCGGCAAGCTGCTCGGGAACTCGACCAGTATTCGTCCATCCCGTCGAGGATCACCCCGTCGAAATCGAAAACGAGGAGAGGCTGTAGTGACACCGGGAATCCGGAAAAACTGGGCCGCTAGGATTCGAACCTAGGAATGGCGAGACCAAAACCCGCTGCCTTACCGCTTGGCGACGGCCCATTAACCCCAGCTCAGCACCACCAAACTGGTGGTCCCTGCTAGTGCATACATAGTTACCCACAACATAGTGACCTTCGTCAATCCACCTCTCACAACGAATCCCTGATTCAAGGTGGAAACACTCTCAGTCGCCGCTGACCACTGGTGCCATACACATCGCTACGAAGGCGGTAGCGCGTAACGAGCTCTGCCTGCATTTGGCGCACATCGTCGTTGCGGGGAAGCAGCTCCACGGGACGGCCTTGCGGAACCACCACCTGCTCAACGGCCAGACGGCATTCCTCAAGAGCAGCAGAGGCATCGGACTGATCACCAGAGTCCGCAGAGTCTCGATCGCTCACTCCATGATCACGGCGCATCAACAAACGCTCCAAGGCCCTCTCCACTTGAGGGAGGGTGTCGGATTTGATCACCAAGATGGGAACGCCTGCGTCTCTCGCTTGACGACGCAGCTCAGGTTGACGGCCAAGTCCTTGGCGAACGCTCAGCACCACATCGGCCTGCACGAGATCATCCACCGCTTGCACAGCCCAGTCATGTCGGCGAACCGCTTCATCCAGCCGTTGCTCGCTCAGGCCACAACAGAGAACCTGAAGCAGCGTTGACGGCGCCTGAGCCTCCTTTAACGCTGACGGTGCAGACCCCATCTCCACGGGTTGATGTGGGTTTGGATCAACGGGATCTGGAAGCGGGACCGGCGCCAAGGAAGGGCGACGCAAGGGCGAGGGAGACACCTGGGGTTCAACGCGCAGAACGCGTCCATCGGAGGCCATCTTCCGCTCTTCAGGACTGGGAACATGCCCGCGTAGCAAGGCATCAACCGCTCGTCCCACCTCTCGATACACGGCCCAATGACTACGACTGTGTATCTCAACGGCCATTGAGAAGGTCGGTTCCGCCGCCCGCTCCAGCACCGTTTTTTGACTGCGACGACGACGCGCCTCATCGTCGCCCAGGGTGACGGATTCAATGCCACCAATGAGATCGCACAGGGTTGGATTTTTGATCAAGTTGGACAGGGCATTGCCGTGCGCTGTCGCCACCAACGTCACCCCCCGTTCCGCGATCGTGCGGGCTGCACGCGCTTCCAACTCGGTGCCGATTTCGTCAATCACGATCACCTCAGGCATGTGGTTTTCCACGGCCTCGATCATCACGTGATGCTGAAGCTCTGGGCGTGCCACCTGCATGCGCCGCGCTCGACCAATCGCAGGGTGGGGGATATCGCCATCCCCCGCTATTTCATTGCTGGTGTCGATCACCACAACACGCTTCCCCAGATCATCGGAGAGAACGCGAGCGATCTCGCGCAAGGCCGTTGTCTTCCCGACCCCGGGCCGGCCCATCAGAAGCAAGGACTCACCGCTATAGAGAAGATCGCGCACCATCGCCACCGTCCCGAACACCGCGCGACCAACGCGGCAGGTCAAACCCACCACCTCCCCTCGGCGGTTACGGATGGCACTGATCCGATGCAAGGTTCGCTCAATGCCCGCCCTGTTATCAGAGCCAAACTGGCCGAGACGTTCCACCATCGCCTGCAGATCGGCGCGCGTAATGGTGCTGGTTCCAAGGGGGGTGGACCCACCTGAATATCGAGCTTCTGGAACACGTCCAAGGTCGAGAACCACCTCGAGCAGTTGGTCTCTGGACTCCGGGGAAGCCAACGAGGCTTGAAGCTCTGCTGGAAGCAAAGAAACGAGTCGGTTTAAGTCGTCGGTAATGCGCTCGGTCGTCATGGCTCAGCCGGCCAGCAATCGGACCGAAAACAGTCATAGCAAGAGGAGCAGGAGGTTGGAGTGCGATCAGCTACGCCGCAACCAGGGAGCAATCATCAGGCGAGCAGCTTGCAGAGACTGAGCCCAGCCATCCGGCCAGTCGCGCAAACGACATCCCCGGTCTTGCGCCGCTTGAAAAAAGGGCTGCACCAGCGCCCTCGCCACCCCACCAAAAGCAACACCAGCAGGTCCCATCGCTCCCCCTTGGGATGGCAGCAATCCAACCGTTGCTGTATTGGTCCCACCAGCCAACTGCAGGGGACCAGGCGGCGCCAAGGGCTGAAGCCGCTCCCACAAACCAACGGCGGCACGGGCCGTCCCAACCCCAAGGTCACCGCTCATGGGACGACCATCAAGCTGCCAAAGCGGGCGTTGTTGATGCGCACGCAAGGCTTGATGGCGCTGCCACAGTTCTCTGGAAAGCGACTCCACCGTGACCTGATGGCCTTCCAGTCCACAACTCACTGACAGCCGCCTCAGGGGGACATCCGCGAGACGAACCTGTTCCAGGGTTGCCTGAAAAGCAGGCATGCGCCCTGGCGCCGTATGAATTTCCAAAGCATCGGGACGCAAGGATTGAAGAAGGGAAGCCAAGTCATGCAGGCCCACCCGACGATCCAAGGATTGAATGATTTGGGGCGGGCATGCCGGCCAACAGCGACCGCACCCGTAGCAAAGCCGTTCATCAACGCCGACACCTGCCCGGATGGCATCGGCTGGACACACGCGCTCACAAGGCCGTGAGCAATCTGGAGGGCAAAGGTCTGGATCAAAAACCGCCTTGCGGAAATGGGCATCATGTCCGTCACTCACACTCACCATCAACCAGGGGCGTCGCCTGGTGCGCTCCCAGGCCCAGTCGAGTCCCTCACGAGCAGCACGCACAACGGCAGCGTCTGCAGCCACGTCCACGCAGTGAACGCCTGCAACAGCGAAGAGCGCGCAAAGATCTCCGATCGTGGCCAAATCTTGGTTGCTGGCTCCGCAGATCAACTTGACCCAGGATCCATTCGCCAGAGCGAGCTCACCGGGATCCGCTCTCTGCAGAGCAGTGGTCACGGTGGAATTCAGTTGTTCAGAAGCTCATTCATGGGTTGCCAACGAAGGCTTCGCGCGCCTCCCATTTCAACCACCACTTTCAAACGAGGCTCTCGACGACACAGATCACACAGGGCTGACAATTCTGAGCGCGATAGGACTTGGCCTTCAAGCAGCCATAACGCAACCGGTTTCGTCCCCAACATCGCTTCACCAAGGAGTGGCATCACCTCCTGAACCTCCCCCACAGCCGCACCGCGGCCAACACTTTGATGCCCGAGGTGGGGCGGACGAATGCCATGTTTTTGGAATAAAAACACCTCTGGATCGCCCAGACCGCGGGCAGAGGAAAGCTGCGTGCGATACCCAGCTCCGCGCAATCGGCGCAACAAACGCGTTTCAGCACCACCCTCGAGGGGCGCAAACACAGCCATGCAACCTGCCGACTCCAGCTCACGGCGGAAACCACGACCAGACAGCAGCAGCGGCATGAAATTGGATCGAATAACAGGATTCTGGCAGTTAAACGCCACCAGTTAGGGGCTTGATCGCAATGCTGTAGTGTCTTTGTTTGCACTGTTGAACTGTGCCCGCCCGCTAGCCGGGCCTCCAGATCGCAGAGCAGGTTCGGCGTTTGCGCCGGATCCCTAGGCCAGAGCAGCCTCACCAATTCATTGGTGGTCCTGCCGAGAAACTCACCGAGCAAACCATTGCACGGAAAGTCTCAGCCAGCTGATTCGCTCGCTAGCCCCAATCCGCCTTCTTGTTCGCCATTGGCGAGAGGATGACGGTCATGACTGCGTTAATACGATCAGCGCCCTTTTAGGCCTCTTCATTCCTTTGTGATTAAGCGGTTGTTCACGCTGGCGTTCTTACCTCCATGTCTATCGGCATTCTTGGGAAGAAATTGGGCATGTCCCAATTCTTCGACGAGCAAGGAAAAGCCGTTCCGGTCACATTGATCGAAGCGGGTCCTTGCCGCATCACCCAGCTCAAAAGTTCAGACACTGACGGCTACCAAGCCGTACAGATTGGCTTTGGCGACATTCGCGAAAAGCTGATCAATAAGCCTGCGAAAGGCCATCTCGCCAAATCCGGCGAAGATCTCCTTCGCCACCTCTGTGAATACCGCGTCGACGATCTCGACGGGATTCAGGTGGGTGGCGCCATCACCGTGGGTGATTTCACGGCTGGCCAAAAAGTAGACGTCAGTGGCGACACCATGGGTCGTGGCTTTGCTGGTCTGCAAAAGCGCCATGGTTTCAGTCGTGGTCCTATGACGCACGGCTCCAAAAATCATCGCCAACCCGGTTCGATCGGTGCCGGCACAACGCCAGGCAGGATCTATCCAGGCAAGCGGATGTCCGGTCGCTACGGCGGCAAAAAAATCACCACCCGTGGTTTGACGATCCTGAAAATTGACAGCGATCGCAACCTTCTTGTGGTGAAAGGTTCTGTTCCCGGGAAACCAGGTTCATTGCTGAACATCCGTCCCGCAAACCGGGTGGGCGCCAAGCCCGCTAAAGGAGGTAAGTGATGGCTAACTGCATCGTTCGCGATTGGCAAGGGAAAGAAGCTGGCAAGGCAAGCCTTGACTTGAAGGTTGCCAAGGAAACCAGTGCCCTTGACCTGATGCATCGCGCAGTGCTGCGTCAGCAGGCCCATAGCCGCCAAGGCACCGCAAGCACCCTGACCCGATCAGAGGTGAGAGGTGGTGGACGCAAGCCCTACAAACAAAAAGGTACGGGCCGCGCACGCCAGGGATCTGTTCGCACTCCACTGCGTCCGGGTGGCGGCATCATTTTTGGACCGAAGCCCCGGTCCTACAACCTTGCGATGAACCGTAAGGAGCGTCGTTCAGCCCTCCGTACCGCCCTCATGGCGCGTATTGAGGATCTCGTGGTGGTGAAGGATTTCGCCACCACGCTGACGACTCCGAAGACCAAAGAGATCATCGATGCTCTGGGGAGACTTGGCGTTTCTGCCACGAGCAAGGTTTTGATCATCCTCACCAATCCTTCCGAAGCGGTGCAACGCTCGATTCGGAACTTGGAGACCGTGAAGCTGATCGCAGCCGACCAACTCAACGTCTTCGATCTGCTCCACGCCAACAAACTGGTAGTGGGCGAGGACGCTCTCGCAAAGATTCAGGAGGTCTACGGCGATGACTGAGCGCTTCACCGGACGTCTGGCCGATGTGATCCGCCGCCCGCTGATCACTGAAAAGGCCACCCGTGCATTGGAACAAAACCAATACACGTTTGAGGTGGACCATCGCGCCGCCAAGCCCGACATCAAAGCTGCAATCGAGCAGCTCTTCGATGTCAAGGTCACGGGCATTAGCACCATGAATCCTCCTCGCAGGAGTCGTCGTATCGGCCGTTTTGCCGGTAAGCGCGCTCAAGTGAAGAAAGCCGTGGTGCGCCTGGCCGAGGGCAACTCCATCCAACTCTTCCCTGAGTCCTGAGGGGGCTGAATCGTCATGGCAATTCGTACTTTCCGCCCTTACACCCCCGGTACCAGAACCCGGGTGGTCACAGACTTCAGTGAAGTCACCGGCCGCAAGCCGGAACGCTCCTTGGTGGTCTCCAAACACCGCCGCAAAGGACGCAACAATCGCGGTGTTATCACCTGCCGCCATCGCGGTGGTGGTCACAAACGCCTCTATCGCTTGGTCGACTTCCGTCGCAACAAGCATGGTGTTACCGCCAAAGTGGCCGCGATTCACTACGACCCCCACCGCAATGCGCGGTTGGCCCTGCTCTTTTACGCCGATGGCGAGAAGCGCTACATCCTGGCCCCAGCTGGGATCAGCATCGGCCAAACGGTGGTTTCAGGCACGGATGCACCGATCGAGATCGGCAATGCTATGCCGCTCTCAGCCGTCCCACTCGGTTCCAGTGTTCATTGCGTCGAGCTTTATGCCGGTCGCGGTGGTCAGATGGTTCGCACCGCAGGTGCGAGTGCTCAGGTGATGGCCAAGGAGGGTGATTACGTCGCCCTCAAGCTCCCCTCCACCGAAGTGCGCCTCGTGAGGCGTGAGTGCTTCGCCACTCTTGGCGAAGTCGGCAACGCCGAAATTCGCAACACCAGCTTGGGCAAGGCTGGTCGCCGCCGTTGGCTGGGGCGTCGTCCCCAGGTCCGAGGCAGCGTGATGAACCCTTGCGATCACCCTCATGGTGGTGGTGAAGGCCGTGCTCCTATCGGGCGCTCGGGACCTGTCACTCCATGGGGCAAACCCGCTTTGGGCCTAAAAACCCGCAAGCGGAATAAGCCCAGCAACAAGTTCGTCCTCCGGAAACGTCGCAAGACGTCCAAGCGGAGCCGTGGCGGACGCGATTCCTGATGTCACTCACCGCTTTGCAGTTCGCTTAATCCGCCATGGGACGTTCTCTCAAAAAAGGCCCATTTATTGCTGACAGCCTTCTTCGCAAGGTTGAAAAGCAAAACGCCGCTGACGACAAGTCAGTGATCAAGACGTGGTCCAGGGCCTCCACAATTTTGCCGATGATGATCGGCCATACCATCGCCGTTCACAACGGCAGAACCCACGTTCCAGTCTTCGTGACTGAGCAAATGGTGGGGCACAAGTTGGGTGAATTCGCACCCACACGCACCTTTAAGGGCCACATCAAAGACAAGAAAGGAGGCCGCTGAGACCATGACAACGTCATCCCCAACGGCAACCACTGCCCAAGCGCACGGCCGCTTTATCCGCGGCTCCGTATCCAAGGTGCGCCGTGTTCTCGATCAAATCCGTGGTCGCACTTACCGCGACGCGCTGATCATGCTCGAGTTCATGCCCTACCGCTCCACCGGTCCAATCACGAAAGTGCTTCGTTCCGCTGTAGCCAATGCTGAGCACAACCTCGGACTTGACCCAGCAACCCTGATCATTTCCCAGGCCACCGCTGACATGGGTCCATCCATGAAGCGGTATCGGCCCCGCGCTCAAGGTCGCGCCTACGCGATCAAAAAACAGACCTGCCACATCAGCATTGCTGTGGCAGCTCAGACCGACTCCTGACCCCCCGAGCACACCGTCTGAATGGGACACAAAATCCATCCAACCGGCTTACGCCTGGGGATCACCCAGGAGCACCGGTCACGCTGGTACGCATCCAGCAAAAATTATCCCGCCCTCCTGCAAGAGGACGATCGAATTCGCAAATTCATCCACAAGAAATACGGCTCTGCTGGCATCAGCGATGTGCTGATCGCCCGCAAGGCTGATCAACTTGAGGTTGAGCTCAAAACTGCACGCCCCGGTGTGCTGGTTGGCCGTCAAGGCAGCGGAATCGAAGATCTTCGCAGCGGCATTCAAAAAACCGTCGGTGACTCGAGCCGTCAGGTTCGAATCAACGTGGTTGAAGTCGAGCGTGTGGACGCTGACGCATTCCTTCTCGCTGAGTACATCGCTCAGCAACTCGAGAAACGCGTGGCCTTCCGCCGCACCATCCGCATGGCCGTTCAGCGCGCTCAACGAGCCGGCGTCCTTGGCCTAAAAATCCAGGTCAGCGGCCGTCTCAATGGCGCAGAAATCGCTCGTACTGAATGGACGCGGGAAGGACGTGTGCCCTTGCACACCCTTCGCGCCGAAATTGATTACGCCACCAAAGTGGCCAGCACGACCTATGGCGTTCTGGGCATCAAGGTTTGGGTCTTCAAGGGAGAAGTTTTGAGCGACGACTCCCAACAGCAGATCCCGGTGGGAGCCAATCCCCGCCGTCGGGCCGGTCGTAGGCCCCAACAGTTCGAAGACCGCTCAAACGAGGGTTGAACCGGAGGCCTAAACCATGCTGAGTCCCAAAAGAGTCAAATTCCGCAAACAACAGCGAGGCCGCATGCGCGGTGTCGCCACCAGAGGTAACACCATTGCCTTTGGTGAGTTTGCCTTGCAAGCCCAAGAATGCGGCTGGATCACTTCGCGTCAAATCGAAGCCAGCCGACGTGCCATGACCCGCTACGTCAAACGTGGTGGAAAAATCTGGATTCGAATCTTTCCGGACAAGCCCGTCACCATGCGCCCCGCTGAAACCCGTATGGGTTCTGGTAAGGGCAACCCAGAATTCTGGGTTGCGGTGATCAAGCCCGGCAGGATTCTGTTCGAGATGGGCGGTGAAGAAATCACCCCTGAGATTGCGAAGGAAGCCATGCGCCTAGCGCAATACAAGCTCCCGATCAAAACAAAGTTCATCGCACTCGATGAACAGGAACAGCCAGCCGGCACCAAGGCTGCTGCTACTTCAACCGTGGAGTCCTGACCATGGCACGTCCTACAGCAACAGATCTGCGCCAATTGTCTGACGCAGATGTCACCGAACAAATTGACGGCCTCCGCCGCGAATTGTTCGAACTCAGATTCCAGCAGGCCACCCGCCAGCTGGGCAACACGCACCGCTTCAAGGAGAGCCGTCTCAAACTGGCTCAGTTGCTGACGGTGCAATCGGAGCGCAAGCGCTCCGCTGCTTCCTGATCCTTAAGGAGAACCTTCCATGGCACTCAAAGAAAGGGTCGGCACCGTCGTCAGCGACAAGATGGACAAAACGGTGGTTGTGGCGGTGGAGAACCGCTTCCCCCACCCCATCTATCAAAAGACGGTCAGCCGCACCACCCGCTACAAAGCCCACGATGAAGACAACGCCTGTCGCGTCGGTGACCGTGTCCGAATTACCGAGACACGTCCACTCAGCCGCCACAAGCGCTGGGCCATTGCTGAAGTCCTCAGTCAAAGCCCTAAAGCTGAGGAGGTGTCCAAATGATTCAGCAGGAAACATTCCTCACGGTTGCTGATAACAGTGGCGCCAAACGGATCCAATGCATTCGCGTTCTCGGCACCAATCGCCGCTACGCACACGTTGGTGATGTGATCGTGGCCACGGTGAAGGATGCGATGCCCAACATGGGTGTCAAAAAGTCCGACATCGTCAAAGCCGTTGTGGTTCGGACCAAAGCCACCATGCGTCGCGATACGGGTAATTCCATTCGTTTTGATGACAACGCAGCCGTGATCATCAACGACGACAAAAATCCCAAAGGCACTCGTGTCTTTGGACCTGTCGCCCGTGAATTGCGTGAACGCAGTTTCACCAAAATCGTGTCCCTCGCTCCGGAGGTGATCTGAAATGGCTACCGCAACATCCAAATCAGCCCCAGCTGAGCGCATCAAGATGCGCCTTCGCAAAGGTGACACCGTTCAGGTGATTGCCGGCAAAGACAAAGGCAAAACAGGAGAAGTCCTGCGCACTTTGCCAAACGAAAACCGGGTGATCGTGGAGGGGCTCAATATGAGAACCCGTCACGTCAAGCCCACCCAGGAAGGTGAAACTGGACGAATTGTCACTGAAGAAGCATCCCTGCATGCTTCCAACGTGATGTTTTATTCCACAACCAAAAAGGTTGCCAGTCGCATTGAACTGATTACCGAAAAAGACGGCAGCAAAAAGCGCCGCCTTAAGAAAACAGGCGAAGTGATCGACTGATCACCTCAATCGCTCTTCTGACCAAGCCCAGAAGTCCTTTCCCCCAGCCATGTCACTAAAACAGCGCTATCGGGAGACCATTCAGCCAAAATTGCTGAAAGATTTGAGTCTCTCCAACATTCATGAAGTTCCCAAGGTGCTGAAAGTCACCGTTAACCGCGGACTCGGCGAAGCAGCCACCAATGCAAAGTCTCTCGAGGCTTCGGTGAACGAATTGGCCCAAATCACAGGCCAAAAAGTTGTCATCACCAGAGCCAAGAAAGCCATTGCAGCTTTCAAAATCCGCCAGGGAATGCCGATTGGATGTGCTGTCACCCTCCGGGGTGATCGCATGTATGCGTTTCTAGAACGCTTCATCAACTTGGCGCTGCCCCGCATTCGGGATTTTCGAGGCGTTAGCCCGAAAAGCTTCGATGGCCGTGGGAATTACACCGTGGGAGTTAGAGAGCAAATCATTTTCCCTGAGATCTCTTTCGACAAGATCGACGCCATCAGAGGCATGGACATCACAATCGTGACGTCTGCCCGCACGGATGAAGAGGGCCGGGCCCTCCTCCGCGAGATGGGAATGCCATTCCGCAGCAACTGAGCCCCCCTCGGAAACCACTATGGCTAATCACGACCCAATTTCCGACATGCTCACTCGCATCCGCAATGCGAGTGAAAAACGTCACGAGTCCACAAAAGTTCCAGCTTCTCGCATGTCCCGCAGCATTGCCAAAGTGCTGCAACAAGAGGGATTTATCGCTGAAATCAGCGAGCAAGGCGAGGGTGTTCGCACCGAATTGGTGCTGGAGCTCAAGTACAGCGGCAAACACCGCCAACCCACCATTCGCTCCATGCAACGGGTCAGCAAGCCTGGCCTTCGCATTTACAAAAACACGCGCGGCCTGCCCAAGGTCCTCGGAGGACTAGGGGTAGCCATCATCTCCACCTCCAAGGGTGTGATGAGCGACCGCGACGCCCGCAAGCAAGGCGTGGGCGGCGAAGTGCTCTGCTACGTCTATTGACCCGGAACCTGAACCATGTCACGTATTGGTAAAAATCCAATCCCCATTCCCGACAAGGTGAATGTCACACTCGACGGCCTCGCCGTCACTGTGAAGGGGCCCAAGGGTGAGCTCAAACGCACCCTTCCTGTTGGTGTGAGCGTTAACCAGGTGGATAACTCCATCGTGGTGGCACCCACCAGCACAAAACGCAGTTCCCGTGAACGCCACGGTCTGTGTAGAACTCTCGTCGCCAACATGGTGATCGGAGTGAGTCAGGGCTACTCCAAAAAGCTGGAGATCGTTGGCGTGGGCTCCCGAGCCCAGGTCAAAGGCAAAACCCTTGTGGTGAGCGCTGGCTACAGCCACCCCGTTGAAATGGTGCCCCCTGAAGGCATCACCTTCGCGGTGGAAGGCAACACCAACGTCACCGTTTCAGGCACCGACAAGGAATTGGTTGGCAATGAAGCCGCCAAGATCCGCGCCATCCGTCCTCCCGAGCCTTACAAAGGCAAAGGAATTAAATATGCGGGCGAGCGCATCCTGCGTAAGGCAGGCAAGTCGGGCAAGAAGTAATTCCCTGCCAGACACCCTTCAGCTTTACCCACCATGTCGACCCTCTCCCGCAAACAGCAGACCCAGAAACGCCACAGGCGTCTGCGTCGCCATCTCAGTGGCACTGCCGATCGTCCCAGACTGGCCGTGTTTCGCTCCAACAGTCACATCTACGCTCAGTTGATCGACGACGATGCGCAGAGCACCCTGTGTTCTGCGTCAACGCTCGACAAAGATCTGCGATCCAGCCTCAAAGCTGATGGCAGCAGCTGTGATGCCTCCGGTGCCGTTGGCGACTTAGTGGCCAAACGTGCCATCGCCAAAGGCATCCAACAAGTTGTCTTCGATCGAGGCGGCAACCTGTACCACGGCCGAGTGAAAGCTCTTGCCGATGCCGCCCGGGAAGCGGGCCTTCAGTTCTGATCCTGCTCTCACTATGACGACCGAACCCAACAACCAGACCACCTCCAACGACGTGCCATCGGCTTCTGACGTTCCGGCAGCAGCTGAAGGTCAAGGCCAACAACAGGAGCAGCGCCGCGGAGGCGGAGGCGGCCGCGGTGACCGTCGCGGCGGTCGCGGCGACCGTCGCCGTGGCCAAGAACGTGATTCCGAATGGCAAGAGCGCGTTGTGCAGATCCGCAGGGTCTCCAAAACCGTGAAGGGCGGCAAAAAGATGAGCTTTCGCGCCATCGTTGTTGTCGGCAACGAACGCGGTCAGGTCGGCGTTGGTGTCGGCAAGGCCGGCGATGTCATCGGTGCGGTACGCAAGGGAGTTGCTGATGGCAAAAAGCACCTAGTGAAAGTGCCTCTGACCCGCCACAACTCGATCCCGACCCTGTCGAATGGTCGTGACGGTGCAGCGAGTGTTCTCATTCGTCCCGCCGCACCTGGTACCGGTGTAATTGCCGGTGGATCCATCCGCACGGTGCTCGAACTCGCAGGCATTAAAAATGTCTTGGCGAAACGCCTAGGAAGCAAAACCCCTCTCAATAACGCTCGGGCTGCCATGGTGGCCCTGCAACTTCTCCGCACCCACAAGGAGACAGCCAAGGAACGGGGGATCTCCCTCGAGCAGATCTACTCCTGATTTCCCCCATGACTCTCAGACTCGACTCTCTCAAACCCAACAAAGGTGCTCGTCGGCGCAAATTGCGTAAGGGCCGTGGTATTGCAGCCGGTCAGGGTGCTAGTTGCGGTTTCGGTATGCGCGGACAAAAGTCCCGCTCAGGCCGTCCCACCCGTCCTGGATTTGAAGGCGGCCAGATGCCGCTTTATCGCCGGGTGCCGAAGCTCAAGCATTTCACCCTGATCAATCCGAAGTCATTCACCGTTCTGAACGTGAGTGCACTGAACGACATCAAGGCTGGCAGCACCGTCAATCTCGACTCGCTCGTCAAAGATGGCATTGTCACCAGCCCTAAGAGTCCCCTCAAGATTCTTGGCAACGGTGAATTGAAAGCCAAGCTCACCGTTCAGGCAGCGGCCTTTACGGCCTCTGCTCGCGCCAAAATCGAAGCCGCCGGTGGGACCTGCGAGGTTCTCGACTGATCTCGCCAATACGATCTGCTCCGCGCAGATCTAAGGTCTGAGCCGTCCCACTGGATTCCGGTCCTGGGACGGCTTTGCTGCATCAGCCCCATTCTTTTCTTCCTTCTCCATGCTTGTCAGTCGGGGACGCAACCCCAGCGCCACTGAAGTGATTACCCAGTTGGTGCAGAACCCTGAGCTGCGCGGCCGGGTTCTCACAACCTTGGGGTTGCTCATGCTTGTCAGGCTGGGGATCTACATCCCCATGCCTGGGATCGATCGCGTTGCCTTTGAGCAATTTATTGAGCAGGGAGGAACACTCATTGGCTTCCTTGACATTTTCACTGGAGGAGGAATCTCCACCCTTGGCGTGTTTGCCCTAGGCATCCTGCCTTTCATTAACGCCTCGATCATCATCCAACTGCTCACAGCGTCGCTCCCCCAACTCGAGGACCTACAGAAAAACGAAGGCGAGGCTGGTCGGCGAAAAATCGCCCAAATCACCCGCTACGTGGCGCTGGGCTGGGGAACGGTGCAAAGCGTCATTTTTGCGATGATCCTTCGCCAATACGCCGTTGAAGGATTAAGCGACGTCGTCTTTGTCGTCCAAACAGCACTGGCCTTGGTGACAGGCTCGATGATCGTGATGTGGCTCAGTGAAGTGATCACGGAACGAGGCATCGGACAAGGGGCCTCCCTTGTGATCTTTTTGAATATCGTCGCCACCCTCCCGAAGGCCTTGGGGTCAACGATTGAGAAGGCTCAGACAGGAGACCGAGGAGATGTTGTCGGGATCATTGTGCTCGTCTTGGTTTTCCTGATCACCATTGTTGGAATCATCTTTGTTCAGGAAGGCGCTAGACGCTTACCCATCGTCAGTGCCAAGCGCCAGGTAGGGGGGACAGCGCTCCTCCCAAGTCGTCAGAGCTATCTCCCCCTCAAGCTCAATGCCGGTGGCGTGATGCCGATTATTTTCGCGTCAGCGCTGATCTTTTTGCCGATCACGATCGCGAACGTCACCAATAATCCAATCCTGATTCGAGCGGCGAGCGCCTTAAATCCTGGCGCAGCCAATCCATGGCCTTACGCGATCGTGTTCTTCTCCCTGATTTTGGGATTCGCCTATTTCTATTCATCGCTCTCTCTCAATCCGAGTGACATTGCCACCAACCTCAAACGAGGCGGAGTTGCCATCCCAGGAGTGAGGCCCGGTAGTGCAACAGCTGCCTATCTGGAGGGGGTTAAAAATAGATTGACCCTTCTTGGCGGACTTTTCCTTGGCGCTGTGGCCATTATTCCCTCAGCCGTTGAGAGGGCCACGGGAGTCACAACCTTCCAAGGACTTGGTGCCACCTCACTTCTGATCCTCGTTGGTGTCGCGATCGACACCGCCAAGCAAGTTCAGACCTACGTGATCTCCCAGCGCTACGAAGGACTTGTTCGCCAATAAGGCATTCACAATCCAGTCAATCCAATTTCCATGAAACAACGACTGCTTTTCTTAGGCCCTCCCGGCGCTGGAAAAGGAACCCAAGCGGCACTGTTATGTGATCGTCATGGCTTACGTCACCTCTCCACTGGCGATCTTCTTCGCGCGGAAGTGTCGGCAGGAACCGAACTGGGCAAAGAAGCCGAGAGCGTGATGAATCGTGGAGAGCTGGTGAGCGACGCGCTCGTGCTAGCCATCGTGAAAGCCCAGCTTGGAGCCCTGAATGGTCAGGGATGGTTGTTGGATGGATTCCCACGCAATGTTGCCCAGGCTGAAGCGCTCGATCCGCTCCTCAAGGAGCTCAACCAACCCATCGAAGCCGTCGTGCTTCTTGAGCTCGATGACGCCGTCCTGATCGAACGCTTGTTATCCAGGGGGCGAGACGACGACAACGAAGCCGTGATCCGCAATCGACTCGTAGTTTATGCAGACAAAACCGAGCCCCTGATTGAGCATTACCGACAGCGGGGTCTGCTGCAATCGGTCGAAGCCCATGGCAGCATCGAAGCGATCACTGAGCGCATCGAAGGTGTTCTTGCCTAGGTCGCTGTGGTAAATTCGCTGTTTGGAATTTTGGAGAGCCACACCCCATGAAGGTGCGCGCCTCGGTCAAGAAAATGTGTGAAAAGTGCCGGGTGATTCGTCGCCACGGCCGGGTGATGGTGATCTGCCCAAACCCTAAGCACAAGCAGCGCCAGGGATGATCCCTCGCTCCACACTCTGACCGCATCATTCGCTGCCAACAGGCGGCAACTGTCCCCCCTCGATTATTTGCTCAGTGGCAAGGATTGCTGGTGTTGACATTCCCCGCGACAAGCGGATCGAAGTCGCACTTACTTACATCTACGGAATCGGCTCAACTCGGGCCAAGACCATCCTCACCAAAGCCGGAGTCAACCCTGACATCCGCGTGAAGGATCTCGAGGACAACGATGTGCAGAAACTGCGCAACGCCACTGAGTCCTTCACAATCGAGGGAGATCTACGGCGTCAAGAGGGCATGGCCCTCAAGCGCCTGCAAGACATTGGTTGCCTGCGTGGGCGTCGTCATCGGATGAGCCTTCCCGTGCGCGGTCAACGCACCCGCACCAACGCCCGCACTCGCCGTGGCGCCAGGAAGACCGTGGCCGGCAAGAAGAAATAAGCCTGCCCGATTCAATCGGTCTCTCTCTTCATTCATTACAGCCCTACCCCCCTCAGGCTCTAGCCCATGGCCAAGCCCGCAAAGAAATCAGGCCCCAAAAAGGCCAAACGCAACGTCCCCAACGGAGTTGCCCACATTCAAAGCACGTTCAACAACACGATCGTGTCCATTACAGACACCACCGGAGAAGTTATCTCCTGGTCGTCTGCTGGAGCCAGTGGGTTTAAAGGGGCTCGCAAGGGCACCCCGTTTGCTGCACAGACCGCAGCAGAAGCTGCCGCTCGCCGCGCTCTCGAGCAAGGCATGCGTCAAATTGAAGTCCTTGTTCGTGGACCTGGTTCCGGACGGGAAACAGCCATTCGCGCTCTTCAAGTTGCTGGCTTGGAGATCACCCTGATCCGCGATGTCACTCCCCTACCCCACAACGGGTGCCGCCGCTCCAAGCGGCGTCGTGTCTGAAGATCTCAGCGAATTAGCCCAGGCCCACTTCACTCTCTCCGCTTCAGCCCGTGTTGCAATACCAGATCGACCGTATCGAGCATCAGATCACAGATGATCGCTCGCAGACCGGTGTTTTTCTCATCGGTCCCCTCGAGCGTGGTCAAGCAACGACTCTCGGGAACTCCCTCCGACGGATGCTCATGGGCAACCTCGAGGGCACAGCCGTTACCGCTGTCCGCATTGCTGGAGTTAATCACGAGTACGCCACCATTCCAGGTGTGCGCGAAGACGTGCTTGACATTCTCCTCAACTGCAAGCAACTCACGGTTAACAGCCGTACAGACGAACTGGAAATCGGCCGTCTGATCGTCTCGGGGCCTGCAACCGTAAAAGCCAAGGACCTGCAGTTCTCATCCCAAGTGCAAGTGGTGGATGGTGAGCGTCCGATTGCCACTGTCAGCGAAGGGCACAGCCTCGAACTGGAAGTTCATGTTGAGCGCGGCGTCGGCTATCGCCCTGTTGATCGCCATAACGAAGACACGAGCGCCATTGATCTCCTTCAGATCGATGCTGTGTTTATGCCTGTTCACCGCGTGAATTTCACGACGGATGAAACCGCTGTTGCCGAGGGTGGATCTGCCCGCGAACGACTCCGCATGGAAGTCGTGACCGATGGATCGATGACCCCGGATGACGCGATTGCCCAGGCTGCCAATCAGCTCATTGAGCTGTTCCAGCCTCTTGCCACCGTCACCATGGTGGAAGAGCCAGGGCTAGAGCCTGAGCCTTCTGCCGAAGCTCAAATCCCCCTCGAAGAGCTTAATCTTTCTGTTCGGGCTTACAACTGTCTTAAGCGCGCCCAGGTGAATTCAGTCTCTGACCTGATGGGTTTCAGTTACGAAGATCTTCTCGAGATCAAAAACTTTGGCTCGAAGTCAGCTGATGAAGTGATCGAAGCTCTCGAGCGCATCGGCATTTCGATCCCCCAAAGTCGCACTAGCGTCTGACCCCTCCTTCCTTCAGTTTTCTCTTAGAACCATGCGCCACCAATGTCGAGTTCCCCTGCTGGGCCGCCCGGCTGACCAACGCAAGGCGTTGCTTCGCGGACTCACAACACAGCTCATCCGCGAAGGCAGGGTGACGACAACCAAAGCGAGAGCCAAGGCTCTGCGTGATGAAGCCGAACGGATGATCACGTTGGCCAAGAACGGAAGCCTCGCCTCCAGGCGTCGCGTTCTGGGCTATGTCTACGACAAGCAGTTGGTTCACGCCCTCTTCGACAAGGCCCCAACGCGCTACGGCGATCGGAACGGCGGATACACCCGCATCACCCGCACGGTGCCTCGGCGTGGCGACAACGCTGAGATGGCCATTATTGAGCTGGTCTGATTCACCCAATCAACACAGCTTCATCCGTGTTGCCTGTGACCCCAAATCCCTCGTCTGAGGCTGAAAGTCCAATTCTTCAGAGAATTGCGATCAGCTTGCAGTACGAGGGATCTTTTTTTTGTGGTTGGCAGCGTCAGACCCAAGGACGGGGTCAGAGCGTGCAGGCCGTTCTGGAAAAAGCCATTGCAGCCCTCGATCCACACCGACCCGTTAAGGCCATCGCCGCAGGGCGAACCGATGCCGGTGTTCATGCTTCAGGCCAAGTTGTCCACTTTGACTGCAGTGGGCCGATACCAGCGAGTCGCTGGGCACCAGCACTGAATGGGCGCCTGCCTGGGAGCATCCGTGTGCGCGAAGCCATCGAGCGCCCTCTGACTTGGCATGCTTGCTATTCGGCCATCTATCGGCGCTACCGATACACGATTTATAACGGCCGCCGGCCCAATTTATTTTTGGCTCCCTGGAGTTGGCATCGCTACCAGAGGCGACTCGATGAGCAAGCGATGGCGCAAGCGCTCTCTGCATTAAAAGGAGAGCATGATTTCGCGGCCTTTCAACGCGCAGGCAGCCGCCGATCTCATTCAAGGACAACCATCCAAGACGTCAACATTGAGCGAGACGGCGATCTCTTATGCGTGGAGATTCAGGCCAGCGGCTTCCTCTATGGAATGGTTCGACTCCTGATGGGGCAACTCATCTCCGTCGGCGAACACCGCCTCACCCCGCAAAGATTTGAACAGCGTTGGCGGGAACGTCGTCGAGACGAAGTGCGAGAAGCCGCCCCACCCCATGGCCTCTGCCTGCTGCGAGCTGGATACCCGGAGGATCTATTCAGCAAAGGTGGCTGGTACGATTGCCAACCGCGGTTTGCTTTGGCGACGTGCGATCCTCCTCCGGATCCTCCGCCTTGGCCGCAAAACCAATAAGCCCATTGCCTGAGGAAGCCCGCTGCCCCGGTCTAGGAATCAAAAACCAAGACCAGTGACAAGGTAAACTCGATCTTTGAGCTTTGATCAGATCACTCAAGTGATCTGATGCTCCCTGACCAGCTCCGCCGCTTGCGACGGGGTATACGAGAACCGGCATGCCGGCGCGATGAACAAGACCTCAGTTCCCTCCATTGATTCGATCGACCGCCAGTGGTATCTGGTTGACGCAGAGAATCAAACCCTCGGTCGCCTAGCGACTGAAGTCGCTGCTGTGCTGCGTGGAAAAAACAAAGCCAGCTTCACTCCTCACCTCGACACTGGCGATTTTGTCATCGTGGTGAATGCGGACAAGATCCGAGTTTCAGGCAAGAAGCCCCAGCAGAAGCTGTATCGCCGTCACTCAGGCCGTCCAGGTGGCATGAAGGTTGAAACCTTCGAGCACCTCCAGGAGCGTCTTCCAGAGCGCATCGTTGAGAAAGCGATCAAAGGGATGCTTCCCCACAACGCCCTGGGCCGCCAGTTGTTCCGCAAACTCAAGGTTTACAAGGGCACCGAGCATCCCCATGCCGCCCAGCAACCCAAGACCCTCCAGCTCGACCCTGCCGCTTCCGCACAATGAGTAGCTCAAACAACGCCGTCGTTTATTGGGGCACAGGTCGTCGCAAGACCTCCGTCGCCCGTGTTCGCTTGGTTCCCGGGAATGGCACGATCACCATTAATGGACGCCCTGGCGACAACTATCTGAATTACAACCCCGCCTACTTGGCTGCGGTGAAAGCCCCTCTTCAGACCCTGGGACTCAGCACCGAGTACGACGTTCTTGTGAACGTTCGGGGTGGTGGCCTGACAGGTCAGGCAGATGCCATCAAGCAAGGAGCTGCACGAGCACTCTGCGAACTCTCGGTCGATAACCGCAAGCCACTGAAAACCGAAGGACATCTCAGCCGAGATCCTCGTGCGAAGGAACGTCGCAAGTACGGACTGAAGAAAGCACGTAAAGCGCCTCAGTTCTCCAAGCGCTGATTTTCACCAGATCACCCATTTTTTTGTTTTCCCATGCCTAAGCCCGACATTCATCCAACCTGGTATCCGGATGCAAAGGTGATTTGCAACGGTGAAGTTGTCATGACCACCGGCTCCACCCAGCCTGAAATCAATGTTGATGTCTGGAGTGGAAACCATCCATTCTTTACCGGCACGCAGAAGATTCTCGACACCGAAGGCCGTGTGGATCGCTTCATGCGCAAGTACGGCATGGGCAGTGTTAACAACACCACCTCCGAGACAAAGGACGCCAAAGACGAGACTTCTAAAGACTCCTGAGCGCTCATAACGCCCATCAGTTCCAGGAACTCGTGAGCCCAACCTCCTCTCGCAGAACGTGTCTGCGCTTGGGGGTTTTTTGATTACTGCTCCCTGAGGGGATGGACACAACAACTCTGATCAGTCGCTTGGAAGCGGCAACCAGCAGCTTCCACAATTTGGAGCGACAGCTGGCAGATCCCGATGTGGCCGCTGACCCACAGCGGCTAGAAACCATTGCCCGTGAGCGTTCACGCCTGGAACCTCTGGTTCTCGATTACACCAGCCTTCAGAAGGTAGAAGCCGAGCAAGTTCAAGCCAAAAGCCTGCTGAAAGAAAGCCGTGGTGATGCAGCCATGGAAGAGTTGGCCCAACAGGAGCTTCAAGAACTCGATCGCCACCATGCCGATCTGATTCAAAGGATCACCCTGGCTTTGTTGCCAAAGGATCCCAGAGACGAGCGCAGCGTGATGCTGGAAATCCGTGCTGGGGCAGGTGGAGATGAAGCCTGTCTTTGGGCTGGAGACTTAGCGCGCATGTATGAGCGCTTCAGCAGTCGACGGGGATGGAGTGTGAAACCGGTTAGCGCGAATGAAGCTGATTTAGGTGGCTACAAAGAATTGATTCTTTCGGTGAAGGGGGATGCCGTCTTCAGCGAACTGAAATTTGAAGCCGGCGTGCATCGGGTACAAAGGGTGCCCTCCACAGAATCCCAAGGACGGGTTCACACCTCGACAGCCACGGTTGCCGTGATGCCAGAGGCTGATCCGGTTGAAGTGGAGATCGACCCCCGCGACCTGGACATCAGCACCGCCAGGTCGGGCGGCGCCGGCGGCCAAAACGTCAACAAAGTCGAAACGGCGGTTGACCTGATGCACAAACCAACCGGCATCAGGGTGTTTTGCACCCAGGAGCGCTCGCAAATGCAAAACCGCGAACGCGCCCTCGAGATTCTGCGCGCCAAGCTCTACGAACGCCAACTTGCTGAGGCCAATGCCAGCGAACGATCAGCTAGGCGCGCCCAAGTGGGCACGGGGGATCGCAGTGAAAAAATCCGCACTTACAACGCCAAAGACAACCGGATGACAGATCACCGGCTCGGACGCAACTTCAGCCTTGATCCCGTACTGGAGGGCCAAATGGATGATGTCATCGATGCCTGCATCGCCGAAGAACAACGAGGCAAACTCGCCGACCTCAGCGAACAGGCTGATTGAACAGAGATCGATTAAGCACCGATCACATACTTGGCCCATTCGAGATAGCGACCAGAGTCGATCTGGCGTACGGCTTCAAAGCTGAGGCTGCTATGCGGACGACGTGGCACACGATTAAGGGGCATCCCCGCCTCCTCAGGCGTTCGGCTGCCCTTGCGAACATTGCAGCTCAAGCAAGCGGTGGTGATGTTGTCCCAACTATCACCACCGCCACGGCTGCGGGGCATGACGTGATCGATGGAGAGCTGCTCCGTGCGCGAGCCGCAGTACTGACAGCAATGGTTGTCCCTCTGAAACACGTTTCGACGCGTCAAGGGAAGTTGGCGAAAAGGCACCCTTACGAACTGAACAAGACGGATCACCGTCGGCAGATGGGTGCCTTGACGGATCAACTTGCTTTGGTCGTGCTCCAATCCTTCCGCTTTTCCTTTCATCAACATCACCATGGCTCGCCGCCAAGTTGTGATGTTCAGGGGTTCATAGGAGGCGTTGAGAACCAGAACTTGGCCCATTCCAACCCTCCAATAATGGGCATGCTATCGAGAATCACAGGGACGTCTCTGTGATCTTCACTACCCTGCTCGCATGCGAGATCAGATCGCCGACAACCAAAACTCTCCCTGGGTTCAGAATCCAGCGGAGGCCAACCCACGCCAGCGCGCCTGGCTGGAGGTGTCGGCTTCTGCCATCGAAACGAATGCCCGTGCTCTAAAACGCCACCTTGGTCCTTCCTGTGATCTGATGGCTGTCGTCAAAGCAGACGGCTATGGCCACGGAGCAGAAACCGTGGCCAAAGCCTCTGTTCGTGGTGGTGCCACGAGCTTTGGTGTGGCAACACTCCAGGAGGGGATCGACCTTCGGAATGCAGGGATTGATCAGCCGGTGCTGGTGTTGGGGCATCTCTCCCAGCCCGATGACCTCAGAGCCTGCCTGCAATGGCGGCTGATGCCCACCCTCAGCAGTATGCGTGAGGCCTTGCTCTGTCAAAACCTGGCGGATAGCAGTGGGCGACGTTTCCCCGTGCAACTCAAGCTGGACACGGGGATGACCCGCCTGGGCTGTGACTGGAAGGAGGGCAACCGGCTGGCCCACGCCATCCAACAGCTGGATCAACTCCACCTTTGTGGCATTTACAGCCACCTAGCCCTAGCGGATGGAGAACGCGACGGACATGCAGGCCAGGTCACCACGCTCCAGGAAGAACGCTTCGAAAGCATCACACGCGAACTGCGAAGCCCAACCTTGAAGCGGCATCTCGCCAACTCAGCAGGGACCCTGCGGGATTCGCGCCTTCACCACGACCTTGTGCGCGTGGGACTCGCTCTCTACGGTCACTGCCCCAGTGAACATCTCGATGGGATTCTCAACCTGGAGCCTGCGCTGAGCGTTAAAGCCAAAGTGAGCCTGATCCGCGAGGTCCCTCCAGGGGTTGGCGTCAGCTATGGGCATCGCTTTGTCACCAAGCGGCCCAGTCGTCTGGCCGTTGTCAGCATCGGCTACGCCGATGGAGTGAGCCGGTGCCTTTCGGGCCGCATTCATGCGCTGCATGATGGCCACACGCTTCCTCAAGTGGGAGCGATCACCATGGATCAGCTGATCCTCGATGCCACGGAGCACACGGGCCTGGAAAGCGGTGATGTTGTCACCCTGCTAGGCCGCGATGGCGAACAAACCATCAGCCCTCGGTCCTGGGCGGAACTTGCCGATTCCATCCCCTGGGAAGTGCTCTGCAGTTTCAAACATCGCTTGCCACGCTTAGTGATCTGAGCATTTGGCACACCTCTTGGTAAGATGACCTGGCTGCTGGAGAGGTGGCTGAGTGGTTGAAAGCGGCTCCCTGCTAAGGAGTTACAGGAGGCAACTTCTGTCGAGGGTTCGAATCCCTCCCTCTCCGTTTTAAACAATTCTCTGTTGCCACTTCACTTGACGGTGAATGCAAACATGGAACCCATAGAGATTGTTCACGAAGTACTTCACGCCTTCACGACTGATTCCCAACTCTGATCAAAAACAAGTATTAATCAAATCTTTTAAAAGAACCTCTAAAGATTTTCAGGATTCGGCAACGTTCAGTCAAAACTTCCATACCAAGGCCCAAGCAGCTATAGACCTTGGAGACAATATTTCTTTAAGACTACCTACGCAATAACCATGAGCACGCATCAACCTGATTCACCGCCATGCCGCAAACATCTGTGCGATTCATCAAAGATTTAATTTTCAGATCACCAGTCGAATGAAACCCTTCATCGACCCAAACGAGCGCTTGACAAGCAAGAGATCAAAAAAATCAATGCAAAGCCATAGTACTTCAAAAGATGCACATATCAACTAAAAGCTGCAACAACAGCACTATTTCTTACCAAGGCAAGCACTATGAATGCAGGCAATTGATTACTTAGAAGACCTAGCGAAAAGCAGCTAACTCCCTCGCAATCCCCGGCAACAACTGGTTGTCATTGGCACGTTCATGACCCACGCTGAACACCACCAGCATCTGGGCAATGCCCTCAGGATCAGTCCACCAAGCGGCGTCATGCCTGGCCTGACTCATCCATCCGGCTTTGCTCCATAGCCTGCTGTTTTCTGGTAGGCCTTCGCCCAGAAAACCATCCACCTGATTTTCAGAATCAGCGCTCCTCTCGTCCGGATCTAAAGAGCGTGCGAGCGCTGAACGCAGCCGATGACAAGCCGGTGGGGAGAGCAGGCCGTCGGTCATCACCGCCTCTAACAACCGAGAGACGGCAGCAGTTGTTAAGGCATTGCGGTTGCTGTTGTTCTCGCCATAAAACCTCTGTTCCCTCCCATAGGGCCCATCCCCCCAGGTTTTCTGGCAACAGTTCACCCGTTCAAACTCAGCCCAGCCAAAATCCGACAACCACTCATTCACCAATTGACGCTGACGCTGCCAGCTCACCCATGCTTCGCCCTGCAGGTCTGGCCCACTGGAGGTGCCCGTCAGATAGTCCATCACCAATCCAGTGGCATCGTTGCTGGACAGAGCGATCATGTCGTTGACGGCACGCCGTAACTCCGCCGTTTCCAGAAGGAGACCCTTTTGCAGCCAAGCCTCAACCGCAACGGCATAAACCAATTTCACAACGCTCGCTGGATAGAGCGGTTTCTGATCAGCCCAAGCAGCACCAAATCCGCTCCCCGTCGACAGATTGGCTTGGTCGTAACGCACCCAATTCACGGCAATCTGCTCGTGCAATCCAGGGCGGCCCTGCTCAGCGAGTCGATCGATCAAGCCGACGAGGTACTCCTGCATCGCCGGCTCGGCACGGTAGAACGCCATAGCACAGGCATCAGTCAATGCCGACCCTAGGCACAGCCCTCACTCCCGAACAGCTGAGCAAAGGAAGCTGTTGGACATTGAATGTGGATATTCAAGGGTATGCGCGCAGTCATGGCAGCGGCTTAGCGACGCAAGCGTGCGCTGGCAGAGGGTTTCGAGTTCTGGCCGATCCGCCTGCGAGCGCCCATCGCGTCAAAACAGCTTTGCTTGAGGATGGGTACCCCTGTTGGATGGCCATCGATGACCTCAAGGGTCAGGCCATAGCGCGCAGCAACTGGCGTCCTCGGCTCCTCGATGCAGAGAGCATCCAAAAGCGTCTTCCATTCGTGCTTCGTTGGCTGAAGGACGCTGCTCAGATCCCCAATCACTATTTATGGGGGGGGACGATCGGTCCTGATCTCGACTGTTCAGGCCTTGTGCAAACCGCCTTTGCCAGCCAAAGCCTCTGGTTACCTCGGGATGCTTACCAACAGGAAAGGTTCTGCAGCCCCGTGGCGGTCCGCCCCGGGAATGATCAACTGCTGCGCCCTGGAGATTTGTTGTTTTTTGGCACGGCACAGCGTTGCACCCATGTGGCCATCCACCTCGGACAAGGTCGCTACATGCATAGTTCGGGGCAGGAGCATGGGCGCAACGGGATTGGCATCGACAGCATCCACCCCTCGGACCAACACCCCGTGGCCTGCCACTACCGATCCGAACTTCGCGGAGCCGGCAGGGTGACGCGCTGCCATGACGGCTCCACGCTTCCTTGAAGAGATCCCTCGATGCCGGATTAAGTTGCTCGCATCGCTCCACATCTGGATGTCTCTGAGCCCAGCAGCACCCTCAAACGCATCCGCAAACGGGGAGAGCAGTCTCGACATATCCGTAGTGGTGCCGCTCTACAACGAAGAGGAGAGCCTGCCCGAACTTGTCGAGCAACTTCTCGCATCCCTGCGGCCCACAGGCGAGCGCTTCGAGCTGGTTCTCGTGAATGATGGGTCGTCTGATCAGACCGCAGCCGTGCTCGCGCAGGTGAGTCAGGAGGTTCCAGAGCTCGTTGGCGTGCTCCTGCGCAAAAACTACGGTCAAACCGCTGCGATGGCCGCTGGTTTTGACGTGGCCCGTGGCCGGGTCATCGTCAGCTTGGACGGCGACTTACAGAATGATCCAGCCGACATACCCTTGCTCCTGGCGAAGCTACGGGAGGGGTATGACCTCGTGAGCGGCTGGCGTCACCAACGCCAGGATGCCGAACTCCAGCGCAAGTTGCCCTCGCGCATCGCCAACCGACTGATCGGCAGGGTCACAGGCGTGAAGCTCCATGACTACGGCTGCTCACTGAAGGCCTACGACCGGGCCGTTCTCTCGGACATGCGCCTGTATGGAGAGCTTCATCGCTTCCTGCCCGCATTGGCTTTCATCGAAGGCGCACGGATCACCGAGGTGAAAGTGAATCACCGGGCAAGGCAGTACGGCAGCAGCAAATACGGCATTGATCGCACCTTCCGGGTGCTCATGGACCTCCTCACCGTGTGGTTTATGAAGCGATTCCTCACGCGTCCGATGTACGTGTTCGGATTCGCCGGATTGATTGCGATTGCGTTGAGCGTGATTTCCAGCAGCTACCTCTTGCTGATCAAGCTTCAAGGAGCAGATATTGGCAACCGCCCCCTGCTGACGCTGGCGGTGGTTTTGGGGTTGGCAGGCATTCAATTGTTCTGCTTTGGACTGTTGGCAGAGCTGCTCATTCGCACCTATCACGAAAGCCAAGGGAGACCGATTTATCGCATCCGCGCCACGTTGCGCGGGGGCCGTACAGATTGAGCAGGAGCAGGGGCAGGGCCGCCACGATGAGGTTCGATCGCGGCAGCTGATAGCTGCACGATGCGAGCGTCCACATCTCGCAGTCCCCTCCTGAGCAGGGGCACGGTAGAGCGATGCCCCCATTCACAGGCGATTTGAATGGCCCGCAAGCGCTCATCCGGATGACCGTGGTTAAAGGCATGCAGCAATTGCTTCCTCAAGGCCATCGCTTGAGCTTCTGAGCACGGTCTCTGCCAGAGCGGCTCTGCCCTTGCTTCATCGCCGATCGGCTCAGACGCAGGCGACCCGTCGTCCGAGCCTCCATCCACAAGCCCAAGTTGCGCTCGGTTGATGGCCGCAACCATGCCCGCATCTGTACTGCTCAGGATTGTTTTGGTGGGACGCCGCCCGAATCCCCACAAAACAAGAACCAAAACAAACGCAGCGCCACCGGCAATGAGCTGATTCATCGGAAAGAAATCGCGAAGACGAAGGATTGAACTTTTATGTCGCCGTCCCGATTGAGGACGGACCGCATCAAGGGCTTTCTATACAGTAAATAAGGACCTTTTGGCGTCGCCATGACCGGAGAATTCGTCGCTGCCTGGATGCCCTCGGTGTTTGTTCCCCTTGTGGGAATCATGGGACCAGCCGTGGCTATGGCTCTGCTTTTCAATGTGATCGAAGCCACTGACTGATCGGCGGAGACCCCCCAGATCACCTCTGCACATCGCAACCAACTCGCCTTTCCTTCCATGACAGTGACCCCCGTCGCCGATCCCACCGTCGGCAACCTGGCCACACCTGTAAATAGCAGCTACTTCAGCAAGGCCTTCCTCAATGCCTTGCCCGCCTATCGACCGGCTTTATCTCCCAACCGCCGTGGTCTTGAAATTGGCATGGCCCATGGATTCTTCCTCTATGGACCCTTCACGGTGTGTGGGCCGATGCGCTCAACGGACTACGCCACCACAGCGGGGCTCTTGGCCACGATTGGATTGGTTTCAATCTTGACCATCTGCATGTCGATCTACGGCAGCGCAGGAAATGGACCCAACGTCCAGCCCGCTGACGCCACGATCGACAATCCTCCTGCTGATCTGTTCACCAAAGCAGGCTGGGCTGAATTTGCTAGCGGATTCTGGCTTGGCGGATGTGGTGGAGCTGCCTTTGCATGGTTCCTCACAGGAACGGCCTTGGTCGCACCACTTGTTGATATCGCTGGTGGAGTCTGGAGCGTGGGCTAAGCCTCGCCAACCCAGACGTCCACAGACCACCAAAGCCCCGGTTGAGCGAGTTTCCGCTCAACCGGGGCTTTCAACTGCCAGGATCAATCTGGTTTTGCAGCAGTTGCCGCCTTGCGGTCCATCTCCCAGCCGTTTCTGCGGCGGCCTGTCCTCACCGTTGTCTGCAGTCTGCTCGTCCTGCTGGCAGGACTTGTGTCGCTGTCTGGCTTGGGCCTAGAAGACTTACCCCAGTTGGCCCCAACCCAGGTCAACGTGACAGCACGCTTCCCGGCTGCATCTCCTGATGTCGTGGAACAGAGCGTCACAACCGTGCTGGAGCAACAGCTCAACGGTCTCAGTGATCTCGACAGCATTCAGTCCACCAGCAGTGAAGGGCAATCAAGGATCAGCCTTCGCTTCAAGAAAGGCAGCCCTCAACTCAACGCGATCAAGGTCCAAAACGAAGTCAATTTGGCGCTGCGCCGATTACCGCAAGCCGTAACCCGCCAGGGGCTGAGCGTGAGTCGCTCCTCTAGCGATTTCCTGATGATCCTGGGCTTTAGTCATCCACAAGATCTCTACGTTCCCACCTTCCTCCCAGGCTGGCTTGAACAGTCGCTCAGAGAATCGCTCCGCTCGATTGCCGGCGTGGGAGACATTCGTGTATTCGGAAGCAGCGAGTTGGCCTATCGCCTGTGGATGGATCCTCAAAAACTGGAACAAGCCAATCTCACGATTACGGATGTCAGCACAGCGCTTGTCGAGCAAAACGTTCTGGCGGCCATCGGCGCTCTTGGCAGCGCACCGGCTCCACCAGGACAACTTCTGAGCCTTCCCGTCGAAACCGACGGTCGCTTGCGCAGCCAGGGCGAACTTGAAAACCTGGTCATCAAACGATTGGCCAACGGGGGCCTCATTCGCCTCAAAGATGTCGGCCGCGTCAGCCTTGGACAACGCAGTTACGGGAGGGCTGCGATCAATCTGCAGGGAGAACGCTCCGTTGCCGTAGGGATTTATCAAAGAGATGGAGCGAATGCCCTGGCTCTCAGCCGAAGCATCCGCAGCAATCTCGCAAAACTCGAATCAGGCTTTCCCCCCGGCATCACGATGCAAACCATCGTGGATACGGCCGACACCATCCAGGCCAATCTCGATCGCACCGTCACGACACTGCGCGATGCCGTCCTGCTGGTTTTGGTTGTTTTAGTGCTCTTCCTGGGGAGATGGCGATTAGCCATGGTGCCAGGAATCGCCGTCCCCATTTCGTTGGTAGGCAGCTTGTTGGTGATCCGCCTCAGCGGTTCAGATATCAACAGTTTGAACCTATTCGGACTGATTCTTGCCACAGGCATCGTTGTTGACGATGCCATTGTTGTGAGCGAGGAAATTGCCGATCGCATTGAGAAAGGGGACCCACCCCTAAAGGCTGCTGAAACAGCGATGCAGGAATTGGCCGGGGCAATCGTGGCCACATCCTTGGTTCTTGTGGCGGTGTTCGTTCCTGTTCTGCTGATTCCAGGGTCGATTGGACGCCTCTATGAACCCATTGCCTTGACGATTACGGCCGCCATTGTTTTTTCCACGCTGAACGCCCTCACGTTCACGCCAATGGCATCAGCCAGGGTCCTCACCCCAGGGAATGGACGCTTGCCAGGACCGATCAGACGACTCAGCGATCGGCTCCGAAAGGCCATGCAGCGCACTGAAGCGCACTACTCACGAACCCTGCGCAAGCTGTTGAATCGCCCCAATTGGGTGGGCCTCGTTCTCATCATCAGCTTGATGCTCACGGGAGTCGTCCTCAGCAACACGCCGACAGCCTTTATCCCCAACGAAGACCAGGGCCAGATACGCGGTTATTTCACCTTGTCGGAAGGCGCCAGCCTGGAACGAAGCGTGGCAAGCATGGATGCCATTCGCGCTGTCATTGAGCAGGAGCCCCTGATCCGGTCAGGGAACTTCTACGCAGGAAGTTCGTTTGGGCAAAGCGGGGAAGACAAGGGCTCGTTCTACCTCAGATTGAAGCCATTACAGGAGAGAGGCGGAGCAGAGCAAAGCGATCAAGCCATCAAGCGTCGACTGCAAAAAGCCCTGAACCGCTCGATCAGCGATGCCAAAGTTGTGCTGATTACACCGCCAACCGTGCGTGGGTTTAGCGGTGATTCAGCTTTGAATATTGAGCTGCTAGACCGCAGCGCTGGCCAACTGAGCCTGGTCCAATTCGAACAGGTCGCCACGGCCTTTATTGCACGAGCCAAGGAAACGGGGAAATTTGAACGGGTCAGCACGCGTTTTGACGCCAGTGCCCCGAGATGGCGCCTCGTTTTAGACCGCGATCAAATGGCAGCACTGAATCTCCCATACAGAGAAACCCTGAATTCGATTGGCATGTCCATCGGCGGACGCTATCTCGATGACACCTATGCCGACGGAGAGATTCGCAGCATTTGGATTCAGATGGAGGGCAGCGACCGCAATCGCCCAGAGGACATTGAATCCCTCATGCTCCGAAACCGTGATGGGGAACTTGTCAGCGCTGAAAGCGTGGCCCGACTTGAAAAAGTTGAGGGGACCGGCTCGATTGATCATTACGCCCTCAACCGATCCATCCGGGTCAGCGCCGTGCCGGCGAAAGGAACGAGTAGCGGACAAGCCATCAACATCCTTGAAGCCACAGGCGAACAAATTGGAGGGGGCAACATTGGGCTTGCTTTTACAGGCCTGGCAGAAGAAGAAAGGGTGGCCGAAGGCGTCACTTGGGCCTTCTTTGGTTTGAGCGTGGTGGTGGTTTACCTCTTGCTCGCTGGTTTGTACGAGAGTTTTCTCGACCCCCTCGTGATTTTGCTGTCAGTGCCTCTTGCACTCCTCGGTGCTCTGATCGGAATCAAACTGCGTGGGCTGCCACTTGATGTTTACGGCCAGATGGGCCTTCTCGTGCTCGTGAGCTTGGCCGCAAAGAATGGAATTCTGATTGTGGAATTTGCCAATCAGAGGATCCGCGCAGGCCTACCTCTTCGAGAGGCCATCACCGACGCCGCAGAAGAGCGCATGCGGCCCATTGTTTTGACAGCCATTACCTCCTTGGCAGGATTTCTGCCCTTGCTGCTCGCCAGCGGAACAGGATCAGCGAGTCGGATCAGTATCGGCACGGTGGTCTTCAGCGGCTTGCTGATCTCCACACTGCTCTCTCTGTTCGTTGTTCCAGCCGTTTATTTGAGCCTCAAAGGCTGGAGGCAGAGAGCACAAATTCAGCACGCGCAAGGCAATTGACAAACCGGTTGGAGCAAAAAAGAGATAGGTTCTCTGATCAAGCCGATCGCGGCAACCCACGTGGAAGCTGCATGACAACGACCGCAAAGACCATTAGCCAAGACATGGCATCTAGCAATTACCCCAAACGGATCGACTTCCAACTCGCTCCGTTTATGGCCAGTGATGATCGCATCGCGAGCTGGCAGATCTTCAACACCGTGATTCCCATCATCGCTGTAGCGATCGCAATGGCTGCGGTTACAACATCGTTCAACATCACAGCCATTGTGATGACACCCTTGCTCCTGGTGTTGATGGTTCTGCTGCTCAGTCGCAGCTTCTCCCTGATGCATGACTGCGGACATCAAAGTCTGTTCCGTTCCAAGCGGTCGAATCGAATTGCGGCCTTCGGATTGAGCTTGATTCACGGCATGCCGCAACATCCCTGGTCAAGGGGGCACGCCTTTCATCACAAACACAATGGAAATTGGGACCGCTATCGCGGACCATCTGCTCTCATCACACGCGAACAATATGAAACGAGATCTCCACGTTCGCAGTGGCTTTATCGCATCTTGCGCCATCCATTGCTGTTATTCCCAGGTGGTTTCTTTTATCTCATCATCAAGCCAAGACTTGCCTTGCTATTGAGCTTCTTTGAATTCATTGGTCATTCCATCAAAAGCACCATCAAGATGGTACGCACTGGGAGCTGGGAATCTCCTAAACAAATTTGCTCAAACTACAAATCGAGCTTCTTCTACACCGGCGGTGAATGTGTCGACATGGTCGCCAACACAGCCGTTGTGGGCCTTTTGTGGTGGTGGATTGGCAGCTCTATTGGCTATGCACATTTTTGGATCCTTTATGCCTTGGTCATGAGCTGCAGTGCCGCCGTGATGATTGCGGTCTTTTTCATTCAACATAATTTCCCAGACTCTTACACAAGCAATGAAGACAATTGGAGTTATTTCCGCGGTGCCCTCTCTGGATCCTCCTTCCTACAAATGCCTGCTGTTTTGAATTGGTTTACCGCCGATATTGCCTATCACCACATCCATCACCTTTCAGAACGAATTCCAAATTATCGATTAAAAGAATGCCATGAAGCAAACATTCACCTAGTTGAGGGTGTTCATAGGCTTTATTTATCTCAAATTGGCGATTGCTTCTCTCTCATCCTTTGGGATAGAGAACGTTCCGAGCTTGTTTCACCTTTCGCCTGAACAGAGCTCAAAATCCATGCTGTGCTGTTAGGCAGCCGGCTCAAGGCTGACTTCTGAGAATGACGCCACTCATACAATCCCTATCCCATTGATCGATAAGGTATGCGTTCCGTTGAGGCCGGCTCCTTGGTAGTTCCCACATTGCATCAGGCCTCATCTGAGCAAGCCCGTTTTTTTGATTACCGATCCGCTGCAAACCCCCAACAGAGCGGACTGATCTCATCGGTTCCCTATCGGTCGTTTTCGCCGGATTTTTTCGATCAATCCGGCTGTGAGGTTCTTCCTTTAGACCTTAGTAAAGAGCTCGGCTGCACTGGCCCTGCCACCGGTCCTGCTCTTTGCGCCAATTTTGTGCGTCTCGACTGTGGTGATCAACGCACCAGTGCTGTTGCAACAAGTCAGCTGTTTTTCGTCACGCGTGGAGAAGGGGAGACCCAAGCCTGTGGGCAAACATTCCAATGGTCAAAAGGTGACCTTTTGGTGCTGCCTGCAGGAGGGGACGCAATCCACACCAGTCAGGAAAAAGCAGGTTTGTATTGGGTGCATGATGCTCCGCTCCTGCGTTACCTCGGAGTAGAGCCAACCCAAGCTCGCTTTGAACCAAGCTTTTACAGCCATCGGGACAGCAAACGGCATCTTGAAGCGATTGCGAACAGCCCTACCGGTGCTCGCGCCAACCGCGTCAGCGTATTGCTGGGCAATAGCCATTTCCCACAAACGCGAACGATCACCCATACGCTTTGGGCCATGCTCGGAATCTTGCCTGCCGGCCAGATTCAGCGCCCCCATCGCCACCAATCCATCGCCCTTGATTTCGCTGTGGATTGCCAACCCGGCTGCTACACCATGATCGGCACGAAGCTGGATGACAACGGGATGATCATCCATGGACATCGGGAAGATTGGGTGCCTGGAGCCGCTTTCGTGACACCACCTGGCTATTGGCATTCTCACCACAACGAGTCGGGAGCCGATGCCTACGTGCTGCCGATTCAAGATGCCGGCCTACACACCTATCTACGCACGCTGGACATTGCCTTTAGCGGGGGCAATTAAAGCCAAACAAATCATTCGCTTCTGATCTGTTTGTAGTTGGACGGACGATACCCTCACCGTCCCATAAAAAACCCGCCCGGTAAACCGGACGGGTGAATCTCTGAGAAACGGCTCGTTAGTCAGGCAGAGGTTGGGACTGAATCAGCCAAACTTGCCAGACGTGGAGGCGATCAAGAAGGCGGCGTACGTCAGGATGTAGCCGATCGTGAAGTGAGCAAGACCCACAACACGGGCCTGGACGATGGAGAGAGCCACAGGCTTGTCACGCCAGCCAACAAGGTTGGCGAGAGGAGTGCGCTGATGAGCCCAAACGATGGTCTCAATCAGCTCCTGCCAATAACCACGCCAAGAGATCAGGAACATGAATCCTGTCGCCCAAACCAGGTGACCGAACAAGAACATCCAAGACCAAACAGCCAGGTTGTTGCTGCCAAATGGATTGTAGCCATTGATCAGCTGTGAACTGTTCAGCCATAGGTAGTCGCGGAACCAGCCCATGAGATAGGTGCTGGACTCGTTGAACTGAGCCACGTTGCCCTGCCAAATCGCAAGGTGCTTCCAATGCCAGTAGAAGGTGACCCAACCCACTGTGTTCAGAGCCCAGAAGACGGCGAGATAGAACGCATCCCAGGCAGAGATGTCACAGGTACCGCCACGGCCAGGACCGTCGCAGGGGAAGGAGTAACCGAAGTCCTTCTTGTCAGGCATCAACTTGGATCCACGTGCATCCAGAGCACCCTTCACAAGGATCAGGGTGGTGGTGTGGAGACCTAGAGCGATGGCGTGGTGAACAAGGAAGTCACCGGGGCCAATCGGCAGGAACAAGTCGTTGCTGCCACGAACACCGTTGATGGCATCCATCCAACCGCCCATGTAGGCCGCGTTGGCATTGGCAGCAGCTCCACCCGCGTTAGCGAGAAGAACATCGAAGCCGTAAATCGCTTTACCGGAAGCAGCCTGGACGAACTGTGCAAAGACAGGCTCAACCAAGATCTGCTTCTCAGGAGTTCCAAACGCCACAACCACGTCGTTATGGACGTAGAGGCCGAGGGTATGGAAGCCCAGGAAAAGGGAGACCCAACTCAGGTGACTGATGATCGCTTCTTTGTGCTCGAGCATCCGAGCCAGGACATTGTCCTTATTGGCTTCGGGGTCGTAATCACGAATGAAGAAGATCGCACCGTGAGCGAAGGCACCACACATCAAGAAGATGGCGATGTACTGGTGATGGGTGTATAGCGCTGCCTGGGTTGTGTAGTCCTTCGCGATGAAGGCATACGACGGCATCGCATACATGTGCTGTGCAACCAAGCTGGTGATCACGCCAAGAGAGGCAAGAGCAAGACCAAGCTGGAAGTGCAGGCTGTTGTTGATGGTGTCGTAGAGACCTTTGTGACCAGCACCCAGGTTTCCGGGAGTTCCGGTTGGTGGGTTGTGGGCTTCAAGGATCTCGCGGATGGAATGACCGATTCCGAAATTCGTCCGATACATGTGGCCGGCGATCACGAAGATCACGCCGATGGCCAAATGGTGATGGGCGATGTCAGTTAGCCAGAGGGCTTCTGTCTGAGGGTGGAAGCCACCGAGGAAGGTGAGGATCGCAGTGCCTGATCCTTCAGCGGTACCAAAAACCTGACCAGTGGTGTCAGGGTTCTGGGCATACACACCCCAATTGCCGGTGAAAAACGGACCCAGGCCAGCTGGGTGAGGCATCACGTTGAGGAAGTTGTCCCAACCAACGTGCTGACCACGGGACTCCGGAATGGCCACGTGAACCAGGTGACCGGTCCATGCGATGGAACTGAATCCAAACAGAACAGCCAGATGGTGGTTCAGGCGCGATTCCGCGTTTTTAAACCAAGCAAGAGACGGACGGAACTTGGGCTGCAGGTGCAGCCAACCAGCGAACAGAGCCCAAGCTGACAGGATCATCATGAAGATGGATCCTTGATACAGCTCGGCATTCGTGGTCATGCCGATCGTGTAAAACCAGTGATAGAGGCCTGAGTAGGCAATATTCACAGGGGAGGATGCACCCGCTTGGGTGAAGGCATCAATAGCGCCTTGACCGAAGTGGGGATCCCAAATTGCATGAGCAATTGGGCGCACGTGCAGAGGGTCGGCGACCCACTGCTCGAAGTTGCCCTGCCAGGCGATATGGAACAGGTTTCCCGAAACCCAGAGGCCGATGATGGCGAGATGCCCGAAATGGGTGGAGAAGAGCTTTTGGTAAAGCTTCTCCTCCGTCATTCCGTCATGGCTCTCGAAGTCGTGAGCCGTGGCGATCCCGTACCAGATGCGGCGGGTTGTCGGGTCCTGTGCCAGACCCTGGCTAAACGAAGGAAATTTCGTTGCCATTAGAGGGAAAGGTCAGGTGAGGTCAGCCGACCACAAGGATGTGGGCGTGGAAGAAGGCCCATGTGGTCGCGATGCCGCCCAAGAGGTAATGAGCGACACCCACGGCACGGCCCTGGGTGATTGAGAGTGCACGGGGCTGGATGGCAGGTGCCACCTTCAGCTTGTTGTGAGCCCAAACGATGGACTCAATCAATTCCTGCCAATAGCCGCGGCCACTGAACAAGAACATCAAGCTGAAGGCCCAGACGAAGTGAGCACCAAGGAACATCAGGCCATAGGCACTGGTGTTCGAGCCGTAGCTGTTGATCACCTGCGCGGCCTGGGCCCACAAGAAGTCACGCAGCCAGCCATTAATGGTGATTGCACTGTTGGCAAAATTGCCATTCGTGATGTGTTGGACACTGCCATCAGCATTCACGGTTCCCCAAACATCGCTTTGCATCTTCCAGCTGAAGTGGAAAATCACGATGGAGAGGGAGTTATACATCCAGAACAGGCCTAGGAACACATGGTCCCAAGCAGACACCTGACAGGTGCCACCTCGGCCAGGTCCGTCGCAAGGGAAGCGGAAGCCCAGGTTTGCTTTATCTGGAACGAGGCGGGAGCTACGGGCATAGAGCACACCTTTGAGAAGGATCAACACAGTCACGTGAATCGTGAATGCGTGGATGTGGTGCACCATGAAGTCAGCGGTCCCAAGAGGAATCGCTGCTGCAGCAACCTTGCCACCAACGGCAATCGTGGAGCCGTTGAACACCTCACTCACGCCAGCAAGTGCGTTGGGAGCGGTGCTACCGGCAGCTCCGGCATGCAAACCCTGAATCCACTGAGCGAACACAGGCTTCAGCTGAATCGCTGAATCACTAAACATGTCCTGGGGACGGCCCAGAGCACGCATGGTGTCGTTGTGGATGTAGAGGCCAAAGCTATGGAAGCCCAACCAGATGCACACCCAGTTGAGGTGGCTGATCAGGGCATCGCGAGCTTTGAGCACGCGATCGAGCACGTTATCCACATGCTTGGCAGGGTCGTAATCGCGGATCATGGCGATTGCGGCGTGAGCAGCAGCGCCAACGATTAGGAAGCCACCGATCCACATGTGGTGGGTGAACAGTCCGATCTGAGTCGGATAATCAATCGCCATGTATGGATACGGAGGCATCGCATACATGTGCTGGGCCACGATGATGCTCAGCGAACCGAGCATGGCCAGATTGACTCCCAACTGAGCATGCCAAGAGGTCGTCATGAACTCAAAGAGTCCGTCGTGCCCATTGGTTGCAGGGAATAGAAGGGGATCACCCTTCTGACCTTCGAGGATCTCCTTGATGGAGTGCCCAATGCCCCAGTTCGTGCGGTACATGTGACCAGCCACGATGAACAACACCGCGATGGCTAGGTGGTGATGAGCGATATCGCTCATCCACATGCTTCCGGTAACTGGATTAATTCCACCTTTAAAGGTCAGGAAGTCGCTGTATGCAGCCCAATCACCAGAGAAGAAGGCGCCAATACCGGCACCAAATCCTGGATAGAGCTGCGCGATCAAATCCTGATTAAAGAATTCGTGTGGCAGTGGAATGTCTGCGACAGAAGCAATGGTTTTGCCATTGAGCACCAGCGGCTGGCCGGCGTCGATGGCATCCATCAACTTGGTGGTCGGCAGAGACACATGCAGAAGGTGCCCGGTCCAGGAAAGGGAACCGAGACCAAGCAAACCTGCCAAGTGGTGGTTGAGCATCGACTCAACGTTCTGGAACCACTCGAGCTTGGGAGCTGCCTTGTGATAGTGGAAAACACCGGCATTCAGCATGAGACCGGCCATCACCAGAGCGCCGATGGCAAGCGACATCAGCTGGGTCTCGTTGGTGATGCCCCATGCACGCCAGACGTGAAAGAGGCCAGATGTGATCTGAATGCCTTGGAAACCGGCACCCATATCACCGTTGAGAATCTCCTGGCCAAACACGGGCCACACCACCTGAGCACTTGGCTTCACGTGGGTGGGATCGGCGAGCCAGCCGGAGAAGTTGGAAAAGCGGGCTCCGTGGAAGAAAGCGCCGCTTAGCCAGATGAAGATCACGGCCAAATGGCCGAAGTGAGCACTAAAGATCTTCCGAGAAACCTCTTCAAGGTCACTCGTGTGGCTATCGAAATCGTGAGCGTTGGCGTGGAGGTTCCAGACCCATGTTGTGGTCTTGGGGCCTTTCGCGAGAGCTCGGTCGAAATGTCCGGGCTTGCCGAACAATTCAAAGGTTGCTGGATTGTCAACCTTTTCGACTTGGCTCTTCGCGGTGCTCCCACGCTCTGGTGGGCTGATGGTCATCGAGTCGTTCCTCGAGGGACGGGATCGAGGTGGAGGGCCACCCCTCCGGAGAACCGGACAGTTCGCCGGGGCCCCGGCCAAAGCCCGAAGGCTGTAGCCGGGCGCCAGTTCAAGCCAGGAAAACCCTGTCCATCACTGGTGCTTTGGGCCCCAAAGAGGGGACCGCTGATTTGAGCATAGAGTCGCGAGAGGGCCTTAACCCTCATCGAGTTACAAAGGTTCAATCCGGCGGCGATCCAGTCTGCAACTGGGGTCTGGTTTGCAGGTGGTGTCAGCGAGAACCACCCAATCAAGACACAAAACTATCAACAACCCTCTTATTTTCTTTCGCTAATTAATACTCAGTCAGCGCCCTGGACCTGCGAAGTGGGGCCATTCAGAATGGCGGCACATCCTCTCCGCTCCATGGATAAATCGGGCCGGCGACAAGCAAGCATCCGATGGTTCGCAGCACTCTTCGCCCTGATCCTCCTCTTTGGAACGGGACAACCCGTGCTGGCCATTCCGTCGTTGCCTTGGGCCAATCAGCCCAACTCCACATCCGCTCCTAATCAAGGCAAGAATCTTCCGACCCAAAACCCATCAGGCCGCCTTCGAGAAGTGGAACCACCTGGTGCGGTTCAGCAGCTCCATCAAGCCTTAGCGAAGCATCATCCCCAGCTTTCACTCATCAGTCCCTTGGATGGGAGCCAGCTCAAGGGCGGTCCCCTCAACCTGGAATTAAAAATCGAGGATTGGCCCCTCGCGAACGACCGCGAACTCGGTCTCGGAGCCCACGTCGCGATTCAAATTGATGACCAAGCACCCATTCGCATCAGTGAACGGAATGGAAACCGCGTCACGCTTGAACTCCCTCCCCTTAGTCCAGGGAGCCACAGGTTCACGGCCTATGCCGCTTATCCCTGGGGAGAAGCCGTCAAAACTCCTGGCGCCAGCTTGCATTGGGCTGTAGATCAGCTGCGCCCGCTGATGGGCACGCAGCCAAAACGCGATGCCCCTTGGCTGGCGATGGTGAGTCCGGCTGAGCTCGGGGGGGACAGCCCTTTGCTGCTCGATTGGTTGGTATGGAATGCGCCGCTGCAAAACCTCCGAGCTGGAGACGCTCGCTGGCGCCTACGCATCACGGTTAACGAGGACAGTTTTGTCGTGGACCAGCAGGATGCCCTTTGGCTCCAGGGAATCGACAACCGCAAAGGGATCAACACTGTTCAGATGGAATTGCTGAACGGGATCGGTGAATCGCTCGAGCCGATGTTCAACAACCAATTGAGAGTGGTCCCTGAGCGGCAGAACCCCAAACCAATTTGGTTGCAATCGAGCCTGAATGACAGCGAGCTAGCGCGTTTGCTGGGTGAAACCAAGCCTGAAGACCCAAGCGCAAGGCAAGAACTTGTCAGCGAAGAGAACGTCCCTCAAGCGCAAGGGCTCGAGAACGCAGAAACAAAGCCACAGGGATTGAAGCCACAGGCATTAAGCCAACAGGCCGAGGAGGGAAGAGACTTGGACGAGAACGACTTAGGAGAAAAGGACGCAGGAGAAAAGGCCAAAGACTCAGGAGAAAAAGACTCAGGAGAAAAGGACTCAAGAGAAAAAGGCTCGGAAGAGAAGGCCGGTGATAACAAAACGGAGAAGATCGAGCCCTTAGCAGAAAAGGCCTTAGGGGAAGGTGAACAAGGCAAAGATGCAATCGCTGCAGATAGCGAGGCTGTTGAAGGAGAACTCGCCAAGCCCAAGGGCCTGAACACAGGCACAGAGAAAGCAACGTCATTGCCAAACGCAGAGATGCCAGTCACAGCCATGCCAGAAAAAGGAGCTGACACAACAAAGAAACCCAGCAAGCTCGCCAACCCGGAACCGGAACGAATTGCTCCAACCAGCACCCTGGGAGGATCAGCCCGGGAGCTATTGAACGCCGATGGCACCCAGCGTTGACCTCCGAAACTCCTGTCCTGAACGACTCGTCTCCTCCGACCGCTGCCCGGCGATTGGCCCTAGGGCTGTCCTCAAGGGCCTGGCCGTTGCTGCAAAGACTTCAGCAATGCAGCCTCACGGATCAACTAGCGCTCACCCCTGGCGCTGCCGCTGCCATTCCTGACCTCGATGGAACGTGTCTGGTGAACTCAGCTGCGGTGTTGCTCCAGCAGCACTGGCAAGAAGGCGGGGTGTTGATCGTGATCGGAGCCACGGGTGCCGTCACCCGTTTGATTGCTCCACTCCTGACCGACAAAGACAGCGACCCTGCCGTCCTGGTGCTCGATGCCAAGGGGCGAAGGGTGGTTCCTTTGCTTGGCGGCCACCAAGCTGGCGCCGAACAATTAAGTAGGGAGGTCGCTGCCGCGCTCGGAGGAGAAGCGGTTCTAACCGGAGACAGTGCGGTTTCAGGCCGTCTTGCAAGCGATGCATTCGGACATGGTTGGGGATGGAAACGTGGCGGAACAGACGCCAACTGGAGCCAACTGATGAAGGCCCAGGCGCGTGGAGAGGCCACCCGTCTGATCCAAACAATGGGGAGCACGCTGTGGCAGAGCAGTTCGGCAGCGCAAGCCAGCCAGCTTCTCGGCCCCGATGCCGAAACAGGCAGTGCCATCCCAACGAATGCCATACCAACGCGTGCCATACCAACGTTGGAGATCAGCACATCGATGGCCCATGCAGGGGCTTGCACGTGGCACCCACCACTGCTTTGGCTTGGGATTGGCTGCGAACGAGAGACGAGTTTGAACCTTGTCGAGCGCGCCGTAAGCAGCGCCCTCGAGGAGGCGGGCCTGGCCGAAAGCGCCGTTGCAGGCATCACCAGCATCGATCGCAAGGGCGATGAACGGGCGCTCCAAGCGCTCGCACAGCTTCACCATTGGCCCTTCCGATTGCACACCGCATCAGCCTTGAATGAGGTGCCGGTGCCAACCCCATCCCAGGTGGTTGCTGCAGAAATGGGGACCGGATCCGTTGCAGAAGCGGCGGCATTGCTGAGTGCTGGAGACAAAGCACGACTCAAACTGAGCAAACGGATCACCCACGCCAACGAGGCTGAACGTGGCGCTGTCACCGTGGCGATTGCCGAGAGCATGGAGGCCCATGCACCGCAACGGGGCGAACTCCATCTGATCGGCAGTGGTCCAGGTGATCTAGCCCTGCTCACTCCTGAAGCCCGCAGTGCCCTGGAGCGCTGTCCTGCCTGGGTGGGATACGGGCTCTACCTCGACTTACTTGAACCGCTGCGCCGTTCGGATCAGATCCGGCTGGATGGGCAACTCACCATGGAGAGAGACCGCTGCCGGCAAGCGCTGAGTCTTGCTTGCCAGGGTGTTCGCGTGGCGTTGGTGTCGTCTGGCGACAGCGGGATTTATGGAATGGCAGGGCTCGCTCTTGAGCTCTGGATGGAGCTACCAGAAAACGCACGACCTCGCTTTGCCGTGCATCCGGGAATCTCTGCACTGCAGCTTGCAGCGGCAAAAGCTGGAGCGCCGCTGATGCATGACTTCTGCACTGTGAGCCTTAGCGATCGGCTCACCCCATGGGAGGTGATTGAACGACGGCTGGAAGCAGCTGCCAACGGTGATTTCGTCGTTGCGCTCTACAACCCCCGCTCCAAAGGACGCGATTGGCAGCTGCACCGTGCCAAGGACATCCTGCTAACGCAACGCCCCGACGCCACACCTGTTGTGATCGCAAGGCAATTAGGTCGACAAGAGGAACACGTGTCGTTCTCTCGGCTCGACAGCTTGCCCGTGGACACCGTTGACATGCTGACCGTTTTGGTCATCGGCAACAGCAGTAGCAGAATGGAAGGGGGCCGAATGGTGACTCCGCGCGGCTACCCAGGCGCAGAACTCAGTTGAGCGCAACTCATAGAGTCGGGATGACAGGATTCGAACCTGCGGCCCCTTCGTCCCGAACGAAGTGCGCTACCAAGCTGCGCTACATCCCGATGAGGCGACTTTAAAAGATGACGTCCATTCAGAAACCTGACTGGTTGCGCGTCAAAGCCCCCCAGCGCGAGCGCATTGGCGAGGTAGCCGACCTGCTGCTGGACCTCAAGCTGAACACCGTTTGCCAGGAGGCAAGCTGCCCAAATATCGGCGAATGCTTTGCCGGAGGAACCGCAACGTTCCTGATCATGGGGCCCGGCTGCACCCGCGCCTGTCCCTACTGCGACATCGACTTCGACAAGAGCGTCCGAGCACTCGACCCAACCGAACCGCAACGGCTCGGGGAGGCGGTCTCCAGGCTTGGGCTCAAACACGTGGTGATCACGTCCGTGAACCGCGACGACCTGGAAGACGGAGGGGCGTCGCAGTTCGTGGCTTGCATCGAGCAGGTGAAGCAACACTCGCCGCTCACCACAATTGAGCTGCTCATTCCCGATTTCTGTGGCAATTGGGATGCGCTAGCCACGGTGATGGAGGCATCACCGCATGTGCTCAATCACAACATTGAGACGGTGCCGCGGCTATATCGCCAAGCGCGTCCGCAGGGGATCTATGAGCGCTCCTTGGAACTCCTCAAACGGGTTCGCGATGGCTGGCCACGGTCTTACAGCAAGTCGGGATTGATGGTGGGCCTTGGCGAGAGCGACGCGGAAGTGATCGAGGTGCTTCGCAATTTAAGAGAACACCGAGTTGACATCGTCACCATCGGCCAATACTTGTCACCAGGCCCCAAACACCTGAGCGTGGACCGGTTTGTGACTCCAGAGCAGTTCGAGAGCTACCGCCTCAAGGGAGAACAAGAGCTTGGATTCCTCCAAGTGGTCAGCACTCCGCTCACCCGCAGTAGCTACCACGCCGGTGAGGTCCAACGATTGATGGCCACGTACCCGCGCTAATCCCCCCTTAAAAACTGCTGCGCCAGGGGATCAAGCCTGAAGTGCTCCCTCAACAGGCTTCCATTCGTGCAGTGTCCAGTCCACCAAGTTTCGAGCAATCATCGGATCGGCAGCGATGAACGCTTTTGCGGCCTCATAGCTTTCAGCCTCGAAGACCAATAAACCGCCCCCACCTGGCTTGTGTTGCTCATCCACAAGAAAACCACTGGCCATGGCACACCCTGCGAGCCGTTGAGCTTGAACCCAACGGCGATGGTCATGGCAATGAACGCGACGCTGCTCCGCTGATAACGAGGTCATCGCTGCGGTGAACGTTTCCTGCTTGATAAACCAGGCCATAGCGAAGCGGAAAAATTAGGCGGCAACCACCTCACGCGCTTCAAGCCCCATCGCTGCCCGCTCACTGGGGGGCACCAACAACTTGAACGACGACTTGGCGTTGGTCCAATCCGCAAGCAAAGCATTGGCCTTCTCACTGGCGGTGGTGTTCAGATGAGCCTCAAGGAGTGATTTCAGCAAGGACTCCTGCTGGGGAGTCGTGATGCTGACCACCTCAACAATTTCAGGATTCACGCGGGCCTGGACACCGCCCGCTTCATCCAACAGGAACGCCACACCACCGGTCATACCGGCACCGACATTCCGACCGGTGCTGCCTAAAACCACAATCACGCCTCCGGTCATGTACTCGCAACAGTGATCCCCGGCGCCTTCCACCACGGCACGCGCTCCGCTGTTGCGAACGCCGAAGCGTTCTCCAGCCCGACCATGGGCAAAAAGCTCACCACCTGTGGCTCCGTACAAGCAGGTGTTACCAAGAATCACCTGATCGCCAGGGTTGGCGACACCATCATCCGGAACAAGCGTGATCCGACCACTGTTCATGCCTTTCCCCACGTAGTCGTTGGCTTCACCCTCCAGACGCATCGTCATGCCTTGGACAAGGAATGCCGCAAAGCTCTGGCCGGCAGCGCCCCGGAAGTTCAGATTCAACTGGCCTTTAAAGCCACGATTGCCATGGCGTTGCGCCATTTCTCCGGCGAGTCGTGCACCAACACTGCGATCGGTATTAACGATCTCGATCTCGCGGCTGAGAGAACCATGGTTCTCGACAGCAGCCATGAAGTCGGCATCAGCAAGGAGATCATCTTCAAGAATCGGACCATTCCCATGGGCTTCAGGGCTGTGCTTGAGCCAGGAGCGGTCGTTGGCGTCTCCCACGGGAGCCAACAAGCTGGAGAGATCCACGCATTTGGTCTTTTCAAGCTCAACGGAACGGGGCTGAAGCAGATCGCTGCGTCCAATCAGATCCTCAAGACGAGCAACTCCTAAGACACTCATCAACTGACGAACCTCTTCCGCCACGTACCAAAAGAAGTTCACGACGTGCTCGGGCACACCGGTGAAGCGTTTGCGTAGCGCTTCTTTCTGAGTGGCCACCCCCACGGGGCAGTTATTGGTGTGACAAACGCGGGCCATGATGCAGCCCTCGGCAATCATCGCCACAGACCCAAATCCATACTCTTCTGCACCGAGCAGAGCAGCGACGACCACATCCCAGCCGGTCTTGAGACCGCCATCGGCACGGAGCAAGACGCGATCACGCAATCCGTTCTCCAACAAAGACCGATGCACTTCTGTAAGACCTAGCTCCCAGGGACTGCCCGCGTGCTTGATCGAGCTCAGCGGCGATGCCCCCGTGCCGCCATCGTGACCCGAGATCTGGATCACATCGGCATTGGCCTTCGCCACACCGGCGGCAATCGTACCGATCCCAATCTCAGCCACCAACTTGACACTGACAGGGGCTTTCGGATGCACCTGGTGGAGATCATGGATGAGCTGGGCGAGATCCTCAATGGAATAGATGTCGTGGTGGGGCGGAGGTGAAATCAACGCCACACCAGGCTTGCTGTTGCGCAGCCCAGCGATGTACTCATCCACCTTTGGTCCAGGCAGTTGGCCACCTTCACCAGGCTTAGCCCCCTGCGCCACCTTGATCTCAAGTTGCTTCCCGCTGCGCAAATATTCGGCTGTCACCCCGAACCGGCCGGAGGCAATCTGCTTAATCGCTGAGCAGGCGGTGTCACCATTTCTCAGCCCACCGATGCTGGGGAAAGACGATGACCGACCGTCTCCATCCACATCATCAAGAACCTGAAAACGAATCGGGTCCTCACCACCCTCACCGCTATTGCTCTTTCCGCCAATACGGTTCATCGCCACGGCTAGAACCTCATGGGCTTCTCTTGAGAGAGCTCCCAGGCTCATGCCACCCGTACAAAAACGGGTGCACAGGCTTTCTGCACTCTCCACCTGGTCGAGCGGCAAAGGCGTTGCAGCCAGCTTGAACTCGAGCAAATCGCGAAGGGCCGTTAGAGGCCTGTTTTCCAACAGGGTTTTGTAAGTGGAGAAATGGTCGTATCCAGGACCAGCTTTGACGGCACTGTGCAGAGCCTTCGACATCTCAGGGCTATTGAGGTGGTATTCACCACCGGTGCGGTATTGCACAAAACCCATGAACTCAAGCTTGCTGCGATTCAGCTCAGGGAAAGCCTTGGCATGCAGCGAAAGCGTCTCATTGGCAAGCTCTTGAAGCGTCATTCCAGCCACTCGGCTCGTCGTCCCTGCGAAAGCCTTTTGAATCACGTCGGCCCCAAGACCGATGGCCTCAAAAATTTGAGCTCCGTGATAGCTCGCCAGGAGCGAAATCCCGATTTTGGAGAGAATCTTTCGGAGACCATTCTCCAAAGACAAGCGCACATTGTCCTGGGCCTTGCCTGGGTCCAAGGCTTGCAGCTTGCCTTGTTCGATCCGCTTCTGCGTCTTGGGATGGGCGAGCCAATGGCGCGTGGTCTCCCAGGTGAGCCATGGACAAACAGCACTAGCTCCGTAACCGATTAAGCAGGCCATGTGATGGGTGCTCCAACACTGAGCGGTCTCCGAAACCAGCGAACAATGGAGTCTCAATTTCTGGCGCAAGAGATGGTGGTGCACCGCGCCCACCGCCAACAGAGCAGGCATCGCCACCGTGGTGGCCATGAGCTCCGCAGGCTGTTCATCAGCATTCACGCGGTCCGACAGAACCAACACCTGAGCGCCCTTACGGACCGCCTCTTCTGCTTTCAAGCAGAGAGCATCCACGGCTGACTGAAGTCCCCCGGCACACGCCTCCACTTCAACCTGGGTGGAGAGGGATCGCACCGCGAGTCCTTGGTTCGACAGAGCAGCCAGCTCCGCCTCATTGAGCACGGGCGTGTCGAGGTGAATCAAGGCCGCGGCCTCTGCCTGGGGCTTCACTGCAGGGCGCCTCTGCCCCAAGTGCATCTCCAAGCTCATCACCAATTTTTCGCGCAAGGGATCAATCGGTGGATTGGTCACTTGCGCAAAGCGCTGCTTGAAATAGTCGTACAGAAGGTGGGGCTTGTCGGAGAGCACCGCCAAAGGGATGTCGTCTCCCATGCAGTAGGTGGGCTCCTTGCCAAGACCTGCCATGTCCTCAATCACAAGATCAAGATCTTCTGCGGTGAAGCCCATCGCCGTCTGCAAACGCAGCAAATCAAGCTCACTGATTTGGCAGTCCTGAGTCCAGGGCTGAGCCGAAACCGAGCGGCGATGCTGCTTCAACCAATCGCCATAAGGGAAGCGTTTTGCGGCGTCTTCCTTCACCGCCCAATTGGTCAACAGCTCTCCGCGCTCAAGATCAACGGCCACCATTTGGCCTGGACCTAAACGCCCTTTCTCAACCACTGTCTTTCCGCTGAGATCCACCACTCCGGTCTCAGAGCCCATGATGACGAAGCCATCCGCCGTTGTGCACCACCGAGCAGGCCTGAGCCCATTGCGATCCAAGGTCGCTCCCACGCGCTTCCCATCGGCAAATACCAACAACGCCGGGCCATCCCATGGCTCTTGAATCCCGGCATTGAATTCGTACATCGCCGTGACATCAGGACGGCTGTCAAGGTCGGGCTGATTTCGGAAGGCTTCCGGCACCAACGTGATCAAGCTGTCGGTGATGGACCGTCCACTGCGCACCATCAGCTCAAGAGTGGCATCGAGATTGGCCGAGTCGCTGAAGTCAGGGTTCACAACGGGTATCAAGTCGGCGGCGGCTTCAGCCCACACGTCTTCGAGGCCAGCTTCTGAGGCCTTAGCCCAGTTGAGGTTGCCCAGCAGGGTATTGATCTCTCCGTTGTGACCTAAGAGGCGCATCGGCTGTGCCAACGGCCAGCGGGGAAGCGTATTGGTGCTGAAACGTCGGTGATACACCGCAAAACTCACAGCAAAGCGAGGGTCACGCAGATCGGCGTAGTACTGGGCGAGAACCTCGGAGCGGACCATCCCCTTGTAGACAACAGTCCTGCCACTGAGAGACGCGACATAGAAGTCGCGAGCGCCCTCGGCGCCAAATTCCTGCCGGACCCTGGCACCAACACGACGGCGCAGACGCAACAGCAACGATTCCAGGGCATCTGCATCAACAGCGCTGTGAACCAACCACTGTTCGATGACAGGTGCCGTCTCACGCGCCAGCGGACCGAGCACGGCTGAGTCGACCGGAACCTCACGCCATCCCACGGAGGTCAGGCCAAGGGCCTGCGCCTCTTGATCGCAGAATCGCTGCACTTCGGCACGGCGGCTGGGATCTTTTGGCAGAAACATCATGCCGAGACCGTTGGCGTTCACGGCTTCTGGCCAAATGGCTCTCACGTAATCCCAAGGGATTTCGCATAGGACTCCTGCCCCGTCTCCGGAATCACCATCGCCTCCACAGCCACCTCTGTGCTCCATGCAACCCAACCCACGCAGGGCCTGCTGAAGCACCCAATGACTGCGCTCACCCTGAAGTTGTGCAAGAAAACCAACACCACAGGCGTCCTTCTCCGCGGCAATCGCAGCAGGTGCACTGCTGTCGCAATAGGGCCAATCGGAACCGGTGAGTTGGGTCATAACCTGCAGTCGAGACGTGCAACAGCAACGGTGTTCGCATTCCGCAGCTGGTTGAGCTATCTCGGATCCTAAGGATTCGCCCACCCCAGCTAGCGTCGATATATGGATGCAGCAATGCCACCTCCGCCGCCAGCGCCGATTGCGGAGGTTCGCGTCACTGATCAGTTCAGTGGAGATCGCCTAACAATCGGCGGCATCGACACCTCGAGCTCGTGGTTGTGGCAGGGCCAAGGAGCGATGCGTCCCACGCGGCTCTGGTTGCCTCTTGATCTGCTTGTGGGCCAGATGGGATTCCAGCGCCAAGCGGATGTCGGCGAAGAATTTCTTGATTGGTACGGCTTTCAAAGGCCTTTGAGCGGTTTGCAACAACGCACCATCGGGGATGAAGTCGCCCTCGATGCCCTGCCCTGGTTGAACGCGCTGGGGGTTCAAGTGAACCGAACCAAGAGCACGCTGAGGGTGGACCTGCCCAAACCCCATCTGAAAAAGCTCAGACAAGGCAAGGGAAGCAGCGCCAACCGTCTTGTGCTGGACCTCAGTGGACCTGCTCTCGTTCAACGCCAGGGCGATGATCTCCTTCTGCAAGTGAAGGTCACGCCTCTTCAGGAAAGCCAACTGCGCAGACTTGGCTTGAAAACACGACGAGACAGGAGTGGGCTGAAGCTTCTGGGTCAATCCAGCAGGCTTTCCACCTTGACCCTGAAAGACCCATGGCGGGTCGTGCTGGATGGCATCACTCCCGCAAAGTCTTCGACAAAACAGCGACAGAGCCAAGCCTTTCAAATCGCGCTGCTTGCCCCAGAGATGCAAGACCTGATCAAGAAAGGGTTGGTTCTTGATCAGCGCGTCATTCAAGTCGGCGTCAAGCCCATTCGGCTGTACCGAGCAGGAGTTCAGCACAACAGCTCAGACCTCCTTTTACTCCCGCTTGCCCCCAGCCATGCCCAACCAGGATTGCGCTACCTCAATCAGTTGGCGCAACCTGCTAACGCGCTTGTGGCAGTGAATGGAGGCTTTTTCAACAGGGTTCGCCAACTCCCCCTTGGCGCTGTTCGACTCAACAATGAGTGGCTCTCAGGCCCGATCCTCAACCGAGGCGCCATTGGCTGGAAGCGCAGCGGCCCGCTGATGTTTGGACGCCTGCAGTTGATCCAAGAGATGACGGTGTTTGGACGACGGAGATGGCCTCTCGGGATGCTGAATAGCGGGTATGTGCAACGCGGACTCAGTCGCTACACCCGAGCCTGGGGGCCAACGTATCGCGCGCTGAGTGGAGAAGAGCAGGCGTTGACACTCAGCGAAGGACGCGTCGATGCGGTGTACGACCAAGCCTCCCTCGTTCGCGGTGTGCCTTTGCCTTTAAAAGGAGACCTCATCGTGGCCCGTGGGGGGACTGCACTCCCCGCACAGATCGGGGATGAAGTGACCATCAACATGCGCAGCTCAAACCCCTTAGGTGAACTCCCTCAAGTGATGGGGGGAGGGCCCCTTCTGCTGCAAATGGGCAGGGTTGTCCTAAACGGCCGTCAGGAGGGCTTTAGTCCTGGCTTCCTTGCCGTTTCAGCACCTCGCACCGTTGTTGCGCAAGACAGCGAGCGAATTTGGCTCCTCGCCGTCAAAGGCGCGAATGGCAGCGATCCCACTCTCATTGAAACGAGTTTGGCGCTGAGTCAACTGGGGCTCAGGGACGCGCTCAATCTCGACGGAGGAGGCTCAACCACCATGCTTATCGCCAATACAACCGTGATGACCGGCCGGGGCATCACGCCTCGCGTGCAAAACGGTCTTGGATTTATTAGTGATCAATCCAAGGTGCTGGCAAACTGAATTCATTGATGCGAATGGCTATGGGCGCCACGTTCTCCATCAGCGCCTCCGCTGCAGCGGAACTCGGTCGTCAGGCAGCGGTAGCAGGGACACCAGGGTTGATGCATTTGGACTTGGTATCCGGCAGCTGCGAACAACACGTGATCCGCCTGCGACCCGGTCACCTCGCCGGGATTGCCATGGCACGAGCCGATGGAGTCACACTTCACGCACCAGAGGAGCAACTCCATCTTTTAGAGGGTCTGTGCCTCGATTACCGCGGTGATCTGAGTGGCGGTGGCTTTCTGATCAGCCCCCAAGACAACGTGCGTTGCTGTCTCTGCGGAAGCGCTTTTTCCCGCTGCTAAGAAAAAAAGGTCAGACGAACCAGTATGGTGACGGATTGTCGAACTAGGTCGGGTCTCCGGCCGCATCCCGACCGTCGATGCCAACCATCCAGCAACTAATCCGTCACGAGCGTCAGACCCTCAAGGCGAAAACCAAATCTCCTGCGCTTAGGGCTTGCCCGGAGCGACGGGGTGTATGCACCCGCGTGTATACCTCCACCCCGAAGAAGCCGAATTCGGCTCTACGCAAAGTGGCCCGTGTACGCCTCACCTCCGGGTTCGAGGTCACGGCTTACATCGGTGGCATCGGCCATAACCTCCAGGAGCACTCTGTGGTCCTCATCCGTGGAGGAAGAGTCAAGGATCTTCCCGGTGTTCGCTACCACATCATTCGCGGAACCTTGGATACCGCTGGTGTCAAGGACCGCCGTCAATCCCGTTCGAAGTACGGCGCCAAGTCGCCCAAAGAGTGATTTTCACTCTTTCCACTTTTTCTCACTCTGTTTCTCCACACCTAACGGTTCATGTCACGCCGTAACGCAGCAGTCAAGCGTCCGATCCTTCCGGATCCACAATTCAACAACCGTCTAGCCACGATGATGGTGGCTCGGTTGATGAAGCATGGAAAAAAGTCCACCGCCCAACGCATTCTTTCTGATGCTTTTGGATTGATCGGTGAACGCACCGGTGGTGATCCCGTCGAGCTGTTCGAAACGGCAGTCAAGAACGCGACTCCACTCGTCGAAGTTCGTGCTCGCCGCGTTGGTGGTGCGACCTATCAGGTGCCGATGGAAGTTCGCCAAGAGCGGGGCACTGCGATGGCTCTGCGTTGGCTCGTGAATTTCTCAAGAGCTCGTAACGGTCGCAGCATGGCCCAAAAGCTTGCTGGCGAATTAATGGACGCCGCGAACGAAGCTGGTAGTGCCGTCCGCAAACGGGAAGAAACCCACAAGATGGCTGAAGCGAACAAAGCTTTCGCCCACTATCGCTACTGATCTTCAGTCAACCTGATTTACTCAGGTTGACATGTAGAGTCACATTCGCTTTTTAACGCCCCACCCCGGAGTATCCTGTGGCACGCGACTTTCCCCTGGAACGCGTCAGAAATATTGGTATTGCAGCCCATATTGACGCTGGTAAAACAACCACCACTGAGAGGATTCTGTTCTACTCCGGTGTGGTGCACAAAATTGGTGAGGTGCATGACGGTGCCGCTGTAACCGACTGGATGGCCCAGGAGCGTGAGCGTGGGATCACCATTACTGCCGCTGCTATTTCCACAAGCTGGAATGACCACCGGATCAACATTATTGATACCCCTGGACACGTTGACTTCACCATCGAAGTTGAACGCTCCATGCGCGTTCTCGATGGTGTTATTGCCGTCTTTTGTGCCGTTGGTGGTGTCCAACCACAATCGGAAACGGTGTGGCGCCAAGCCGACCGTTATTCCGTGCCGCGCATGGTGTTCGTCAACAAGATGGACCGCACGGGTGCCGACTTCTTGAAGGTCTACGGCCAAATCAAGGATCGCCTCAAGGCCAATGCGGTTCCCATTCAGCTTCCAATCGGAGCCGAAGGCGAACTCAGCGGAATCATCGACCTCGTAGAAAACAAGGCGCATATCTATAAGGATGACTTAGGCCAAGACATCGAGATCACCGATGTTCCAGCCGACATGAAAGAGGAGGTCGATAAGTGGCGCAATATTCTGATGGAAACGATTGCCGAAACAGATGAAGATCTGATCGAAAAGTTCCTCGAATCAGGTGAACTTTCCAACTCCGAACTTAAGCAAGGGATTCGTACTGGCGTTCTGAAGCACAGCTTGGTTCCTGTTCTCTGTGGCTCAGCCTTTAAAAACAAAGGCGTGCAACTGGTTCTCGACGCTGTTGTTGATTACCTGCCAGCGCCCATCGATGTGCCACCAATTCAAGGCATTCTTCCGAACGGCAAGGAAGCGGTTCGCCCTTCCGACGACAGCGCGCCCTTCAGTGCTCTGGCCTTCAAGGTGATGGCTGATCCCTACGGCAAGCTCACCTTTGTTCGCATGTATTCAGGCATCCTCGAGAAAGGAAGCTACGTGTTGAACTCCACCAAAGACAGCAAAGAGCGCATTTCTCGCCTCGTCGTTCTCAAAGCCGATGATCGCGAAGAAGTGGATGCCCTTCGTGCCGGTGATCTCGGAGCTGTTTTGGGTCTCAAGAACACAACCACCGGAGACACTCTCTGCTCAACAGACGATCCAATTGTTTTGGAAACGCTGTTTGTGCCTGAGCCCGTGATCTCAGTTGCAGTCGAACCCAAAACCAAAGGCGACATGGAGAAACTCTCCAAAGCCTTGGTGTCATTGGCCGAAGAAGATCCGACGTTCCGTGTCCGTACTGATCAGGAAACAGGTCAGACCGTGATCGCAGGCATGGGCGAACTCCACCTCGAAATTTTGGTGGATCGCATGCTGCGCGAATTCAAAGTGGAAGCCAATATTGGTGCCCCTCAAGTTTCTTACAGAGAAACCATTCGTGGTTCATCGAAAGGGGAAGGCAAGTTCTCCCGGCAAACCGGTGGTAAAGGCCAATACGGTCACGTCGTCATCGAGATGGAGCCTGGCGAACCAGAATCTGGCTTTGAATTCATCAACAAAATTGTTGGTGGCATCGTTCCCAAGGAATACATCAAGCCTGCAGAGCAGGGCATGAAGGAGACCTGCGAGTCAGGTGTGATTGCTGGTTATCCCCTGATTGATGTCAAATGCACGATGGTCGATGGGTCTTACCACGATGTGGACTCGTCGGAGATGGCTTTCAAGATTGCTGGCTCTATGGCCTTCAAGGATGCGGTCAAGAAGTGCAATCCTGTACTTCTTGAGCCGATGATGAAGGTCGAAGTCGAAATCCCCGAGGATTTCCTCGGTTCGGTGATCGGCGACCTGTCCTCTCGCCGGGGACAGGTAGAGGGCCAGTCCGTCGATGACGGAACGTCTAAAGTCTCTTCCAAGGTGCCCTTGGCCGAGATGTTCGGCTATGCCACCGAACTCCGATCCATGACCCAGGGTCGGGGTATTTTCTCGATGGAGTTCAGTCACTACGAGGATGTTCCTCGCAATGTGGCCGAGGCCATCATCTCCAAGAATCAGGGCAATTCCTGATCTCTACACTCCCTTAATTCACCCCTAGATTCTTTACCAAAATGGCTCGCGAGAAGTTCGAAAGGAACAAGCCCCACGTCAACATCGGCACCATCGGCCACGTTGACCACGGCAAAACCACCCTCACCGCAGCGATCACAAACGTGCTCGCCAAGAAAGGTCAGGCTGAGGTTCAAAACTATGCCGACATTGATGGTGCTCCTGAGGAGCGCGAGCGTGGCATCACCATCAATACTGCTCACGTTGAGTACGAAACCGATACCCGCCACTACGCCCACGTTGACTGCCCTGGTCACGCGGACTATGTGAAGAACATGATCACGGGTGCTGCTCAGATGGATGGCGCCATCCTCGTGTGCGCAGCCACCGACGGCCCCATGGCTCAAACCAAGGAGCACATCCTTCTCGCCAAGCAAGTTGGCGTTCCCGCCTTGGTTGTGGCACTGAATAAGTGCGACATGGTCGATGACGAAGAAATCATCGAGTTGGTTGAACTCGAGATCCGCGAGTTGCTGTCCAGCTACGACTTCCCCGGCGACGACATCCCTGTTGTTCAAGTCTCTGGCCTTAAAGCCATTGAGGGCGAAGCAGAATGGGAAGCCAAAATTGAAGAATTGATGGCAGCGGTGGATGCAAGCATCCCCGAACCCGAGCGCGAAGTGGACAAGCCATTCCTGATGGCGATCGAAGATGTGTTCTCCATCACTGGACGTGGCACCGTCGCTACCGGTCGTATCGAACGCGGCATCGTCAAAGTTGGCGAAGAAGTTGAAATCGTGGGTATCAGAGAGCCCCGCAAAACCACCGTTACCGGTGTTGAGATGTTCCGCAAACTGCTCGACGAGGGCATGGCCGGCGACAACGTGGGTCTTCTGCTTCGCGGCGTTCAGAAGGAAGACATCGAACGGGGCATGGTGCTTGTGAAGCCCGGCTCGATCACTCCTCACACCAAGTTTGAGGGTCAGGTTTACGTTCTCAAGAAAGAAGAAGGTGGACGTCACACACCTTTCTTTGCTGGCTACCGCCCGCAGTTCTATATCCGTACCACGGACGTGACCGGCCAGATCACCGCATTCACGGCGGAAGATGGCACCAACGTTGAAATGGTGATGCCTGGAGACAACATCCAGATGACTGGTGAGTTGATCTGCCCCGTTGCCATGGAAATGGGCATGCGCTTCGCTATTCGCGAAGGTGGTCGCACCATCGGTGCTGGCGTGGTCTCCAAGATCATCGAATGATCTAATGCTCAATCCCTGTAAGGGAGAGCCTGACTGCGGTGAGGCCGTCCCTTACAGTTCTTGAGTGCAAGAGCTCCAACCTCTGGAGCTCTTGAGTCCGAACCTCGAAAATCCATCCTCTCCGTCTCTTTTAGGGACTTTCTTGCGCTTCCATGTCCACCGCAATTGCTCAGCAAAAGATTCGCATTCGTCTCAAGGCGTTTGATCGCCGCATGCTGGATCTCTCCTGCGACAAAATTATTGAGACTGCCGACAACACGGCAGCAACGGCCATTGGCCCGATTCCACTGCCTACGAAGCGGAAAATTTACTGCGTTCTGCGCTCGCCCCACGTGGATAAGGATTCACGCGAGCACTTTGAAACGCGGACCCATCGACGCATCATCGATATTTACAGCCCTTCTGCAAAGACCATCGACGCGCTCATGAAGCTCGACCTCCCCAGTGGAGTCGACATCGAGGTCAAGCTCTGATCGAGGCCCCATCCCACGATCAGCTGCCTAGTATTTTGCTCTTCGCTTAAATCCTGCGTGGTTGATCTGTCCGTCAGAGAACTCCCTCTGTTTCCTCTGCCGGATGTGGTTCTTTTCCCAAGCGACGTTCTGCCGCTGCATATCTTCGAGTCGCGTTACCGAATGATGTTGCAGAGCGTCCTGGAAACGGATCGTCGATTTGGAGTCGTGCGTTGGGATCCAAATCAACAAACAATGGCCGCTGTTGGCTGTTGTGCTGAGGTGATTCAGCATCAAACCGGAGACGATGGCCGCAGCAACATCGTGACCCTCGGACAACAGCGTTTTCGCGTCCTCAACGTCACCAGGGAGACCCCCTTTCGCTCAGCAATGGTCAGCTGGATCGAAGACGAGCCGGTCGACAACACCAGCGAATTGGAGTCTTTAGCGGCGACCGTGACGCAAGCGTTGAAAGATGTGGTCGAACTGACGGGCAAGCTGACCGACTCCAAATCTTCACTCCCTGACGACCTTCCAGACCTTCCACGCGAGCTCTCCTTCTGGATTGGAGCGCACCTAGGGGGTCCAGTCGCCGACCAACAACAGGATCTCTTAGAGCTCACCAACACGCGCACACGCCTGGAGCAGGAGTTCGAAATGTTGGATGAGACCCGACGTCAGCTCGCTGCCCGCACAGTTTTACGCGACACCCTGTCAGAGACCGATCCGAGCAACGGTTAATGCCTTCAACGACAGTCCTCATATCAACAGCAGCCGCTTTGCTGCTCTTGGGTTGTGCCTACCAGCTTTGGAATCGACGCAACCGCGCCTATCACTCCAGTGAGAGCGTTGCCGCCGCCTACGACGCTTGGACCGATGACCAGTTATTGGAATCGCTTTGGGGTGAGCATGTTCATCTTGGGCACTACGGAACCCCTGCAAAGCTTCGAGATTTCAGGCAGGCCAAAGCCGACTTCGTTCATGAGTTGGTCCGCTGGAGTGGCTTCGATCAATTGCCCCCGGGATCCCGCGTCTTGGATGTGGGTTGCGGTATAGGAGGAAGCGCCAGGATCCTTTCCCGTGACTACGGCTTAGATGTTTTGGGGATCAGCATCAGCCCGGCTCAGATCAACCGAGCCACCCAACTCACCCCCGACACATTGTCCTGTCGCTTCGCCGTGATGGATGCCCTCAACCTGCAGCTTGAGGATCAAACGTTTGACGCCGTTTGGAGTGTCGAGGCCGGTCCTCACATGCCCGACAAGCAGAGGTTCGCCGACGAACTCCTACGCGTCCTGAAGCCTGGCGGTCGCCTGGCCGTAGCCGACTGGAACCGTCGCGATCCAGAGGATGGTGCCCTTGACCGACGCGAACGCTGGGTGATGCATCAATTGCTCACACAATGGGCGCATCCTGAATTCGCCAGCATCCGCGGTTTTCGTCAGAACCTTGAAATCAGCCTCCATCAACGCGGCACGATCAGCACCGACGATTGGACAGACGCCACCTTGCCCTCTTGGAATGAATCCATCCTTGAAGGGATTCGCAGGCCCAATGCGATTCTCCGCCTTGGGCCCAAGGCCGTTCTGCAGGGCCTACGCGAAACACCAACGCTGCTCTTAATGCGTTGGGCTTTTGCCCGGGGAATGATGCAATTCGGTGTGTTTAAAACCGATCACGCTTGAGAGAAAGCTGTTGAACGCAAGCTGTTGAACGCAGGCTAATGAGATCAAGCTCCTGAGATCACTCCAACACGGAACTGGGATAAGCCCCGAATTGGAGAAGGTGTTCACACAGAGGCTGAAGGCTTGTGGTCAACTTGTCGAGGTACTCAGCCGTCTTTTGCCCCGGCAGCTCCACATCCACAAAAAACACATATTCACCAAGTTCACGCTTCGAGGGACGCGATTCAATCCGGCTCATGTTCAGTCCGAGCTGGGCGATCGCTTGCAAGGCCTCAATCAACGCCCCAGGAGCATTTTGATGCAGTGAAAAGGCAAGACTGGCAATATCTCCCTCACAACTCACCTCACCGTTCTGAAGCAACAAGAAGCGGGTGCGGTTGCCGGGGACATCATTCACTGGATAGGCCAACTCCTGGAGTCCCTGCTGCCCAGCTAACGAGCGATCGGCGATGGCTGCTCGAAAGTGACTGCCTCGCACCATCCTGGCCGCTTCAGCGGTGGATCTGGCTGGGAGCTGCACAGCGTGCGGTAGGTGACGAGCCAACCAGCCGCTGCATTGGGCTAGAGCCTGGGGATGGGACAGGACTTCCGAAATTCCCTCAAGAGAGCCGCTGCTCAGCAGCGCATGACGAATCGGCAGGACAACAGCACGACGAATTCTCAAGTTCGAATAAGACCAGAGAGCATCAAGGCTCGCCGTAACCCCCCCCTCAACGGAGTTCTCCACAGGCACGACGGCCGATTCGCAGCGACCATCGGCAACATGCTCCACCACGGACCGAAGCCCCGAACACGCCACCAGTTCTGGATTCTCGATCGCCTCAAGTTTCATGAGGCTGCGAGCAGCCCGCTCCCCATAGGTCCCTTCCGGCCCGAGAAAAGCCACACGCATCGGCATCGGATCAAGACACACATCGATCGATAGGATCATGCCGCGTCAGGACACGGTCATGCCCCTGGCCTTTCGAGCCAGTCAGCATCTCGATCTACCCATCGCAGATGAGTCAGAACGTCTGCGGGCTTATTTGCATGAGCACGACCGCGTTGTCAAAGCGTTGCTCGACCCCAGCCAGCTCACCGCCTTGGCACCGGGGCACTATCGCTACACCGTGACAACACTCAATGTGTTCCAACTGCATGTCAAACCAGTGGTGTCGCTGGAAGTCGATGAAGTGAGCGGACAACTACGGATCCGAGCTCTTGATGCGGACCTCGAGGGTTTGGGCTTAGTGGATGATTTTCAACTGAGCCTTGAAGCCTTGCTCGAAGCCACTCCAAGGGGACTGCAAGGGGAGGCCATGTTGAGCGTGGAAGTCAGCCAGCCTCCCCTGCTACGCCTCATTCCCAAGCGCGTGTTGGAGAGCACCGGAGAGTCCATCTTGAATGGCATTCTGCTCACGATCAAAGGCCGAGTCGGTCGTCAGTTGGTGGCTGATTTTCGGTCTTGGGCCAAGGATTTAGACAGCCCTCCCGCCAGTGAGTCCGCCCTACCCGGTAGCGAATAGCTTCCTCAAGAACGAGTGCCGATGCAGGGGGGTTGGGCCAGCGGCCAGCAGCGCTGCTCGATGTTGAGCCGTTCCATATCCGGCATGTCGCTCCAGTCCATACCCTGGAAATCGATGCGACAGGCGCCGAAGCAAAGCGTCGCGAGCCTCTTTTGCCAACACACTTGCAGCTGCTATGGCGGCATGACTGCTGTCCCCACGCACGATGGTGCGTTGAGAGCCCGCCCACAAACGCAATGGGAGCACTCCATCCACAAGAACCAGCTGGGGCGGGCTGGGCAAGCGCTGCAGAGCACACAACATGGCCTGCTCCGTCGCGGTGCGAATGCCGTAGTGATCAATCGCCCGAGCAGAGCTTTGACCCAATCCCCAAGCCTGGGCATGCGCCTCAATCAGAGGAACGAGTGCGGCGCGACGACGCGGTGTTAATGCCTTGCTGTCGGTGAGGCCAGCCGCTTGCAAATGCGCTGCGGCTTGATCGCTCAACACAACGGCCGCTGCAAAGACGGGCCCAAACAAGCAGCCTCGACCCACTTCATCCACCCCAGCGATGCCCAGGCCATCGCCGTCGACCATTGGACCTAACACCACCCGTTAGTCGTTATCAGAAGGCGATGCAGACGAACGACGACGACGGCGACCAGGCCTTGAATCAGAGGAGTCTGCGGGCTCAGCACTGACCTCTGGCTCAGAGCTAGCGACCGGTTCAGAAATGGATACGGAGACAGATTCCACAACGGAGACAGCTTCCGGCTCAGGTGAGATCTCCAGTCGTGGGGTCTCAATCAAAGGCGTGATCTCGACAAGCAACGGCTGGGAATGGTCGTCCGGCTCTAGGGGAGTGACGACGGTTGTGGGTGCTAAGTCGTCTCCAGCAACTGAAGCAACGGGACGGCCCGTACCAGGACTTGCGCTACGACCATTTCCCCTCGGCCCACGGCGGCGGCGGCGACCTGCGTTCGCCGACATTTGCTGTCGAGCCTGCTCAAGCACCTGCTCTGCGTCTTCGCCGGGACGAACGATGCGCACCATCAGGTTGTCCAGCTCGGGCTGAGACTCCAGCAGTAAGGCGGGATTCAGGCCGAGCCATCCGTAGACCTGCTCTTCCTCTTCATCCATAGGAACCGCAACCAGCTCAGGATCCTGACGTCGACTCACGCTTGCAGGCTCAATGGCAGCAGGCGTCGATGCAGCGCTTGGAATCTCCACCTCATCCAAAGGCGCATCGCTGCTATCGACAGGACCAGAAGCCGCCACAACCTTCCCTCGGCCACCGCGACGACGTCGGGCATTCGAGGCCTCTCCAGACTGAGGGACTTCAGCCCGCGCTGACGCGGCAGAACGCACCAGCCCCGTGGCGGTGGCGAGAGGCTGCATCAGATCCTTTCCAGGAAGCACGGCAACATGGCCAAGCCCCCCACAGCTGGGGCAGGCTCGCCCGAACAGCTCATAAATATTTTGGCCCTGACGCTTGCGCGTCAGCTCCACAAGACCGAGTTCTGTGAGCTGGGCAATTTGAGGGCGAGCGGCATCATCACGAATCGCGCTGGTGAAATGCTCCAACAACTGCAACTGATCACGACGGGAGTCCATATCGATGAAGTCGACGATGATCACCCCACCGATGTTGCGCAAACGCAACTGCCGCGCAATCTCAATCGCCGCCTCACAGTTGGTCCAGAGCACCGTTTCCCTGGCATTCGCCGAGCGGGTAAACGAACCAGAGTTCACATCAATCACCGTGAGCGCCTCGGTGGGCTCGATGATCACGTAGCCACCAGAGGGGAGATCAACCCTTGGCTTCAGGGCATCACGAATGGCGCCATTGACTTTGTAGTGCTCGAGCAGCTCAGAGGGCTCGGGGTGGGCCTCCACCACCACATGACTTCCCTCCTCTCCGAGGAACGAACGCACCCGCTCCACAGCAGCGGAAGACTCCACCACCACACGCTCCAAATCCAAGCCGGTGTGATCGCGAAGAATGCGATGAATAAAATCCTCATCGCGGTTGAGAAGCACCGGAGGGGACGCCGTCTCAGCAGCTTTTTGGATCGCCTCCCATTGACGTAACAGCGACTCGAGGTCGTCAATCAGCAATTCTTCGCTGATTCCATCGGCTTCCGTACGAATCAGCAGCCCCGCACCTGGGGGCTTCACCAACACACCAAGCGCACGCAACCGGTTGCGCTCTCCTTCTGAACCAATGCGCCTGGAGATATTGACTCCCTGACCACTGGGTTGAAGCACCAGGTACCGACCTGGCAGCGCCAGATTGCCTGTTAAGCGTGGACCTTTGGTGCCCGTCGGCTCCTTCATCACCTGAACCAGCACTTTTTGGCGTGGTTCGAGCAGTTCTGTGATGCCGGCGGCACCTTTTTTAAGGCGCAAAGGGCCTAAGTCGGTGACATGAATGAAGCCATTTTTTTCGCTTTCCCCAATATTGACGAAAGCAGCATCAATCCCTGGCAGAACATTTTCAACGGTGCCCAAATAGACATCACCGATCTGGTAACGCCCTTGGGCAACGATTAATTCATCAACGCACTCATCTGTGAGAACTGCGGCAATGCGCAGTTGCTCAGCAATAACAATTTGTTGGGGCATAAACAATGACTGACGACGCCCGTCAGGATTGGAGCCCGATCAACAGCCAGCCGGCATGTCGCACGGGATTGGAATGAATTCAGGTGACCGATTAGGCCTAAACATTCGGAGTGAATAACTCCTTTGATTTGGAGCTCGACTGCAATGCCTGAGCATTGTTTGAAACAGGAGGCTCTGGCCTCTTATTCCGCAAGATGTGGGAGCAAGAAGGTCGGGACGAAACCGTGGCGCAGGCCCGTGGTTTGTCGTCTTGGTATAAATTTAGCACCGCACAAGCCGTAGTTCGAGGCGCCGAACATTGTGAAGATGTAAAGGCTGCTCCAAGGCTTCAGACAACCAGTGCTGCAACTGAGCGGGCTTCAGGCTCCGTCCTTGGTTATCGATGTGGGCGAAGAAGGCAAGCGTCACCCCATCAGCCAAACCTTCATCAGCCAACCCTCCATCAACCAAGCCCCCATCAACTGGGGCAACAATCTCAAGCCTCTCTAAAGCAGGTCTGCAATCGCGCTGACGAGAACGTCCTTTTTTATCGGTGTCGTGCCAAACAAGCGTGTCACGCGACAACAAATCATCCACGACCTGCTTCCAGCGCGCCAACGGAATCGAAGGGTCGCCCGCTTGAGGTTTCAGCTCAAAGCTCCATCGGGCGGCTTCCAGTTGCTGCGAGAGGCTCTGGCCAGACACGGGCACTTCATAGGCCTCCATCAACTCAAGACCTGGCGGAAGGGTCTGCTGCCAACGCTTCAAAACCTGAAGCGCCTCCACCTGTTCGATGAATTCCAAATCCATCCATTCCCCCTCCCCTTGCACGCCTAGTGGCAGCGCCAAGGCGAGCTGAAGCCGGGGAAGTGGATGAAAGCCACCGGTGAAACTCACCGGCAATTCAGCCCGTCGAAGCGCACGCTCAAACAAGCGCACCAAATCCAGATGGCTGAGCAGGGCCATCGCGCCTGTTTTGCTGAAACGAAACCTGATCCGGCAGACCCGATCACTCGGTGGAGCTTGCCTTGGCTTCTGAACCGGGATCTCAGGAGCAGGAATCACCACGTTGTGGCCTAGGTCAGGGCCACAGACCCCACAACTGCTGCATCCATCAAACGAACAATCCGGAACCACAGCCGCGTCGAGCGCTCGCTTGAGGTCTTCAGCCAACCAGCGCTTCTCAATCCCGGTATCGATGTGATCCCAAGGCAGCGGCTGAGCACAAAAGGCATCCAACCCCTCCTCGCTGAGCGCATTCGCCCGTCCCCAGCCGCCGAGCTCAAGAGCCCGGTAGCGACCTTCCAGGCCTGCTGCGGCAATCGCGCCCGTCCAAGCCTCATAGGTGCGATCGAGGGCCTCGAACCAGGCATCCATCCCTGCCCCCGCACGCCATGCCGCTTCGATGACAGGCGCCAGGCTCCGATCCCCACGACCGACGAAGTCCTCCATGGCCGAGAGCCTCACATCCGTGAAGTTGAAGCGGACACCACGGAGGCGCTTCCCGGCCTCCCGAAGCAACTGCTGACGCCTTAAAAACTCTGCCGTCGAAACGCTGTGCCACTGAAACGGCGTATGCGGTTTTGGGGTGAAATTACTGATGGTGATGTTGAGATTGAGGCGACCCAAATCGCGGCAGCGATCGAGCAACATCCGACAGGTCTCGGCGATGCCGAGCACATCGGCATCGGTCTCACCAGGCAGCCCGATCATGAAATAGAGCTTCACCTTCCGGAAGCCGTTCTGCATGGCCGTGCGGATTCCATCCACAAGGTCGGTATCCGTCAGGCCTTTGTTCACGATGTCTCTCAGCCGCTGGGTGCCTGCTTCCGGTGCAAACGTGAGCCCTGACTGCCGGGAGCCCCCAAGAATGTGAGCGATATCGTCATCAAACCGGTCCACCCGCTGACTCGGCAACTGAAGCGTGACGTTGCGATCGGCGAGACGGTTACGAAGCTCGACACCCACAGCGGGCAACGCCAAATAATCGCTGCAGCTCAACGAGAGCAACGAAAAGTCGCTGTAACCCGTTCGCTGCATTCCCGTTTCAATCGCCTCAATGACGGCCTCAGGCTCCACGTCCCTGGCTGGCCTCGTCAGCATTCCCGGTTGGCAAAAACGACAGCCGCGGGTGCAGCCACGCCGAATTTCCACCGTTAATCGGTCATGCACGGTTTCGACATGGGGAACGAGTCCCATCGCGTAATGAGGCATGGGAGTGGCCACGCGCCTCAAAGGGCGCGCCGGGAGACCAGGCTCCAGCGGCGCCACGCTGATCCCTTGCGGATCCGGTCCATAGAGCGAGGGCACATAAACCCCTGGGACAAGAGCCAGATCACGGAGCAAGTCCGTTCGCGACCAACCCGCCGCTTTGGCTTCGGCCACCACCAATCCAATCTCAGGGAGAAGTTCCTCCCCGTCCCCTAAAGCAATGAAGTCGAAAAAAGCTGCGTAGGGCTCAGGGTTGCTGGTGGCGGTGGGACCGCCAGCAAAAATCAGAGGCGGGGACTCAGGGTGAGAGAGGGGCAAGTCGCCTCGCTCTGCCGCATAAAGCGGCACTTTCGCCAAATCCAACATGGCGAGAATGTTGGTCGCACCGAGCTCGTAACTGAGGCTGAAGCCAAGTATGTCGAAAGCTGGGAGCGGCCTCCTGCTCTCCACCGCAAACAGCGCTTGATTCCGCTCTTTCAGCCTCTCGGATAAATCAGCCTCCGGGAGATAGGCCCGATCACAGAGCTGACCGGGAACAGCATTGAGAATGGAATAGAGAATGATGTGGCCAAGGTTGCTGGAGCCCACCTCGTAAATCTCGGGGTAGGTCAGAGCCCAGCGAACCCGCGCCGCCTCCCAATCCCGTGGCTCCACCCCCAACTCATGGCCCATATAGCGGGCAGGGCGATTGATTGAGGCATCCACAAGCTGGTCAAACGCCACGACAGCGTGGGGATCCGGATCCTGCTTCGTATGGGACGGGGCGACAATCACGACCACCAGGCCCTGCTTCTTTCATCGTATGTAGCAGGATGCCCGCAGCAACCCCAGTCATTCGTGGTCAAGGTCAACGGCAATTACCTGAAACTCAAAGCGGGTTATCTGTTCCCGGAGATTGGCCGCAGGGTGAAGGCCTTTAGTAGCGCCAACCCCGGGGCCCAGCTGATTCGTCTCGGCATCGGAGACGTCACAGAGCCCCTACCGCTGGCCTGTCGCAACGCCATGAAATCAGCCATCGACGAGATGGGGACGGCGGAAGGGTTCCACGGCTATGGACCAGAACAGGGTTATGCCTGGCTTCGTGAGGCGATTGCCCGCGATGACTTCCAAGCCAGGGGCTGTGAGATCAGCGCAGAGGAGATCTTTGTGTCGGATGGCTCCAAATGCGACAGCAGCAATATCCTCGACATCCTCGGGAGTGGTAACCGCATTGCAGTCACCGATCCGGTGTATCCGGTCTACGTCGACAGCAATGTGATGGCTGGCCGCACAGGCGAAGCGGGCGATGACGGTCGTTATGGCGGCCTCACCTACCTGCCGATCACCGCCGATAACGGCTTTGCAGCGCAGATTCCTTGTGAACCTGTGGACCTGATCTACCTCTGTTATCCCAACAACCCCACGGGCGCTGTAGCGACGAAAGCTCAACTCAAAGCGTGGGTGGACTACGCCCGTGCCAACAAAGCCTTGATTCTGTTTGATGCCGCTTATGAAGCCTTCATTCAGGATCCCGAGCTACCCCATTCCATCTATGAGATCGAGGGCGCTCGCGAGTGTGCGATCGAATTCCGCTCCTTCTCCAAAAACGCCGGTTTTACAGGCACCCGTTGCGCCCTAACCGTTGTTCCCAAAGGGCTCAAAGGCCAAGCCGACGATGGTTCAGAGGTGGAACTTTGGGGGCTTTGGAACCGTCGGCAGAGCACCAAGTTCAACGGTGTGAGCTACATCATTCAACGCGGTGCGGAAGCGGTGTATTCCGACGCAGGGAAACAGGAAGTGAAGGCGCTTGTGAGCTTTTACATGGAGAACGCTGCCATCATCCGGGGCGAGCTCAGTGCCGCAGGCATCGAAGTGCATGGAGGACAGCACGCGCCCTATGTGTGGCTGAAAACCCCTTCCGGAATGGACTCCTGGAGCTTCTTCGATCACCTTCTTCAGAAGGCCAACGTGGTGGGAACGCCCGGCAGTGGCTTCGGGGCTGCAGGAGAGGGCTATTTCCGCCTTTCCGCCTTCAACAGCCGCAGCAATGTGGACGAAGCGATGGCCCGCATCCGCAACCTATGACCTCATCACTCCTAGATTGGAAGGAGTGGGAATCAGTGGCAATGGTGGATACACCCAGCCGTAGCCCCGGTGGGGCTGCGGTTCTTGATAAGCAGACCGAGCGGGTGCGTAAGACATCGCCCCGCTACAAGGTTTTGCTTCATAACGACCCTGTTAACAGCATGGAGTACGTCGTCGTCACGCTTCAGCAGGTGGTTCCCCAGCTCAGTGAACAGGACGCGATGGCCGTGATGCTGGAAACCCACAACACGGGGGTCGGTCTGGTGATCGTTTGCGACATTGAGCCTGCAGAGTTCTACTGCGAAACCTTGAAGAACAAGGGCCTCACCAGCACCATCGAACCAGAAGATTGATACAGCCCCCCCCCAGATCAACGTTGCACTGGTGGGGAACGCTCCTCTATGTACCGGTGATCTACGGGCTGGGTTGGCTGAGCGCACGACCTCTGGCGCTGATCTTCCCCCAATGGCGCCCGGACCAGGTAAACCTGGCTGGAGTGGTGGTGGCGTTGCTGCTGCTGTTGCTCACCCTCCCTTGGCGATTGCGACGCAGCTGGGGTGTCGAGCATCCTTGGCACAAGCTGGGGATTGTCGTCCCTGCCGCTACGGGGCTACGCGCCTTCTTTCGCGGATTCTTGAAGGCAGCTGCACTTCTTTTTGGCGTGGTTGTGGTCCTACTGCTCAGCGGCCAAAGCCAATGGCAGGGGCAACTTACAGCCGGACAACTCCTTAATGCCATCGCCCTGCTGCTGGGGTTGGGATTCGCTGAGGAACTGCTCTTTCGTGGTTGGCTCTGGGGTGAATTGGAGCTGCTTGGAGGCCGTCAACAGGCCATTGGTTTGCAGGCTGCCTTCTTTGCCCTGGTGCATCCCTGGTACCAGCTTCCCGCGATCGAAGCGATTGGGCTGCTCGTAGGGCTGACGCTCTTGGGGCTCGCCCTAGCGCTGCAACGGCGGGCCGATCAAGGTGCGCTCTGGGGATCGGTTGGACTTCACGGCGGACTGGTCGGGGGCTGGTTTGCCCTGCAATCCGGCCTGATCAGCGTGCCGGCGACAGGGCCAGTATGGCTCTTGGGTCCTGGCGGGGCCAATCCCAACCCGATAGGAGGCCTCCTGGGCTGGGTCGGGCTGGCGGGATTAATCCTGGTGCGCCGCCGCTGGTGGCGCTGAGCTAGCGGGTCGCCGTCGCCAAGGCCTTGCGGCCTTCAACGGGTGCACGCAGGGCTTCTTCAAGTGGAGCTGTGCCGTAGTCGCGTTCGAGAAGTCCCATCACCGTTTTACCGAAACGACTGGGATCGCGATCAAACGCTTCGAGGCAAACCCGACCAAACGTGCTGCCCATCGGCTCAGGATTCCAAAGGAGTTTGCGCGCCGTCCAGGGCATCATGCTCATCGGGTTATATCCAGGCTTGATCAAACCTTGATCAAAGCCGTATTGCTCGAGGTGCGTATGCGGCTGTAGGCCGATGAAGAAGATGGCAGGTTCAACCAGATCTTCACCAAAAATCGTTTCGAGTTCCCGGTGATACGCCACGGTTTGCCGAATCGTTTCAGGCCTTTCATCAATCACATTGAAGGAGTAATTCACCGACACGTGATCACGGAAGCCCGCGTCGGCAAGCATCCGGCAACTTTCCAAAACAGTGCGCAGGTTGTACCCCATACGCATCTTGCGCACGAGCTCCTGGGAGCCTGAAGTTATACCAATTTCGAAATAACTCATGCCGGTCTCAACCATCAACTGGGCCAACTCAGGATCCAAGTTGTCGGCACGGATGTAGGCCGCCCAACGAATCCCAGTTAGACCCTCCGCTTTGATCGCACGCAACAGCTCCTTTGCATCCTCGATGTATTTCCGAGCGGGAATGAACTGCGCATCGGTAAACCAGAAGCCCCGCACCCCCCGGTCATAAAGCTGACGCATTTCAGCAACAACTTCCTGCACAGGATTGACCCTTACCTGCTTGCCTTCCACAACGGTGTAGACGCAATAGCAACAGTTGTGAGGGCAACCTCGCTTGGTCTGAACACCAACGTAAAAGTCTCCACCTTCTAAGTACCAATCCAGCTGCGGCCAAATCGAAGAGATGTAGTTGTAATCACACGCTGTCTTTGGCCTGCTCTCGGGTTGCTCATGAATCAAACCCCGGCGAGGCGCCTCTCCCACAACAAAACAACGCTCTCCATCAAGCGGTTGTTGAGCCAACAGCTTTTCCAGAAGTGGCTCACCCTCCCCGATGGAAATGATGGTTCCCTTCGGCAAGGACCGGCCCAGCTGTTCGTAAAAAACACTGACGGCACCACCACCTAAAACGGCACGCGCTTCTGGACGATGGCGACGCGCCCGTTTCAAACCACGACGCACCAATTTTTGATTGCGATGAAGTTCGCCGTAATGACTGGTCATCAAGCGCAATCCACCCAAGGCCCCCTTGACTCGCTTCAGAGGGTTGCGTGCATAAAACACTTCAAAGGAATTTTGAAGTGGATTCCCGCCTCGGCCATCCACAGGCGCATAGATCTGAATGTCTCTCCAAGAGAAGACCAACAACGTGGGCCGAAACTGATCCACCACGTTGAGCAGAACACCTTCAACATCAAGAACCGGCAGGGCCGCCAGATCAAGAATGCGCTGGGGCAATTCCGGAAAACACTTGTGCAAGTGATCGGCCAGATAAATCGGTCCGATCGGAAAGATTGGATTGCATGGCAAGCGCACAAACAGGACCCTTTCACCTGCTGCCCTTGACGTCGCGATCGGTGCTGCGTTGCTCATCTGCGGACGCTAACAACTGCATCCGCTGCAACGCCCGGCCCCGGGCTTCAGGATTGCTTCATCAAGAAGCGGTTACAAACCGCAAACTTGCTTTACAATTGCTTCGGCAGGGCGTCCTGCCCTTCCGTAACCGTCTCCTTGCGAGACCTTCTTTTCCGTTCTCATGACTACCACCATCCAGCAGCGCTCCGGCGCTAACGGCTGGCAGCAGTTCTGTGAGTGGGTCACCTCCACCAACAACCGTCTTTATGTCGGTTGGTTCGGTGTTCTGATGATCCCCACCCTGCTTGCCGCTACCACTTGCTTCATCGTCGCTTTCATCGCCGCACCTC
>NZ_AGIK01000005.1 GCF_000230675.1 Synechococcus sp. WH 8016 | reverse complement strand
GTGAAACGCAGCAGCGGCGACGATATTTGGGGGGTAGCCCCCTGAGAAAATAGCTCGATGCCAGGTAAAAACATTTCAAACGAAGAAAGCCATCCCTTGAAGGGGTGGCTTTTTTTGTGCCTAATTTCGCGTTACTTTGGTCCTGATTCGTTCAATCAATTGCCATGGAATCGGATCTAGCTTTTTGATGAATAATCGTTCTGTGTAGGTTGAATCTCCCTTTTTGATTCTGCGTAAATTGTGATTCGGTTGCGTGTTTTTTCGGTCTGCTGGACTCTCGCTCGGAATTTTTGTGAATCGGACTGTACTATTCTTGCCCCTATTCTCTAAGTCAGTTAAGGGGTTTTCCTTGGAACTTTTGTTTTTAAGTCTGACAGTTTGAGCACCAGTGGGTGCTGCGTCCTGCAAGCTTGATACGTTCAATTGCTTGTCCACATTTTAAACATGGTTGTCCTGTGCGCCGATACACCGCAGCTTGTCCTCCGTAATTGCCATTCACTCCTTCGAGATCTCTGAAGTCACTAAAGGTTGTTCCCCCTGCCCCAATGCTCAGTTCTAGGATCTCAATTAGGCACACCCTGAGTTTGTCTAGTTGTTTGCGATTGAGTTGGCCTGCTGCTGTTTGAGGGCGAATGCCCGCAGCAAATAAACTTTCGTCGGCATAGATGTTGCCTGTGCCAGCCACAATCGATTGATCCAATAATGCCGCTTTGATCGAGCGCGTTGATCCTTTGAATCGTTCTTGTAAGTACTGCGTTTTGAAGTCTTGGCTAAAGGGCTCAGGCCCCAACTTTTTCAAACCCGTCATCACTGACTCCACCGCAACTGCAGGTGGGACCCACCACATTTCTGCAAAACTTCTCAGATCAACGAAGCGCAGCTCCTGACCTTTGGCATTCCAAAATCGAACGCGCGTGTGATTGCAGGCTGGAGTGTCGTCTTCGACCCACTGAAATTGTCCGGTCATTCGTAAATGCACCCCCCAATATCCACCGCTCTCCTCACCTGCATCTGCTTCGGCTGATGCTGGCCTATGAAGTTCTGCGTAGAGGTACTTTCCTCTTCTCGTCCATTGACCTACACGGCAATTGACGAGTCCTAATTCAAAGCACTCAGCTCCACCAGGACTAGCAATCGCCCTGTCCCGGCACACTTCAAGATCGCTGATGACAAATTGGGCAAGACGATCCGCTAATCCACGACGAACCGTCTCAACTTCTGGGAGTTCGGGCAACGGCCTCAGGCCGGCTCTAGTTCCGCTTGAGCGAAATTATTGGTGTTGATTCCGCCTTCTGATCCGGAAATCCCGTTGTAATTCACCTTTTCAAAGCGAACGACCACCGGGTATCGAATGCCTGAAGTATCGATGGAGGCCACCGTGCCGACATCGTTGTACCAATAGGACTCAGGGCGCTTAATGCGCACCTTGTCACCGCGGGAAATTGCCATCGCTGCGCAGAAACGTTGATGCAAGCTGAGCGTATCGCTGCATGGTCTCCAGATGGAGTGAGCGTCACAGAATGTCGTTCGCCCTGATGCTCAGATCGCGGCATCGCCATGGCAGCATCCATCACCACCCCACCGACAACGCCTTTGACGAGCCTGAGTCCCGAAGCACCCGCGTTCAATCTCGACCTTCCAGATCCTGAAAGCGATGCCATCAGCACGATGGAATTCCTGGCTCGTCTCGAGCAGGCCTGGGATGTGTGCGACAAATTTGATCTTCAGACGGAAATTTGGCGTGGTCGCATCCTCAAATCGGTGCGTGATCGTGAAAAACGTGGAGGGGAAGGACGTGGTGCGGGCTTTTTGCAGTGGCTTCGCGAACGGGAAATCAGCAAGACTCGGGCGTATGGACTGATTCAGCTGGCTGAATCAGAGCAAGGTTTGGTGGGTGAGGGTTTGCTGGAGCCATCGAGTGTGAACCAGTTTTCCAAACGGGCTTTTCTTGAGACCGCGTTGGCAGCGCCTGAAGTGCAAGTGATGATTGCGGAAGCGGCCAACGAGGGGCAGGAGATCACCCGCAAGCAAGTCCGCAGACTGACGGATGATTTCACCTCTGCAACTAGTCCCCTGCTGCCGGACGAAATTCGTCAACGGGCGCAGGAGAATTTGCTGCCTTCCAAGGTTGTCGCGCCATTGGTGCGCGAACTGTCCAAGCTTCCCGAACTTCAGCAGGAAGACTTCCGCAAGGTGCTTCGTGATGAGCCGGAGCTGGATCGGATTAAGGATGTCACCCACACGGCCCGATGGATTACCAAAGCCACGGAGTCAGGCGTTGCTGTACGTGCCTTTCACCAGGGTGATCTGGACCTAGAGAAAGCAATGCAGGAGGCGCAGCGCCTCGACGCTCTTGGCTTGCTTGCCGATGCCGTCGGGCAGGCTCAGGCGCTGGAAGCCGCCGTTCTCAAGCTGCATACCTCCTGGAGACGGTTAGGCGGATTGCATGAACGGTTGTGGGTGGAAAGCGGAAGCAGCACGCCTTATCTTCGTGATGTTTTGACAGCGCTACAGACCTTGAGTGGAGCCACCATGCGGGTGTCGCTCGGGGAACTTGCTGGTGGCAAGAGGGTGAGACTTCAACTCGTTGAGGAGGCTCCTGACCAACTGGAGCCTCCCATCACCCTCTAGATCTAGTGCTCGTTAAAGTGAGGACACTATCTGTGGAGTGAGGGTGCGAGTTGGATCCACTCCTTGAGGCTCTCCACAGGTATTACGGCTGGGATTCCTTTCGTTCAGGACAGCGTCCGGTGATCGATGCCCTGCTCAGCGGCCGTGACTGCTTAGCTGTGTTGCCAACGGGCGGGGGCAAATCACTCTGTTTTCAGCTCCCTGCCTTGGTCCGGCAAGGGTTGGTGGTGGTGATTTCTCCACTCGTTGCCCTGATGGATGATCAGGTTTTGCAACTCCAGCGGCGGGGCATTGCTGCTGCCTGCCTGCACCGCGGGATTCAACCCGAACAACGACGTTTGATTCAGACGCAGTTGTCGGCTGGCAGCTTGCGTCTTCTTTACCTCGCCCCTGAGCGTCTCCAAGGGGAGGCGGCGAGGGACATGCTCTCTGCCCATGCGCGGGAAGGGCGGTTGGTGGCTTTGGCCGTGGATGAAGCCCATTGCATCAGCGCTTGGGGGCATGATTTTCGGCCTGACTACAGGCGCCTTGGTCAACTTCGCGCCCTGTGTCCTGGCGTTCCACTCGTTGCGTTGAGCGCCACCGCAGCCCCGAGGGTGCGGGCTGACATTCTTCGTCTGCTGGGGTTATGCAAACCGCTGATCCAGGTGTCGTCGTCGCAACGCAGCAATCTCCACTACACGATGCGGCGCCGTGCGAGAGATCCTCTCCCCGATGTTTTGGAGGCTCTCAAGCACTCACGTGGTGCCACCTTGATCTATGCCAGGACTCGGCGCTCGGTGGAGCTTTGGGCCGAACGGCTGCAATCCCAAGGAATTCAAGCAATCACGTATCACGCGGGACTGGAGGTAGAGCGCCGCGAGGAGGCACTCAGGCATTTCCTAGAAGCTGATGCGCCGGTTTTGGTGGCCACCGTGGCGTTTGGGATGGGCGTTGACCGCTCGGATGTGGGGCTGGTGTTGCATTTGGATTTGCCGGCCACCCCGGAGGGATATCTCCAGGAGTCAGGTCGCGCTGGACGCGATGGCAGACCGGCCCACTGCCTGGTGTTGTTTTCGCCTGGAGATCGAACCAGCTTGGGCTGGGCCATGCAGTCCACGTTGCGTCGTGCTGCTGAATCCAAGGCGTCCGACGATGACGTTTGGCGGGTGGAGTTCTCCCAGCAGCAATTGAGGCGGATGGAAGCTGTTGCTGAGGGAGAGATTTGCCGCGAGCAAGCCCTGTTGCTCTCGGTGGGCGAGCTCACCTCTCCTTGCGGCCGCTGTGATCGTTGCTTGGCCGATGGGCGGGCGAAGGATTGGTCGGATCGCGCCCAAGAATTATTGGAGGTGATCGATGCCGGTCAGGGAGCAGATATCCGCAGCCTGACGGAGCGTTTGCGCGAAATTGATGGCAGCGAAGAGCGTTGGGGCTGGCTTGCGCGCAGGCTTGTGCAAGAGGAGCTCATTCGTGAGAGCAATGACGGCGCCCAACGCTTGTCCTTACGTGATAGCGGCAGACAATTTCTGCATGCCCCGTGGCCTCTGCATTACGCGGCTTGAGTGCCGTTGCTAAGTGGCCTCCGCCTGGCTTAAGCGGTTTTTTTACAGCGATCCATCATGAGATCCCTCTCGAAATTGGTCTGGGGGGCAATCCAGCTTTTCCAGGCACCATCAGAGCTGGTGACGTTGATTTTGCCTGCTGAGCAGTTCACCGCTACGTAAAGGGGCTTGCCCTCGCTGTTCAAGGTTGGAGCCACCATGCTCCCGCCCATGGATTGCCAGTTGCTCCAGTCCACTTGGAGCGGACCGTAGGTGCGCCATGCCGCTGGTTTGGCCTCGACTGGTTTGGCCTTCACGGCTTTTTTTGTTGCTGCCGTTGTTGTGGCAGCAGGTTTGGCTTGAACGGGCTTGGCCTGAACCGACTTGGCCTGAACCGAGTTCACCTGAACCGTCTTGGCTGGCTGGCTGACCGTGGCGGTGAGAACGGGCTTTGCTGCTGGTGTGGTGCTCGCTTGCACTGGTGTGCTGACCGATGTGCTGACCGATGTAGTGACCGATTCGCTGGTCTCAGGGCGACGGGTATCCCGCAGCATCAACTTGGTTCCAATCGTCACCTTGTTGGGGTCATTGATGGTGTTGAGATCAATCAACGACGCCACGGGAACCTCATAGGCGCGTGCGATCTGGGTGAGGGTCTGACCTCTGGCCACGGTGTGGGATGTGGCATTGGGGTTGGCTTTGATCGGCGTCGGCTTGGCTTTCGCCACGGGTTTTGGCTTGGGAAGCACCGCCGATGTCGGCAGCTTCAGCGTTTGGCCAACTTCAACATGGTCAGCACTTGGAAGGCTGTTGATGGCGATCAGATCTTTTTCACTGACGCGATATCGAGCCGCAATGCCACCGAGGGTGTCTCCCCCGCGAACGGTGTGGCGTCCTTTGCCAGCGCTAACAACACCCCTGGCACCACTTGGCAAACGCAATGTTTGCCCAACTTCTACATGGTTGGAATTGCGAATTCCATTTTCTCGCATCAAGCTTTTAACCGAAACGCCATAGCGGTCAGCAAGACCGGAGATGGTGTCACCTGGTTTTACGGTGATCGATGCCGCGCCCGCTTGAAGGGGCATCAGTGCCGACAGGGTTAGGGCGGCGGCAACAATGCTTCGCATGCTTCTTTCTGAGCTGGGCGAAACATAAGGTGTCTGGCCCAACTCGCCAGTCCCTCGCGCAGATTGATTTGTATCGATTGATGGGGAGCGTTGTTGCGTGGTGTTCAGCCAACCAAACGGCGAAATAACGCAGGATTCAATGAATACGGGGGGTAGCGGAGACGAATGTCGGGAAAAAAGGGCCGGCTCAGTACTGAGCGTTCATGGGAGAAGGTTTGAAAGCCGGTTTCTGCGTGATAGCTGCCCATGCCACTGGGGCCCACTCCACCGAATGGCAATTCAGGAACCCCTTTTTGCATCACCACATCGTTAAAGCAGACCCCACCTGAACTGGTGCGTTGCAGAACCTCGCGTTGGTCGTTGTGATCACCGCCAAAGAGGTAGATCGCCAATGGCTTGTCTTGCTGTTGAATCCGTGTAATGGCGGAATCCAACGTATCCACCGTCAACATGGGCAATAAGGGGCCAAAGATTTCCTCTGCCATCAAGGGATCCTGGTCGCTGTGAACCTCAATCAAGGTGGGTGCGATCTTGCGGCTTTGGCGGTCGCATTCCCCCCCAAACAAGACGCGTCCCTCTGCTCGTGCAGTCGCGAGCAGGCCTTCGAGATGTTGAAAATGCCGATCGTGGATTAAGGAGCTGAGATCAGCAGAAGCGATTGGATCGTCTCCATAGAGCTTGCGGCGCTCCTCTCGTAAGGCCTCCACGAGGCGCTGCCGGATGCTGGTCTGAACCAGGAGGTGGTCAGGGGCGATGCAGGTTTGTCCAGCATTCACCCCTTTGCCCCAAATCAAGCGGCGGGCGGTCACTGCCAGGTCTGCACCGTCGAGCACAACGGCAGGATTTTTGCCACCCAGCTCCAGCGTGACGGGCGTGAGATGACGGGCGGCACCGGCCAGCACCTTGGCTCCAATCGCTCCACCGCCTGTGAAAAAGATGTGGTCGAAACCAAGGTCCACGAGAGCGGCCGCGGTGGATCCATCCCCATTCACCACCCTCACCACATCGCTGGGGAATCCCTCCGTGATGAGGCGTGTGATCAGGGCTGCAGCGGCAGGAGCATGCTCGGACGGTTTCAAGACAACGGTGTTCCCCGCAGCAAGGGCACTGATCAGGGGCTGGAGCGTGAGCATGAACGGGTAGTTCCAGGGGCCGATTACAAGTACGCATCCCAACGGCTCTCGGATGAGTTGGGCCCGCCCTGGCTGTTGCGCGATCGGTACGGGGATGCGGCGAGGGCGCATCCAGGCCTTGAGTCGCCTCCGCGTAACTTTTAATTCTTGGAGCAACGCCACGATTTCAAACATCCCCTCGAGCTCTGGTTTGGCGAGGTCGATACGAAGGGCCTCAAGAATCTCTGCTTCATGGCGATCCAGCAGGTCGCTGAATCGTTTTAATTGTTGGCGCCGCCAAGCTTCTGGTCGGGTCTGCCCCGAGACGACAGAGGAGCGGAGACTCTTTAAATCAGCAGCTTGGAAGGCTTCGTGGGGGCAGGAGCTGACCATCGCAAGCCATGGGATCTGATTCCATGCTCGCAGTCCTGATCGATGGATCGCGAACGAGGGGGTGACGTCGCGGCCGATCAGGGTTAGTACGAGTTGGAATGGTTCCGGCGTGATGACAAAGCAGCAGCCGTGGTGGAACGGTGCCGTCATCTACCAGCTGATTGTGCGCAGCTATGCCGATGGCAATGGGGATGGGATCGGCGACCTGCAGGGTTTGGCGAATCGCCTGCCCTATCTCCGTTGGTTGGGCGTGGAAGCCATTTGGCTCACCCCGATTTATCCATCGCCTCTGCAGGATGGTGGTTACGACATCACCGACTTCAAGTCCATCCATCCAGAACTGGGAGATTTAGCGGCCTTCCATCGGGTTTTGATCGCAGCGCACTCTCACGGAATCAAGGTGGTGATGGATCTGGTGCTGAATCACACCAGCACGCTCCACCCTTGGTTTCAGCGCGCCCGTTGGGCCCCTGAAGGCAGTCCTGAACGGGACGTGTATGTGTGGAGCGATGACCCCAAGCGTTATGCCGATGCACCCGTGCTGTTCCGCCATTTCGAGTCTTCGAACTGGGAATGGGACGAGGTGGCGCAGCAGTACTACCTCCACCGTTTTTTGCGTCATCAACCCGACCTCAATTACGACAGCCCAGTCGTGCAGGAGGAGATGCTCGATGTGGTGGATTTTTGGATTGAGCGAGGCGTGGATGGCTTCCGTCTTGATGCGGTTCCCTTTCTCTGTGAAGCCGAGGGTTCCCGTTGTGAAGGGTTGCCTGAAACGCATGAATTCCTCAAGCGTTTACGGGCACGGGTGGATCGCCATGGCAAGGATGTTTTGCTCCTCGCAGAAGCGATTCAACCCGTGGAGGAGGCTGCTCCTTACCTCGCGGATGACGAACTGCATGGAGCCTTTAACTTCGCCCTAACGGCCCACCTGTTTGCCTCGATTGCCAGTGGAACGGTGGAGGCCTTGCGTGAGTGTTTGCGGGCGGCTCAGAACGCTGTTGGTGGTTGTCGCTGGGCCTTGCCTTTACGCAATCACGATGAGCTTTGGTTGGGGGATGGCCATCTGGTTCCAGAAGATGTGATCCAAACGATCCGAGCCGGATTGCATCAGGGGCAGGGCCATTGGCTGAACTGGGGAATCAATCGGCGTCTTGCGCCTTTGCTCAATGGTGATCCGGGGTCCAATCGGGTGATGCATGCCCTGCTGTACAGCCTTCCAGGACTTCCATGCCTCTATTACGGAGATGAGCTTGGGATGGGGGATTGGCCGGGCTTGCGCGACCGCGACCCGAATCGCACTCCGATGGCTTGGACTCCAGGACGAAATGGTGGATTTTCAACGGCTCCAGATCCACTGCTGGTGTTGCCACCCATCACGGCTCCCGGATACGACTATCGGGTGGTGAATGTGGAAGTTCAGAAGCAGTTGCCTGGATCGCTTCTGAATTGGCATCGACGCATGCTCACCTGCCGCAAGCTGCTTCCCGCCTTGCGCAATGGCGACTTTGAACTGTTGGATTGCGCCCATCCTGGTGTGATTGTGTATGTCCGCACGAACGCCACCATGACGGTGATGGTGGCGGCCAATCTCTCAGCCGCTGGGGCATCCTTTCGCCTCGACCTGAGCCGTTGGTCTGGTGAACGCACCCGCGAGGTGCTGTGGGGGTGCGATTTCCCCCCTGCGGATGCGGATTGGTTTGTCTACCTCGCCGCGCATGGATTCAGCTGGTGGTTGATTGGTGAGGTGGAGGAAACAGACCACAGCAGCGATGACTTTGCTGATCAGCAGGACAAGTTCAGCTCCGGTGGGGTGTTGGGGGCGTCTATCCCCTCCTCTTCAAGAAGGGCTTGAACCTGGGGGAGAAGCCGCTCGGCTTCGTCCTGGTCCACCATGGCCAAGCGGCAGCGACGGGCGAGGACATCCGTTGCCGTGCAGGCGTGTTCGGCGCTGATGGCATGGCGTAATTCACCGCGGCATACGGGGATGACATCGCTCAAAGGCTGACGCTCGCTTTCACTCCAACTGGCCACGAGTGCAGCCGCTTCCAATCCGAAACTGGATTGCAGGTGGGCCCGTTGTTGATCGCGTAGAGGGGTCTCTGGTAGCAAGCGTTCCAGGGCGCGGACTTGCTCTTGCAGCAGAGAGGGAGTGCGCTTGGGGTCTTCATCTGCGCCGATCAGCGGTAATGCAGAGGGGTCGGGAAGGGGGCTCCCGAATTGCTCTTCCACCGCCTTAAGGGTGTCGAGCGCCATGGGTCTGCAGGTGGTCCATTTCCCCCCCATCACGCTGATCAGGCCACTGTTCAGCGTTTCAACCTCGTGCTCGCGCACGACCCTGCTGCTATTCACGTCAGCACCGGCTGGCTTGAGCAGCGGTCGTCCGCCAGCCCAACAGCTCCCCACAACGGGATCGCCGAGGTCGGGGAACCAGCGCTTCACGTAATCGAGCAAATAGTTTTGCTCGTCTGCGGATGGAGCGGCTGCGTTGGCTTGCGGGCAGGGGGTGTCTGTGGTGCCGACCAGGGTGCGTCCAAAGAACGGCAACATGAACAAAACGCGTCCGTCATCGGTGGATGGCAACAGCAAGCCAAGCCCCTCAGGACAGAGGTCAGCGCGTAAGACCAGATGCACTCCCCTGCTGGTGAGCATGCGCATGGAGCAGTTGGGATCGGCCATCCGGCGGATGGCATCGGCATGGATGCCTGTGGCATTCACCACCGCCCTGGCTTCCCAGCGCTCTTGCTCTCCTCTGTGGTTTTCGCTGATGGCAGCACAGATCTGCCCTTGGCTGTTGCGCTCTAGTTCTCGAACCTTGGTGCGGGTCCGTAGAACAGCACCGGCCCGCTCAGCGGTTAAAGCGAGCAGCAGATTCAGGCGAGCATCATCAAATTGCCCGTCGCTGTAGGCCACCCCCCGTTGAACATCGGGACGCAGCAGAGGTAAGGCCTGTTTGAGTTGCGTGGAAGACAGCAAGCGACTGCTGCCGATCCCTGCTCGACCGGATAGGGCGTCATAGAGGCCAAGGCCAAGGCGGTAGTAGGCCTGACCGAAGAGGGAGTCGCTGGGGAGGGCCAGTTCAAGGCGTCGCGCTAAAAACGGGGCCTGGTCCAGCCAGTGGCCTCGCTCGAGCAAGGCTTCTCGAACCAAGCGCAATTGGGCGAGGTCGGCTGTTTTGAAAGCAAGTTCGAGATATCGAACCCCTCCATGCAGGAGCTTGGTGCTGCGGCAGCTGGTGCCACTACCGAGGTCATGGCCCTCGAGCAGTGCAACCCGCAGGCCGCGGCGGACCGCTTCGTAGGCCACGCTGCATCCACTGGCCCCGCCGCCGATGACGACGAGGTCAAAACGTTGATCAGCCATTCCAGTGCAGGCTCCTAGTCACAGCATCGTTCCAACGCTGGCGCCAGCGTTGGCGCTGCTCCAGGGTTTGTTGGGGCTCAAACACGCTGGAGTTTTGGGTGCGATTTGCCACCAAGTCTTTGAGATCTGCAATCACGCCGGCTTGTAAGCCGGCCAGAAGGGCCACACCGCGCGCTGTGCTTTCGAGATGCTTTGGGCGCCGCACGCGCAAACCGGTGCTGTCGGCTTGGGCTTGCAGGAGAGGATCGGAAGCAGCTGCTCCCCCATCAACGGCCAGCTCCCCGAGGCTTTGGTCCATGGCTTGCTCTGCCAATTCCACAAGACTGGCAACGGAGAGGGCGATTCCTTCCAGGGCGGCTCGGGCGATATGACCTCGCCGGGTGTCGCGGGTGAGCCCTATCAACAAACCACGGGCACTGGGATCCCAGTGTGGTGTGCCCCATCCTGTGAAGGCGGGAACAAGCATGACCCCGGCGGCGTTCTCCACTTCTTGCGCTAGGGGATTGACCTCTTCGGCACTGCGAATGATGCCGAGGCCGTCGCGCAGCCATTGCACCACCGTGCCCGCATTGAACAGGCTTCCTTCTAAGCAATAGGTGGGGGTGCCGTGCTCATCGGTCCAGCCCAGGGTGCTGAGCAGACCGGCGTCGGACTGTCGGATGGTGGTGCCCGTGTTTACGACAAGAAAAGCGCCCGTGCCGTAGGTGCATTTGCCTTCCCCTGGTAGCAGGCAGAGTTGCCCCAGGGTGGCTGCTTGCTGGTCACCAAGCAGGGCTTGAATCGGCACGCCAGCAAAGGGCAATCCTGCTTGGATGACCCCGAAATCTCCTCGGCATGGCCTGAGTTCCGGGAGAGCCTGCTTGGGCAAGCCAATTTCAGCGCAGGCGTCATCGAGCCATTGCCGCCGTTCCAGATCCATGAGCAGGGTGCGGCTGGCATTGCTCATGTCGGTGGCATGGATTGTGCCGCCACTGAGTTGCCATAGAAGCCAGCTCTCCACGGTTCCAAAGCAGAGATCACCTTGGGCCGCGGCACTGCTTGCGGCGGGCTCATGGTCGAGAAGCCAGCGGATTTTGCTCGCGCTGAAATAGGGGTCGAGCATGAGGCCCGTTCGGGCTCTCCAGCTCGTTTCAAGGCCGCTTGCCTTCCATTGCTCACAGAGATCGGCGGTGCGGCCGTCCTGCCAGACCAGGGCGGGGCCGCAAGGGCTGCCATCGCTTCGTTTCCAAAGCGTGGTGGTTTCACGCTGATTGGTGATTCCGCAGCTGATCACAGCCTTCTGCTGCTCTGGAGTGATCGCTTGCTCAAGGCGGCTCATCGCCAGGCGCTGGCTCTCCCAGATCGCCGTGGGACTTTGTTCCACCCAGCCATCAGCGGGATAGTGAATGTCCAGAGGAGCGGAAGCGCTGGCGATTGGACGGCCATCCGTATCGAACAGAGCGGCGCGTGAGCTGCTGGTGCCTTGATCTAGTGCGAGCAGGAGGGGCGGTGCTGCCATAGCCATCTCGTTTCCTACTTGCTAGCGATGGGACCAGAGGCATGCAAAGGAATGACGGAGACACAATGCATTGGCCAGTTTCCCGCTTGGGTTGCTAAGGCGGTGGTGTACCAAGTATTTCCAGATCGTTTTCGCCGCAGTGGACGGGTCGAAGCGCAACAGGGCTTGTCGTTGCAGCCCTGGGGGACAGATCCGGCGGAGCAGGGGTTTCAGGGGGGCGATCTGTATGGGGTGATCGATGCTCTCGATCACCTACAGGGGTTGGGAGTGACCTGCCTCTATCTCACGCCAATCTTTAGTTCGGCTGCCAATCATCGCTATCACGCCTATGACTACTTCGAGGTGGACCCACTCCTGGGCGGGAATGAGGCCCTTGATGCCCTGATTGCGGCGGTGCATCAACGGGGCATGCGCCTGATTCTCGATGGGGTGTTTAACCATTGCGGGCGCGGCTTTTGGGCGTTCCATCACCTGCTCGAAAACGGTGATCGCTCCCCTTATCGCGATTGGTTCCATGTGCATCAGTGGCCGCTTCGTCCCTATCCGCGCAAGGGCCAGGCCTGTGGTTATGGCTGTTGGTGGAATGATCCGGCATTGCCGAAGTTCAACCACGACCATCCGCCCGTGAAGGAGCACCTGTTGGCGGTAGGCAAGCACTTGTTGGAGCGAGGCATCGACGGCTGGCGTTTGGATGTGCCTGATGAAGTGCCAGCAGCCTTTTGGGTGGATTTTCGCCGCATGGTGAAGGCGGTGAATCCTGAGGCTTGGATCGTGGGTGAGATATGGGGCGATGCCCGGCCTTGGTTGCAAGGAGAGCATTTCGATGGGGTGATGAATTACCGCTTGGGTTGGAGCAGCCTCTGTTGGGTGGCGGGCTCTCGCTTGCGTCGTCGCTATCGCAACCCGATGTACCCCTTGCGCCCTCTGGAGACGGAGGCATTGCTTGAAATCTGGTCTGAGACGCAGGCTTGGTATGCGCCGGAGGTGAATCGCTGCCAGCTCAACCTTTTAGATAGTCATGATGTGCCGCGGGCGTTGCACAGCCTGAAAGGAGATGTGGCTGCTCTGTCTTTGGCATTGCTGATCTTGATGCTTCAGCCTGGGGCTCCTTGCCTGTACTACGGAACGGAAGTGGGCCTTGAGGGAGGAGCCGAACCTGCCTGTCGCGAAGCGATGCCATGGGAGGAGCCCTGGCCCCATGATTTGCGCAAGAGGATCATGGCGTTGACCAAGGTTCGTCAACAGCTGGAGGCGGTGCGGGAGCGCGGCCTGTCGTGGCAGGCTCATGCCCGTGATGGCCTCATCGGACGTGCTCCTGGGGTGGTGGTGGTGGTGAACCGCTCTCGGAGGAAGGCTTTGCGACTGGATCCTCACGACGTCGCACGAGATGGTTGGGAGACGGATGGTGCGGTGATTGGTCGCTACCAGAGGGCTCACCATTCACTGTCGCCTCAATCAGCGGTGCTATTTAAGGTTCCAGGATGAACGTTATTGTTTGATTTGTTCTGCTGCTGAAGTTTTCTCGAGCATGCTTATCAAATTTAAAATGCATTGATGATTGGCATACTCTTGAAGCACGACAACACCAATATCTTCCTTTGAACTGAGTTTGATTTCGATTAAATGGTTAGACTCTAATGGCATGGCCTTAAGAGGGCATAGCCAAGCATCCACGATGCGTTGTTCCAGGCATTCAAGACTATGGGAATCGCTAAAGTTTTTAGCTGAAGACACAATCCATCCTGAGGGTGGTGGATTCAGCAGGGAGTGATCAAGCCACCGATTGGCATCAAGTCTCAAGCTTGATTTTCCTTGGAAACGAGCCGTTTGATGGACCATTCGCTCAAGTTGAAGCAAGAGCGAATCTCCCTGGGGTCGCCAATGATTGCCTATTTTTTGGAGTTTTATTCCAAAGACATGAGCACATTTTTTCTGGTTTCTGCTGATTGTTGTCTGATGCTGCTCAAAAATTTTACCTACTTTTTTCCCAGACTGAAGCCATATCATTCCATCAAAGCTAGAAAGCAAATCTAAACTAACCATGACGCTGACTTTGAATCAAGATTCCACCTAAATAGCCTGTTGTTTTTCTGATTTAGACATTCTTCATTATGCACGATCTTGAGGCGGTTGGGATCAATGCATGCAAGCTGTGCACTTTTGGGACCAGGTGTTAGCCGAATGTTTGCCCTTGCTGCAACGAATTATGTTCATGAAGTTACAAAGGAACCAACGCTTTGGGTTGGGTTTGATTCTTGCTTTTCCTTTACTAAGGCCCAGCTTGACTGGCTTGGTTGGCGTCTTTGTTCGATGATCTCAATGCCGTGTATGTGAGAGGGATGCGCATGGTGTATTGATTGATAGGGGTGGAGCCCTTGCTCACTGATCTATTCAACCTTTAAGCAGGGAGATATCAATTAGGAAACAGGCGATACTCTGATTCCTTCGTCATGCTCTCTTTTGTGCCTGTTTGAGCCTGTTGATCAGATCTAAGATGCGTTCGTGATTTGCATGTTGCTTTAGCACCATAAAACCCACCTCTATGGTGATGCTCAGTGGAATGATGACGTAATCATCCGATTCAGCTGGGAGGTCAGTGAGAGGGCATAAACAAGCATCAATAATATGCTGTTTCAAGCATTGCAAGCTATGAGGATCGTTGAGATTATTTGCCGAGCCGGCAATCCAACCTGTCGGAGGTGGATTAAAAAGAGGATGATCAATCCATCCATTGACCTCAATCCTCAGGCGTGATTTGCCTTGTAGGCGAGCAACTTGATGCACTTTGCGCTCAAGCTCAAGCAGAGTCAAATCCCCTTGAGTCTTCCACTTGCTCTTGGATTTGCTAAGTGTAATTCCCAAGACCTGGGCACATTTCTTTTGATTGCGGCTCACTGTTGTTTGGTGCTGTTTAAAAAGTGCGCCTACTTTTGTGCCCGATTGAAGCCATAGCAATCCATCAAGACTGGAGAGCAGGTCTAAGCTAACCACTTGATGATTTAAAAGTAAATAAATAATCTTCCAATCACGCTTTTTTTGCAATCCCCAGTACTGGGTAGAAGGATCATTTAGTGATTTTTAGGCAGGTTGAGTTGGGCAAGAAGCCCTCCACTTGACCCCTTAAGAAGAGATAGGTGCCCGTTATGACTTTCTATTGCCGAGCGCGCAATGAATAAACCTAAGCCTGTGCCATCGGGTTTGCTGCTTTTCATCAGTGACTCCTCAATGATTTCTGGCAAAAGACCTTCACCATTGTCTTCAATTTCTATGCTCCAGTATTCTCGTATATCCTTCAGTCTAACAAGAATTAATGGGTCTGGATTGTTAGGCTGATGCAAGGACTCGATGGAGTTTTTTAAAATATTAATGAGGGCAATTTGTAATTGCACAGCGTCTCCATTAATCAGTATGCTTGAGTCTGCAATCGAATCAATTTGTTGGCTGTTAATCCAAGTATGACTGTCTGGATTGTTTGAATTGATGTAGAGTAAACTGCTTTGAATGACTTGTTTTAAATCAATCTCAGAGAATTCTGTTTGGGCATTGCGGAGAAGTGCTCGTACTTTATTGGTGATTAAAACAATTCTTTCGGATTGCGAGTTGATGGTAGAAAGCTGATGTGTTAGGTCGGATGAATTGGGACTCTTGTTGTTATCAAGTGAGTTAATGAGTGACTGAGATGTGAGCTTTAAGATGCTTAGAGGTTGATTGATTTCGTGGGCAATGGATCCTGCCTCAAGGCTTGTTTTTAATTTCTTGCTCATCACGGAAAGGGCTCGCTCGTCTTTTTCTTGCTTGTCTTGAAAAAGCCCGATAATTTGTTTCTCTTTTTGTTTTAGGTCTTGAGTGAGTTTATTAAATGCTGTCACCATGGCCGTAATGGCTTGATGGAGATCGCTAAATTCTTTGGTCCCTGATTTTTGAAGCTCGCAATTAAAGCTGAGGAGCTCGGGCTGTTCTGTTGAATCTGTAATTTGATGCTCTGTGCTTTGACTCGCTGAAGTTAAGGCCCCTAGGGGGGTGAGCAGGGCATTAATCAAGCGGCGGTTGATCGCTAAGGCTGTAAGGAGGGCTGCAATACTAATGAAAATCATCAGTATTAAATTGCGTTCTGTCGTGCTCACTTCTTGATCGACTGATGTCCCTGTGATTAAAAACCAATCGAGGCCAAACTCTTGCCCCCAAGGGGTCGCTCTCAAAACAAAGTGTTGTGCAGTTTGGTCTGGAATCTTAACAAGTTCTTGATTTAAGTTGTTCACATCGATAAATGCTTTTCCGTTTTTCTGCGAAAAAAATTGACTTGAAAGAGATTTTGCGACTGGATTTTTTAGTTCTTGGGTGTTAGCCCTGCGGATGATTTTGCCAGAACGAACCAGCACGATCTTAGGCTCTGAGCTGGCAACGATATCCCCATTCTTCTCAACAATCAATGCTAGGCCCGACTGGTCTTTCCACGCTTCTTGAAGCCAGTTGCTTAGTTTGTTGATGAGCATATCAACCCCAACAACTCCAATTAGCTTTTCTTCCTGATTGAAAATGGGTGCGTTGTAGGAAATTGAAAAGGTGTCTGGCTGGTCTTCCCAGGCATAAATTTTGCTCCATGTTGGCTTGCCAGCTTTTACCGTATCGACATACCAAGCCTCTTGGTGGGTTGTGCTCATACCAGGGATGACATCTTCTTGCCGATGTCTCTGTCCGATTGGATTCATACTGAAAACAAACATTTTTCCCCGCCCTAATCGTGCACTGTCTTCGTTATGGAAAAAACTCCCCTCCGCGCTCTTTTCGATGCCTATAAAGGAACCATCTTCTGATCCATAGTTGATGTAATCAACAGGAAATGAGCGAAGTTGTCTCCAGAAACGCAGGCTGAGCTTGTCGAAATCCTTGAGTAACTCAGGGTCGGCAGCGATCGCTTCCTCGTTAAGTTGATTGATAATCGTTAGAAAACTAATCTTGCTGCTTAACCTTTCTGATACTCGTATGACTGGGAGATGTGTGCGATGGGATTCTTTCTGCTCGATGACATTATTTTGCCCGACGCTAAACCCTAAAATGCTCAGAGATCCTGCTACAAGTATCAGCTGAAGACCTGTTGTTCTGGTTAGCCTGACAGCTAATGATCTGGCTTGCTTTTTCATTATTTGATGCTTTGAATTGTGCGAGTTAAAGCGGCTCTTCTAATGAGTTCAGCCCCGCTAACATTCAGCTTCTGGGCAATAGCCTTGCGATGCGTCTCTATTGTTGAATGAGCACTTCCCAGCTCTTTTGCAATTTCCTTTGTGGTTTTCCCCTCTCCGATAAGACCGTAGATGACTTGCTGTCGTTGGGTTAGCTCATGATGAGCGGGCTTCACAATCACATTGATGCAATGGCGTAAAGCATCGAATGCATCGGTTTTGTCGATGATTCCATAAATGGCTTCTTTTAGGTTGTTGGGACAAATGAATTCTTGTGCTGACCCAGAAAGGATGATTAATTTGATGTACGGATTTTGTGAGAGTAGATGGCGTGCTAAGTCGTTGCCGTGGCCGTCCGGTAGATAGAGGTCAAGAATTGCAATGTCAATTTGGTGTTGCTTCGAAATCTCTCTAGCAGCTTCGATGCTGTTTGCTTTGAAGATAGCCGTTATCTCAATGAAGCTCCCCACCATGGAGCCGAGGAGGTCAAGAAATATCTGCTGGTCTTCCAGCACGAGGCAGTTCATGCAGATCGTGCAATTCGTTTAGAACTTAGCTTGTAACCAGTCTTTGTAAGATACGAACTCTCATCTCTTAGGGCAAAAACAAGGGCTATGCATGATTTGCATAGCCCAATGGAGTGGTTTGATAAGTTTTGGATAAGGGGGTCAGTTTTGTGCGCTGTTTTGTATCAATTAATGCAAATTAAAAACTCGGTTTGGTCTACCAGTCTGCAGCGAATGGCCATGGTTATGGTTGCTCCAACGCACATTGGAAGGATTATTAGGCGGATCGAAATAACCTGATCAGGGAATGAATGTGTGCTGAACAGGAGCCTTGCGCGATGCTGAGCAAGCGCTGATTCGGTTTAAAGATCAGCAACACCATGATCTGATCCAGCGCTGTTGGACAGTCTCAGCAACCAGCCCTGGTGTGAGATGGAAGCCCTTGTCGAGACTTGAACTCGAGACCTCTCCCTTACCAAGGGAGTGCTCTACCGCTGAGCTACAAGGGCGTGTGGTGGATGGGCCGGGTTGGATTTGAACCAACGTAGGCAGAGCCAGTGGATTTACAGTCCACCCCCATTAACCACTCGGGCACCGACCCGAACCACACCAAGAGAGGTTACCAGCAAGGCTGTCGATACGATCAACCCATGTTTACGAGTCGGGCCATGCACCTGTTGCTGCTCAACGGCCCCAACCTCAATCTGCTGGGCCAGCGGGAACCAGGCCTCTACGGCCGCCAGACCCTTGATCAGATCGAGACATCACTGAGAGAGCGAGCCTGCGCTGATGGCCTAACGCTGGAGTGTTACCAGAGCAATTTCGAAGGTGCCCTGGTGGACCGCATCCATCAGGCGATGGGGAAGGTGGATGGAATCCTGATCAACGCAGGGGCCTATACCCACACATCGATTGCGATCCGTGATGCCCTTCTGGGGACAGCGATTCCCTACGTGGAGCTGCACTTGAGCAATACCCACGCCCGTGAACCGTTTCGGCATCGCTCGTTTCTGGCCGACCGTGCCGTTGGCGTGATTTGTGGTTTTGGCCCTGTGAGCTACGACTTGGCCCTGGATGGGTTGGTCCGCCACCTGCGGAACTCTGCGAGCGGAGGGGAGAACTGATGCCCCCGACGTCTGTGGCCAGCATTCGTTGGTTGGCTGCACCCACTAGCGCTTCTTGGCTGCAGCAAGCGATTGCCAGACCGATGGAGGTCTTAATTGATCATGCGCACTGTGAGCGCAAGGCTGCGGGGTCTGCCGTGCAGCTGATGTTTCGCTATCTGTGCGAACCAGGCCTGGGGGAAGCATTGAGTCCGTTGGCGCGCGAGGAGCTTGAGCATTTCGAGCAGGTGCTTGCGTTGCTGCGGGCACGAGGGCGCTATCTCGAGCCGTTGCCATCTCCGGGATATGGCGGCTTTCTTGCCAAGCACATCCGCAAAGTAGAGCCGCTGCGAATGCTGGATTCGTTTTTGGTGGCCGGTTTGATCGAAGCCCGTAGCCATGAACGGATGGCGCTGTTGGCGGAGCACAGCCCGGAGCAAGATTTAAAAGACCTTTATGGAAGCTTGTTGTTGAGTGAGGCGCGCCATTTCGGTCTCTATTGGGTGCTGTGTGAACAGCGTTGGGAGCGTTCGGTGATCGTGCCTCGGCTGGAGGAGCTTGCGCAGGTTGAAGTGGTGGCCCTGACTGGAGAGTTGGAGAATCCGGAGGACGTGAGAATGCATAGTTGTGGTGTTGATATTCGCTGATTAGCTCCACAACATCACTCCATATGAGGAACTGAGTGCCTGCGATATACACCCCTATTCAAGTTGTGGGGGGAGGACTTCATATCAGCGAAAACCCGATGCTGACTCGGTTTGGTAGTTGTTCTCATCTAGCCTGGCGACCATCCCCTCATTGAATAGAGACCGATTGCCTCGTTTGATTGTTAAGATGGCAGCTGCCAGAATCTGTTCGTAAGTTTGTTGTGTCGACATGTTGTAACGAGAGACTAAGTCTCGAATCGTCAGCATCGATGTAATTCGCCTGTTGGATAGATAAACGACTTACTGAAAGGCTTCAAGTGGATTAAGTGTATTGATGTACCCTTCTCCAGAAGGGAGTTGATTAATCACTGAAAAGCCACTGGCATAGGGCAGTGGTTGAACTAAGGGGACAAGGCGGACACAGCTGGCATATCTATTTTTAACTCTGTTGGTGATTGATTAGGCCGTAGACAGTTCACAATATTTGGATGAATTCCATTTATTTATAAATCTATGAATTAGCTTTGTCTTGTGAGGATTCACTACCCACGACAAAATCCCACCATGCTTCAAGACGTTGCGTAGATGCAAACCAGATGTCTCCAAATAAACCACCATGGGCAGTGTCGTCTTGAATCAGAGAGCGGGCGTCAGTAAGCAGAGCTGACTCAACTGGAACGAGTCCATCACCGAGGCATCCTTCATCATCAATAGCTCTTTGGTAACTAGCTTTAGCGCCCCTGCGGCTGAATGCCGAGGCATTTCCACTAGACAAATCAAGCTTTCCGGCAATAGCGACATAGTCAACGTCAGATTCATGACAACCAGGAAAGCGGCGGTCGACCATCGCCCTCAAAGGTGTTGCACGGACTGCCTGATGAGGACTGCCGAGCGTAACCAAGCGATCACATCTTTTAGAGCCCGCATAAATCCTTCCCTCAAAAGGATCATCGCTGAGATAGAGGCGTAACATAACTCCACCGGAGCTGTGCCCAATCAAGGTGACTTTTCCACTTAGTGAGTGATTTTGAACCTGTTTCACAACTTCATCGACACGGTCGAGTACGCGTCTCCATCCAAATCTTCGGATAGTTAAAAGCCAATCCAGTCGAGAAATGGGAACCACTAGAACATTACAAATTCCCTTGTGCTTTAGCCACTCAGCCATTGGTTCATAAGCCTCTGCTGTAATCAAGAAGCCTCCAAGGATCACAACCGGCTGCTGAGGATCAACCGTTCTCATGGCTCTGATTCATGGAATGAACACCATCATCAATGGAGAAGGATGCCTAGGCAGTGATCCGTAGGACTCTCATGTGTAACGCGATCAGCAGCTCTTCTAGCAGATCAAGTGTCATCGATGAGTGTCATGGATTGGGGGCAACTGCTTAGAGCATTTCAAGCTGCAATAAGAATCCCACTCGTGGCTGGGCAGTTGCAAGGCACTGTGACTATTTTTTACCCGTAAAGACTCGATTGAATGGGTCTTCTGCGTTTCTTATTCCATCAATCAAGCATAGTTTGTTCGAGTTTTGGGAATCGCTTATGTCCAGATTTTGAGTGACTTTATCTACTTCGTCAGAGACTATTTTATGTCCTTTGTGAACCGCATTGCTCAATGCCGCTAGTGAAGTCACGGCTCTGATAGTCCCCAATACAGTGCAGTGGAGCTTTTTAATTGCTTTTTAGAGTTGTGTTCAATATCACAGCACCGCTTAATACCGGTCACTGTCTCTGCTGGTGATTCCGGAGATGGTGTGTGGGTCGAGCAAGCAAATCACTCCTTTCAGATCGCCATGGCTAATGAATTGCTTACAATTCAATGGTTCATGACTGCCCCCCTAATCGCTTTCGCATTGATGTCGCCAATGCCGGAAGGCTCCAAGTCTGAAAAGCTTTGTCGTGATTCATCTGTAGGCGTGAATAGCAGCTTAAGTCAATATTCGGTTCGCGATACCGTTCACCCTCATTCGGGGTTTAGAGCATATAGCGGATAAGGTTCATTCATTATTGCCGTGGATGGCATATGTTTCGATTTTCATTTGTGTTAAGCCTCTTGTGTCACGTCTGGATGAGGTATTAAATATCGGGTTCGATTGATCGATGGGTTAATGGTGCCTTTCTCTCTCGAAACTTCTCTTCGTGATCAGGGTTGTGCGATCAGGTCAGGTGCATTCAAAGGTTGTTGCTCGTTGCTACTTTCGGTTGATGAATTCACATCTTGTTTGAAGACTCTTCCGTTGAGGATTGGAATGGGTTGGCTCATGTCTTTGGCTAGCGGTCTAGAGATCACGGAATAAAAAAGCCGCTCCCTTAAGAGAGCAGCTTAAAAACCAACACCTGAGCTATCAAAACTAAGAGCGTGGGCTGCAGCCAGGATTTCTATGGTCGATCTTCTGGAGCATCCAGTTGAATTGCCCCCTTTCGAGGGGCAGACCGTGAACCTACAGCTTGATTTTAAATCTGAATCTCAATCAGTGAAGAGTAAAAGATTCTTTGTGGCTGATTAGTTCTTGTCTGTCAATGACTTGGACATGGCGGCTGCGAGAGCAACACAACCAGCGACGATCAGATAGCCCATGAGATTTGTTTGAAGGCCTAATCATCATTTGTCTTCGAGCTGCTTGCTGACTGTCTCCGATGAGACCGAATCCTCAATCGATCGGTTGGATTGTCTGTTTGCTTGTTTGGGCAAGGCCTGGATAGTGATTGGCAATTGGATCATCGGTGAAGGACGCCGCCCACCCTCCTGATTTTTTGTAAAAACGAATCACGCAGTAGCTCGGGCTCGCGCCCATGTCGAACCAGTGCCGGGTTTCCGCTGGAATGACGATCCAATCATTGGCTTCGCAGGTCAGCTGAAGCACCTCCCCTTTGATATGGAGTGAAAACAGGCCGCGACCCTCTACAAAAAACCGCACTTCATCTTCCGCATGCTGGTGTACGCGCAGAAATGTTTGGCGCAATGGTTCGCTGCTGGGCTGATCTCCACCAACGCGCATCACGTCCACGGTTCCGTATCCATCGCTTTCTTGGACAGAACGGATCAGTGATTGATAGGCCAACAGAATCTGCTCTTGATTGGCCCCTTGTTCAAGCCCTGGCTGGCTTGGCCAGCGTTGAAACTTGATCCCTCGCGTTTTGAGTTCTGCGCTGATCAGGGCGGGATTGCTGGTGCTTAACCGTGGCCGCGCTGCTGAAGCACGGCCTGCAGTCATCCCTGATGCTTGCGTTGCGTAAATCCTCAGCTGCGTCATCAGCGCTGCGTTGCCTGAACCGCACTCCTGTTTAGCCCTGGCGAGTCTCTGGCGTGGCGCCTGTTCCACCGGACACTGTCATTGTTGGGCTGTTGGTTGGGGATCTTGTGCCTCACGCTCTGCAATTGATCGGAGTGGGCCCTGGTGATCCAGAGCTTCTCACCATTGCTGCTGTTCGCGCGATTGAAACCGCCGATGTCGTGGCTTATCCCGTTGCTCGTGCTGATGCTGATGGGATGGCTTGGACCATTGCCTCTCGCTGGACGCGTTCAACGCAACGGCGGCTGCCTCTGGTTTTTCCGATGGTGGCGGAAGCCGAGCCGAGATTGAAGGCTTGGCATCATGCTGCCGATTCGCTCGCGTCTGAGCTGCGACGAGGTCTATCGGTGGTTTTGCTCTGTGAAGGTGATGCCTCGTTGTTTGCTTCGAGCAGTTATGTGCAGCTGGCACTGCGCAAGCAGCATCCTGATCTGAGGGTCAAGTTGATTCCGGGCATTCCGGCGGTTTGTGCTGCAGCAGCTGCTTGCGCAGAGATGGAGATTGATTGGCCTCTCGCCTTGCAGCAAGAGGGGGTGTTGATTCGCCCTTGCCCAGACCGTGTTTCTGATCTGGAGCGATTGCTTGAATCAGCTGAATCGAGCTCGATGGTGCTGGCATTGATCAAGCTGGGTCAGCGATGGCCGTGGGTTCGAACTTGCCTGGACCAACGTCAGCTGCTCGAGGGCTCCCTCTTCGCGCAACGGGTGGGTTGGCCTGATCAGGTCTTGGCGCGGGCAACCGAAATTCCCGCTGAATCGAAGCCTTATTTTTCACTGCTGCTGATTCGGCAGACTTGGCCTGAGGTGTTGCCGTGACGGAAAGCGTTTCGTTTCTCACGTCTTTGAATTGGCTCGGGCTGGTTCACCCCGTTCTGATGATTTTGTTTGTCTATCCGGTGGTGGGTGCCACGATTCGGTTAGGCATCTTGGCCCGGGAACGGCGGCTGGATCTCAATCCGATTGCGCCAACAGTGCCGGTGGAACACGCCGATCACGGTCGTTGGGTGACGGGGGGAATGGTGTTGGCGGTGTTGGTGGCGTTGTTTCACAACGCTTTGGCAGGAGGGATGCAGGCTGATCAGATGTTGGGATTCCTGCTGGCTGTCGTGGGTGCTGCAGCGGCATATGTGGCGTTATTAGGTGCCAAAGGTGTTGTCCCGAAGATGTTGTGGGCAGCAGCCTGTTGGTTCACTCTGATGCTGATTTCCTCTCAGCCAGCGTTGCTCCAGTGGCGCCAGGCCTTCCCCGCAGCGGTTTGGCAGTCGCATCTTTGGGGTGGTTCGGTCTTAATCGCCCTCATGTTGGCTGCGGTGGTGATGCAGGAGCAGATTGCTGGTCGGCTCTGGATGCGACGGCTGCATGTGTCGATGAATGTTGTGGTGGCTTTGTTGCTGGCGACACAGGCGATCACGGGGACGCGTGACTTATGGATGCGTTGAGGCTTGGCGGGCTGGCGGGTGCTGCGGGATCAGGCTTGGGCTGAAGGGGCCGCGTTTGGGCGGTGCGATCAGTCGCCGGAGTAAGGCCAGCAAGGCACGGCCTTCCTGAGGTGCCTGCCGGTCGACCCAGCATCCCGGTCGGCAAAACAGCCAGCGGATCAGGGAATAGCGATCTTGCCGAGCCAAATCTCCCCAGTGGAGAAGGGCTTCTGTGTCGGTTTTGCTGGTCAAGATCACTGGCAATGCCGGCAGCTCTTGGCACCAGCGCAGCTTGGAACTGGCCACCCATGGAAGGGGAGAACGGGAGTAGGCGATCTTGACGCCGCTTTCGCTTAAAGCGGTGATGCAGCAGGGATAACGATGTCCGCCGTCATCTTCAATCCAGGCTTCCATTTGGAGCTTTTGCCATGGGGCGAGGTCCTTCGCGGCAGGGTCCCAACAGGCACGAACCGCCACGATCAAACTGAGCAGATTGATCACGCCCCACACCAGCCCGACCGGCCGACCGGCAAGCACCTGATCTGGTAAGTCGCTGGCGTTGGAGAGCAGCCCCTGGAGATTCACCAGATTGAACAGCACGAGGGCCAACAGCGGCAGCAGCAGTTCCACGCTGGTGCTGCCACGATCACGGCGCTGATGTTTGGGAGTGACGCGAAATCCACCGATACGTCCAATCAGGTTGGACAGCACGGTCATGGTGAGGGGAACGGTGAGTACCCAGCCGGTGAGCTCGCTTAAAAAAGCCGTTCGAGACCCACGGTTTAACCAGCCCAGGCTCAACACTTGCAAGCCCCAGAGCGGTAGGAGCAGGGTCAATGCGGCCTCGCTGTTGAGCAGGATCGGAATGATGCCCAGAAGGCCATAGCTGAGTGGCATCAGCATCAGCACCAGCCTTGGCACGTTGTTGAACCAATGCATCACGCCTTCGAGGTAGGCGATGCGTTGCCCAAGCGATAACCCTTTGGGATGTAAGGGGCCGCTGCGAAGCCGAAGGCTTTGCAAGGTGCCAGAGGCCCAGCGTTGGCGCTGTGCACGAAATCCGCCATGGTTTCGGCCGCCAATCCAGCGCTGAGTTTTTCCTGCAAATAGAGCAGTCGCCAGTGCTGACGGGTGAGGCTGATGCCGGTCACAAAATCCTCAGAGATGGCTTGTTCCACAAAGCCACCGATTTGATCGAGTGCTTTCCGTTTCACCACAAACGACGTGCCTGCACACACCACCGCCCCCCAGCCATCGCGCACCGGTTGGATCCAGCGGTAGAAGCTTTCTTCATCGGACAGAAGCTAACGTTCCATCCCCAGATTGCGCATCACGGGATCCGCGTTGATGAAGGTCTGAGGGGTCTGAATGAGCGCAACCTCGGGTTCAAGCAGAAAGCCAATGCTGCGATCAAGAAAGGTGCGTTGGGGAATGAAGTCGGCGTCGAAGACGGCCACCAGCTCTCCTCGGCAATGGCGCAGACCATGGTTGAGATTGCCGGCCTTGGCATTCACGCGCTCCGGTCGGTGCAGGTAGCGGCACCCGAGCTCGGCAGCGAGGGTTTTCACCTCATGGCGACCGCTGTCGTCGAGCACCCACACCTTGGTGTGGGGATAGGACAAGTTGGTGCAGCCAATCAGGGCTCGTTCGAGCACCTTGATGGGTTGGCCGTAGGTGGGAACCAGGATGTCCACGTGGGGTTTCCAGCCGCTCTCAGCCCAGCGCTGTTGCCGATCGTTGATCTCGAAGCGGCGATCGGGGAATCGTCGCCAAGCCAGCCAGAGCGGGATCAAGCCAATGAGCAGCAGCCAGGCTTCGGCGACCAGGAGCAGCAGGCTGAGGCTGATCGATAAGCGGCTATCAAAGTTGAGGCTGGAGGTGACTCTCCAGGTCAAATAGCGAAGGGTGAACAAGGTGATCAGCAGGATCAGGCTGCGCCGTCCCCAGATCGGGGTGTCTTGTTCAGGGCGACGAATCAACCAGAGCGGCCAGATCAGCAGCAGAAGAACCAGCGCGTTCATTCCATTCGCTGCATCTGTTGATCGAGTAACTCAAGGGCTGCGGCGGGCGTGGGGGCGCGCATCAGCTGCTGCCGAAACTGGGATGCGCCGGGGAAGCCAGTGCAGGTCCAGCTCATGTGTTTCCGCGCAATCAGCAGGCCGTGATCCCCGCGTGCCTCGACGAGGGCCAGGAGTTGCTCTTTGGCGAGGGCTAGACGCGCATGGGCTGTGGGCGTGGCTGGAATCGGCAGCCCACTCAGGGCGGCATCGATTTGGCCCACCAGCCAAGGGGCACCCATGCTTCCGCGTCCCACCATCACGCCATCGGCGCCGGTGATCCGCAGGCAACGCAGCGCTTCTTCTGGGCTGTTGACATCCCCATTCGCGATCACGGGAATACGCAGGGCTGCTTTCACTGAGGCAATCGCGTTCCAATCCGCACTGCCGCTGAAGCGTTGCTCTCGTGTGCGGCCGTGCAGCGTCAGCATTCGCGCCCCTGCATCCTCCAAGCGTCGGCACCAGCTCACGGCGGCCTCCGCCCCCGCGCCGTCGTGTTCACCACACCAGCCGAGGCGAGTTTTTACGGTGACTGGCAGCCCCACGGCGGCCACCACGGTGTCGACAATTTTGCAGGCCAGATCAGGGTCGCGAATCAGCCCGCTGCCACCTCCTTTTCGGGCGATTTTGCGGACAGGACAGCCCATATTGATGTCGATCAGAAAGGCCCCGGCATCGGCCGCTCGCCTGGCTGCATCGGCCATCGCGGCGGGGTGGTGATCAAACAGCTGCACCCCGATGGGGCCGGTTTCGTTTTGCAGGCCATCCATTTTCAGCCGACCGTGCCCCAGCTCAAGGCTGGTGGCATTCACCATCTCGGTGAACAACAGCGCATCGGGAGCCCAGCGGCGCACCAGTTGCCTAAAAATCCGATCGCTGACGCCAGCCAGGGGCGATTGCAGTGCGCGGCATCGAAGTTGTCGCTCTAGAAGTCGACCCTGAATCTTCAGCGGCATGGCCAAAGGCCGAAGATCTGGTCATTCTGCTGGTTTGGCAGCTGGCCAGTCAGCTGGCCCGGCAGCCGGTCAGGATCTGGGCTGGAGCCTTGATCTGACATTTGGGCTTGTCAAGCCAAGGCGATGGGGCGAAGGATGGAGGTCTTCGGTTTGCTCGCATGCCCCCTACGCCTTGGCCGCTTAGCCGCTTGTTGTTGGAGCGAATCCTTGAGGACCGAATCAGTGATCGCTTTGTGGCCGAGCGGATCTGGGAGCGTTTGGGGTATCAGCCACAAGGGGAAGGCCTGGTTTGGCTCGCTGGGCCTGAGACGCCCTCGGCATGGCGAGAGGCCTTCCCCCAGGCCCCTGAAGTGATCAGTGTTCGCCCCGCATCCGTGCAACTCACCCGCTCGATTCCACGCGAGCACAAACAGCTCTTGAAAGAACAGCTGAAGTTTGCCGGGTATCGAATCGGAGAGCTCTACCCACGCCGCACGCGAAGGGCGACGGCGGTGAATTGGCTCTTGGCCTGGCTTGCATCCCGTGAGCAGTTGCTGGCAGAGGAGGGCCCCTTGCCACCCTTGCTGGATGCGCCGCTCAATCCAGTGAGCGGCCATCCGGGTGATCTTCCCGTGCGATGAGCGTTAGGCCTGGATGATCACCTTGGTGCCTTTCGCTGTGTTTTCGAATAGCCAGCGCGCCTGATCGGTGGGCATGCGCACGCAACCGTGGCTTCTTGGGACGCCAAAGGACTGGCCAGCATCTTCTTGCCAGGGGGCGGCATGAAGGCAGATGGCTTCATTAGCGGTGATGCACATGGCGTAAGGCACGCCTGGGGAGACGAAGTTGCGTCCGCGCATCGTGACCGAGCGGTACTTGGTGAGCACAGAGGCATGGCCGGTTGGCGTCGGCGTGGAGGCTTTGCCCGTACTCACGGGAATCACGCGAACGGTCTGTTCTTGCTGATCAAACACTGTGAGGGTCTGATCAGAGAGATCGACCACAAGCGTTGCAATGAGTTCGAGCATGGCTGTGCCGCTGATGTCGCTGTCACAGGCCTAGCTGTGTCGCATGCGTCTCATTCGTCTCTTTCTGAATGATTTCGCATTTCTGTGATGGGTCACCTCTGTACTGTCAAGAAAGTTTTTCTGGGCTCCTGTCTTGGCACGTCCGGTCGTCGCAATCATCGGACGTCCCAACGTCGGCAAGTCCACCTTGGTGAACCGTCTTTGTCGAAGTCGTGAGGCGATCGTTCACGACCAGCCAGGTGTGACCCGAGATCGCACCTATCAAGACGGGTATTGGGGCGATCGAGAATTCAAGGTGGTGGACACCGGCGGCTTGGTGTTCGATGACGACAGTGAGTTTCTTCCTGAGATCCGGGAGCAGGCCGGCCTCGCCCTCGCTGAAGCCAGCGTGGCGTTGGTGATTGTGGATGGTCAGCAGGGACTCACGGCTGCTGATGAATCGATCGCGGAATGGCTGCGTACGCAGCAATGCAAGACGCTGCTGGCGGTGAATAAGTGTGAGTCTCCGGAGCAGGGGTTGGCGATGGCCGCTGAATTTTGGCGCCTCGGTCTTGGCGAACCCCATCCGATTTCGGCCATCCATGGTGCTGGCACCGCCGAGCTTCTCGACCAGGTGCTCACCTTTCTTCCGCCCAAGGATGAGGAGAGCGATGAAGAGGAGCCGATTCAGCTTTCGATCATTGGTCGCCCCAACGTGGGGAAATCCAGCTTGCTCAACGCCATCTGTGGGGAGACGCGGGCGATCGTTAGTCCGATTCGTGGCACCACCCGCGACACGATTGATACCCGTATCGAACGGGAAAATCGTCCCTGGAGATTGATCGACACCGCGGGAATACGCCGGCGTCGAAGCGTGAATTATGGGCCAGAGTTTTTTGGGATCAACCGCAGCTTTAAAGCCATTGAACGCAGTGATGTCTGCGTTTTAGTGATCGATGCTCTCGATGGTGTGACCGAGCAAGATCAGCGCTTGGCGGGACGGATCGAAGAGGACGGTCGCGCTTGCGTGGTGGTGGTGAACAAGTGGGATGCGGTGGAAAAAGACAGCCACACGATGACGGCGATGGAAAAGGAGCTTCGCGCCAAGCTCTACTTTCTCGATTGGGCTCCGATGCTGTTCACCTCAGCGCTTACGGGGCAGCGGGTTGACAGCATTTTTGCCTTGGCGGCTCTTGCTGTGGAACAACACCGCCGCAGGGTAAGCACATCGGTTGTGAACGAAGTGCTCAAGGAAGCCCTCAGCTGGCGGAGTCCCCCCACCACCCGTGGTGGCCGGCAGGGCCGGTTGTATTACGGCACCCAGGTGGCGAGTCGTCCGCCCAGTTTCACGTTGTTTGTGAATGAGCCCAAGTTGTTTGGCGATACCTATCGCCGCTACGTCGAGCGTCAAATTCGTGAAGGGCTCGGCTTTGATGGCACGCCGGTGAAGCTGTTCTGGCGAGGCAAGCAACAACGGGATGCAGAAAAGGAGCTGGTCCGCCAGCAGAACCGCCAAGGCTGATCCTCCATGGACTGGTTGCGACAGATTCCGATCGGGCAGTACGTCGATGGCAGCGCGGGTTGGCTGCGTCTGATCGATCCGCGTTTGAAGCTGGGTTGGGTCGTGATGTTTTTGCTGACCCCTGTGCTGGCCGGTCCGTTATGGCGTCTCGGGCTTGTGCTGGCTTTGATGGTGATCACCGCCTTGAGTGGCTTGCCCGCCAGGTTGTGGTGGCGCTCTCTCCTGCTTGTGGTGTGTCTTGGGGTTGGCTTTGGCCTCCTGGCGATGTTTTTGCCAACGGGAGATCCTGCGGCCACGCAGGCCATTCGGCCTGTTCAGGAGTTGCAGGGTTTGTCCTTGCAGGCGCCAAGTTGGGAGTTGTTTCGCCTGGGTCCTGTTCAGCTTGGACCGCTGAACCTGGGCCCCCTGTCTGTGGACCGGCGTTCGGCTGAGCTCGGTCTCAACAGCGCAACGTTGATTGTCACCGTGGTGCACAGCGTGAATTTGATGCTGCTGTCCACCCCCAGCGAAGATCTGATGTGGGCCCTGAATTGGTGTCTATTCCCGCTGACCAGGCTCGGTTTGCCAGTGGATCGTCTGTGCTTTCAGTTGCTGTTGGCGCTCCGTTTTTTGCCTCTCGTGCAAGAGGAACTGCAGAATTTGGTGCGCTCGGTGGCGAGTCGAGCGGTCAATCTTCGTCAGCTGGGCTTCAAGGCTTCCTTTGGATTGCTCCTTTCTGTGGGAGAACGACTTCTCGCCAATATCTTGTTGCGGGCTGAACAAGGTGCAGATGCCTTGATTGCCAGGGGAGGGCGTTGGCTTCCTGCGGACTGCTTCCGCCCTGTTCAGAACCCATCTGCCCTCACCCGTGGTTTGAACTTGCTGTCATTTGTGCTCCTTCTCGCGGTGGTGGGATTGCGAGGCAAGTACGGTGCTCTCTAAATCTTGACGGACTCAGTTGTGGGAGCGGAGCGTTACCTCAATCACCCCACCTTCGGAATGCTCTATCAGGTTTCGACCGCTGGAGAAGGCCGAGATCTGTACGCCACTCTTTATGCCCAGCGCATGTTCTTCCTGGTGACGCTGCAACCCAGAGGGGCTCAGTTTGAGGTGATTCCGTATCAGGACGCCCGGCATCATGCAGAGCTTCACCTCGCGCGCTGTCGACGTGATCGCTCCTCCGATTTCGCCGATTGGAAGCAGCTGTTCGATCAAACCTTCATTTGATGGCGTCCAGCAGCACAGAATCTCAGACGATTCAGGCGCGTTGGCAGGCGATTCACGCTGATTGTCCAGCCGCCGTGCATTTGCTGGCTGTCAGCAAAGGCCACCCGGCCATGGCGGTGCGTGAGCTTGCCGACTTGGGGCAAGTGGACTTTGGGGAGAGCAGGGTGCAGGAGGCACTCCCCAAACAACAAAACTTGGCAGACCTCAGCGGCTTGCGTTGGCATTTCATTGGACGTTTGCAGGCCAACAAAGTTCGGGCTGTCGTGCGGGCCTTCCCTGTGATTCATTCCATCGACTCTCAGGCCCTCGCAGAGCGCACCTCCAGGATTGCCTTAGAGGAAAAAAAGAGTCCCGAGGTTTTTTTTCAGGTCAAACTTCGCGACGACCCGGCGAAGGGTGGCTGGGAGCCGGATAGCTTGCGGGAGGTTTGGCCAGAGCTGCAGTCACTGCCGGGCTTGAAACCCATCGGGCTGATGACCATGGCCCCCCTTGGCCTGGGGCCTGAAGAGCGTCAGAGCCTCTTTCATGAGTGCAGAACCCTCGCGGATGAGCTGGCTCTGCCCGAATGCTCGATGGGGATGAGCGGCGACTGGAAGCAGGCTGCGAAAGCTGGTGCCACCTGGGTTCGCGTGGGATCTGGATTGTTTGGCCCGCGGCCTGAACGCTTGGTTTGACCCCCACTGAGCTACGGAGTCTGTTGTGAAGATGAGCAAATGGTCCAGTCACTCTTGCTCACAACTCTGTAGAGCGCTATTCAGGGTCAAGGTTTGATTGGTTTCCGGTGTCGCTGATTTCTCGTCTTCGTGCGGTCGTTGCGGGTGATGATTACCTCGATGGTGATTATGACGATCTCGATTACGACACTGGCGAACAGGACGAAATCGAGGAAGGTCCTTCTCACTCCATGACGAGTGCTCTGGCAACGCTTGATTCGAGCAATCCTTTTGAAAGTGAGCAATCTTTCACTGGATCCAATGTGATCGGCATGCCTGGTATCAGTACCGGTACCGCTGAAGTTTCCTTGATGGAACCTCGCAGTTTTGATGAAATGCCTGGAGCGATCCAAGCCCTGCGTGAGCGCAAAACGGTGATCCTCAATCTCACGATGATGGAGCCAGATCAAGCGCAACGCGCAGTGGACTTCGTGGCTGGTGGAACCTTCGCTATTGATGGCCATCAAGAACGGGTTGGCGAAAGCATTTTTCTGTTCGCGCCGAGCTGCGTGACCGTCACGAACGCCACCCAGGACGAAGCCTCCGTTCCAACCCACGTTTCCAAGGACGTCGAGCAAGCTTCTTCTGAGGCCAGCATCGCTCCAACTCCCGCCTGGAGTGCCACAAGCGCTACCGCACTTTGAGACCTCAGTGCCCTTTGCCTTTGGTGTGATCGGTCTGGGCCGGATGGCTCAGGCCCTCGTGATTCCCCTGATTGAACAGGAACTCATTCCTGCTGATCAGGTGATTGCGGTTGTTGGTCGTCAGGATTCTGTGGCAACGGTGTCTCAGCGCGTTCCTTCTGGCGTGAAGATCGTTGCGGCCGCTGATCCTGCTGCAACAGATGCTTGGGGGGCATCGGTTCAGCTTTTGGCCGTCAAGCCCCAGATGCTCGATGCAGTCGCTGCGTCAGCGCCCCCGCGATCAGCCATGCCTGAGTCGGGTTCAAGCCTTTTGATCTCCGTGCTGGCTGGGATTCCCTTGGCACGGCTCCAGGATTTGTTTCCTGGCCGGGTTTGTGTGCGTGCCGTACCCAATACCCCCTGCCTGGTGGGACAGGGACTCACGGGTTTGGCCTGGGGGGATGGCGTCTCTGATCAGGAGAAGCGGCAAGTGCGTTCCTTTTTTGAACCTGTCAGTGAGGTTCTCGAGCTTCCTGAAGAACGGCTTGATGCTTTTCTTGCGCTCACCTCCTCTGGCCCTGCCTATGTGGCCTTAATGGCGGAAGCGATGGCCGATGGTGCTGTTGCCGTGGGCATGCCTCGGGCTCAGGCCCATCATTTGGCCCACCGAACCCTCGCTGGAACCGCCGCCTTATTGCATGAGCAACAGCTTCACCCCGCTGCGCTCAAAGACATGGTGGCCTCTCCGGGTGGCACCACCATGGCGGCGTTGCGTCAGCTTGAAAAAGCGGGGTTGCGCTCGGCCTTGATTGAAGCCGTGATCGCTGCTACGCAGCATGGTCGGGGGATGGCTAACTAACCCTGGCTTAAGCGGCTACAGGGTTCTCGGCGATCAGGGTGTCGTAAAGCGCTTCCAGAGCATCGATATTCGACACCATCCGGTAGCGCTCCATGACCCGCTCACGCGCTCGCCGCCCTAGCTCCTGGGTGAGCAGAGGTTGATCACGGAGAACAGGCAGCAAGGTGCGGAGCTGGGTGGTGACCCCCTGCGTGCTGAGCACGATGCCGGCTCCACCCGCCAGCACTTCTCCATCCGCTCCAGCGTCCGTGGCGACGCAGGCGCATTGGCAGGCCATGGCTTCGAGAAGGGCAATGGAGAGCCCCTCCACCAGGGATGGGAGCACGAACACCTCAGCGCATTGGAGCAGGGCAATGCGGGTATTGAGATTGGCTTCGTAGCCCCACCACAGCAGATCCCCGATCCCGTTGCCGTAGACGTTTTGCAGGGTGCTGCGCAGGGGGCCGTCCCCAACGATCACGAGCCTGCAGCCGGCTGGCTTGACCAGTCGCCAAGCCCGCAACAACGCTTCCACATTTTTCTCGGTTGCGATCCGTCCCATGTACAGAAAAATGCGCTGATCACCAAGGCGAGAGCGCACGGTATGCAGTTCCTTGCTGATCGAGACGGGATGGCTCGGGGCGGGAGACCAGCGCTCGGGATCGACGCCATTGGGGATGACGGCAAGGCGCGTTTCGTGGACCCCTAAACGGTTCAGCACTTCCGCCTGAAGATCGGAAAAGACGATCACCCGGTCGTAGCGGGAGAGAGCAGGTGCGTAGAGCTGGTAGCTGAGCTGTTGCGTGCCCGCTGTGAGGTTGCGCAAGCCCGCATCAAAGGGGGGATGAAAGGTGGCGACCAGCGGAATCCCTAAGGGTTGGCAAAGCTCCGGAAGCCTGAAGTCGAGGGGGGAGAGGGTGAGGCTGGCGTGCACGACATCGGGCTGCAACCTCTTCAAGGACTCACGCAACTCCCTCTGGGCCCTAGGGGAGGGGATTGTGTACACCTGAGACTTCACCAGGTAGGGCAGGCTCACATCCGGGTCGTGGGCCAGCAACGACGTGTTGCTACTGCCGGGGGCGCCAGGGTTATCGAAATGAATGAAGCTGGTTTGATGGCCGCGTTTCTTCAGGGCCTCTGTCGTGCTCAGCCCGTAGGTGACATTGCCGCAGAACGGAGTTTTTTTGCCGAGCCAGGCAATGTGAGCCACTGGCACCGTTTCAAAGCCGAGTCTGAAGTTAGCAGCGCTCCCAAGGGCGCTCCCATAGAGCGGCAGCGAGAGACAGGGCCGCAAGCACCCAGAGCACCGGGATCAAGCCAATGCTGCTCACCAGGGCACCGGCCAGAACCAGGGGCAGGCTGAGAGCAATGTTGATCAGGTTGTTTTGTAGCCCAAAGACCCGACCCCGCTGCGATTCAGGGGTGTCCTCTTGAATGGTGGTCTGAGCCGGAATCGCAACGAGAGCGGCACCAATGCCCAAGACGCCGCACAACAGCAGGGTGGTGCTGAGATTTCCGCGCAGTTGGCCAAGCATGATCAGGCACCAGGTGATCGTGCCCAGTCCGGCCGCGGCGAGGCGACGACGGCTGAAGCGATGGCCCATTTGGGCCACCAGCACCGCGCCAATGGCCATCCCGAGTCCGCTCATCGCCAGCAGGGTGCCGAAGCCTGTTGGCCCTAACCCTTGGATGGCAGACGCCAGGCTGATCGCCAGCACATACAGCGCGGCTAGGAGGCTGTAGAGCACCACGAGATGCACCATCGCTCCACGGACAGATGACTGCTCTCGAAGCACCTGAATGCCTGCCACGATTTCTTTCCAGACCGATTCGCTGCTGTCCTTTCGCGGCGGTTCGCGCATCTGGATGGTGCTCAGGCTGATGGCTGCCATCCCATAACAGAACGGAAGCAGCAGAAATTCGCCGCCGTTGATGCCCACCGTTTGAAGCAGGTGGTTGAGTCCTCGCAGGATTGGATCGCCTAGGGCAAAGCCCACGATCGTGGCCCCCATGCTTGTGGCTTGATACAGGGAGTTGGCGGCCAGCAGGTGTTCTCTGGGCACCAGCAGTGGGATCGAGGCTTGCTCAGCGGGGGCGAAAAACTGGGTGAGAACCGATTCAAGAAAGGTCATCACCAACAGGGCCCAATATCCCCAGCTCAGCCCAAACCAGTGCGGCCCAGGGATCAGGAACAGAGGAGTGCACAGCACAAGCAGCGCCCTTAGGCCATTGGAGGCCACCATCACCCTGCGTTTGGGCCAGCGGTCGACCCACACCCCCGCCACGGATCCGAGCACCATCGCTGGGATGGTGTTGGCCACATAGATGCCGGTAGCCAGCAAGGTGATCCGTTGGGCTCGCGTTTCGAAATCCATGCGAATCGCAGAGGCGATTTCAGCAAGGGCGCCATTGCTATCCGGCGTGTTGGTCACCCAGTACTGGGCAATCAAATACACCATCAACACGATGTAGAACTTGTCCGCAAGTTGGGAGAAGATCTGGCCGACCCAGAGGCGTCGGAAGCCATCGAAATGGATCACGGCCTGAAGGCCGCGGCGACCTTCGGGATTGGCGCTCGTGGGCAGGGCCGGGTCCGGACTATTTAGGGAGGGGCCGCTCAAAATGTGTTCATTCGCCGGATCATGATCGCCCACCACTGGCCGTAGCGTGAACAGCCTCTTTCACCATGGCAAAGGAGCGTACGGGCCTTGGGAGATGCACGCGGCACCAGCACTCCAAAAGGGTAAAAAGTCTGAGCCAAACGGTTCTGGGTCCCATCAAGCCGCCGTCTTGGCGTTCCGGCAGTTCAAGCCGCGTTAAGCGCTGAAGCAGGGCTAGTTCGGAGGGGTTGATCTGGATGGCTGCTCCAGCTTGCGCACCGATGGCCAGACCTTCGTCCGCCAGCAGGCTGCAGCGCCAGTCCCAATTCCCGATCGGTGGAGAGAGGGCGGCTCCAGTGCGGCAACACGTTTGCAGAGGCAGGCCGTAGCCGCCTAGTGCGAGCAGGTGAACGCAGGCCTGAACAAGCGTTGCCAGGGTTCGATCTACACGCTCGCCCTCAGCGCTTTCACGTTGAGCTTCACCCTGATTCCTCGCCAGCAGCTCGAGACGCTCGAGATGCATCAAGACCACACTGAGCATTCCGGGTACGGGATCATCTCCAGCGACCAACGAGATCGAAAGCTCAGACAGAGCCTGGGCGGCTGTGAGCGTTTCCAATCGTTGGCCCACGTTGCCGAAATTGTGTTGCACCCGCAGTTGGCGCACCCGAAGCAGGCCGCTGCGTCCTCCCACCTGCAGCTCCAGGGTGGTGAGGGGAACCGCTGCCGCCAGGCTGCTGCGAGGTTTACGCGCCCCTGGAACGGCCAGGCGAATCAGGCCGACGTCATCGCTGAGCAGGGTGAGCAGCCTGTCGTGCTCTCCGAGGGGGCCCACCTTTAAGGCCAATCCTTCGATTCGCCGTTCCGGGCTCATTGCGGATGCCGGAGAGCCTGAATCAACGCTGGGCCATGGCTGGTTCCCAGGGCTGTGGCGCCCTCTTCCACAAGATCCAGGGCCGTTTCCAACCGTTGAATGCCCCCGGCCGCCTTGATGGCGCAATTCCCCCTGGCAAGTTCCTTGAGCTTGCGCACTTGCAGCGGAGTGGTGGCCGCTCCAAATCCGTTGCCTGCTTGCAGGCACGCAGCACCGGCATCGATGGCGGCTTCGACAGCCAAGCTCAGCCGCTCTGGCGGCAAGCGGTTGACATCCAAAATCACCGTGACCGGTAAGCCGAGATCGCAAATTTTTGCAAGTTCTTCCGCATAGGCCTCCGCCCGCCCCGCTGTGATGGCAGCGAGGTTTGGCACCACATCAAGGGCATCCGCTCCCCTGGCTGCGGCCCATTCCGCCTGCGCCCGTTTGAGCTCCGCTGGAATCGTTCCGAAGGGGAAGTCCACAACGGCGAACAGGCGAAGACGACCGCTTGGTCCAATGCGATTTCGGACCGCTTCCAGGTGGCAGAGGCTGGTGCAGAGCCCCCCGAAGCCCAGCAACCTTCCCGCATCGCAAAGGTTGTGCAGGGCCTCCTCGTCCAAGAGTGGATCTAAAACGGCTTGATGGATCAAGGGCGGGAGCTCAGGAAGCTCCCGCTGACGCGGCGACGCGGTCATCGTTGTGGGGCAAGCACTGGCCTTAATTCCGCGCTTGGATTACGCCAAAACCACCGTGATTGCGGTGATAAATCACCTGGAGCTCACCGCTTTCTTTGTCTCGGAAGAGGTAAAAGTCGTGGTCGATCATCTCGAGTTGATGGCGTGCCTCTTCGAGACTCATCGCTGGCATCGCGAAATATTTGCGCCGAATGCCTGGGCTTGGGAGCTGCGCTTCTTTCCCTTCGAGCAGGGAGTCTTCCGTGGGACGTTCCGTGAGCAGGACGTCATTCGCCGCCGTAGGGGTGGTGCGATGGCCATGGTCGCTGTGGCGTTCCTTGAACCGTCGCAGCTGGCGCGCCAGCTTGCTCGCGACCAGATCGATGCTGGCGTAAAGGTTTTCGCTTCTCTCCTGGGCGCGGATCACCGTGCCGTTGGCAAACACGGTGACTTCAGCGGTTTGTTGCGGCACCCGGGGGTTTCTGGCGACGGATAGGTGCACATCTGCTTCCTTGACGAGGTCGTCGAAGTGATGGATGGCCCGTTCCAGTTTTGTTTCGGTGTATTCCCGCAGTGCGGGCGTCACATCCAAATTGCGACCATGGATCAGAAGCTTCATGGCGGTCCCCTTTGCCTGGTTCTACCGGCAACCTACTAACTGCCCCAGACGCAGGAAACCGGTCTGCGGCATTTCTTTTTGAGCCGGTTGCGCCCGTGCCGTTTCTCCAGGCCTGGGAGTGGCAACGACTCTGGCAGCAGCGATTGCTTGCTGCGGAAGGCTCAGACAGAGAAGCGGTGTGGATTCTTCAACATCCGCCTTGCTTCACCCTTGGTCGGGGAGCGACGGAGGATCACTTGCGCTTTGAGCCAGACCATCCGCCAGCGCCCCTGCATCGCATCGATCGTGGCGGGGAGGTCACCCATCACGCTCCAGGGCAGTTGGTGGTCTATCCGGTGTTGGACCTGCGCCGGCGTGAACCCGATCTGCATTGGTACATGCATCAGCTCGAACAGGTGGTGATCGATGTGTTGGCGGCATTGGGCTTGACGGGGCAACGCATCTCAGGCCTCACGGGGGTTTGGCTTGAGGGGCGAAAGGTGGCGGCCATCGGGGTGGGATGTCGTCGCTGGATCACGCAGCACGGCCTTGCTTTCAACGTGTCGTGCGGCATGGAAGGGTTTGCACAGGTTGTGCCCTGTGGCATTTCCGATCGTCCGGTGGATCGTTTGCAGCATTGGATTCCTGGCATCACCCCTGCGGTCGTGCAGCCACTGCTGCGGGATGCACTGGCCCAGCGTCTGTCCCTCAGCTGGTGCGACCTTGCTGGTCTTGATTCTGGGTGGTACTCCTAGGCGCAAGCTGAAAACAACGTTGTGGGTTCGTTTGCACAGGCCAGCTGGCGACCAACGCCTTGGGAGTTGAAATCACTCGCCCGTCAGCAGCATGTGCAAGGCCTGGGGCGCGTGGATCAACTTTGGCCCTGGCTTGAGCAACGCCATGGAGCGCTGTTGGCTGTGGATGCTCCCCATGCCGCCCATCCGGAGCATTTCACCTACGCGGAGTTGTCGCAACGGATTGCAACGGCAGCAGCAGGGTTTCGTTCCTTGGGGATTCGTGAGGGCGATGTGGTGGGACTGTTTGCCGAAAACAGTCCTCGCTGGCTGATGGCTGATCAGGGTTTGATGCGCGCTGGTGCGGCCGATGCGGTGCGTGGCGCCTCGGCTCCTGTCGAGGAGCTGCGCTACATCCTCGAAGACGCCAAGGCCGTGGCTTTGGTGGTTCAAAACGCGGACCTATGGCAACGGCTGCAATTGCCTGATCAGCTGCGCAGCCAGCTGCGCTTTGTGCTGCAGCTCGAGGGCGATGCTGTGGATCCAGACGTGATCACTTGGGCTGATCTTTTGGCGGCTGGAGCCGGGCAACAGGCACCGGATCCAGACGCTGGCCGAGATGCCGCCAGCGCTGCAAGCACAACAGCCACCATCCTCTACACCTCTGGAACCACCGGTCAGCCCAAGGGCGTTCCGCTCACTCACGCCAACCTGCTGCATCAGATGCGCAGCTTGAGTTGCGTCGCTCGCCCAGAGCCCGGAGCTCCCGTTCTCAGCGTGTTGCCGATCTGGCATGCCTATGAACGCAGTGCGGAGTATTACTTCTTTTCCTGCGCCTGTTCGCAGAGCTACACCACGATCAAACAGCTCAAACGTGATCTCCCCAGGGTGAAGCCTGTGGTGATGGTCACGGTGCCGCGTCTTTGGGAGGCGGTGCAAGCCGGGTTTGAGGATGTCCTCAAAACATTTCCTGCCTCCAGGCAGCGCCTGCTGCGCGCGGCGCTCGCCAATAGCAGTGCCTATTGCTTGGCCCGGCGTCAGCGTCGCAACCTGATGCTGATGCCCCTGGGTCGCCGTCAGCGCATGATGGCGCGCTTGAAATCTGCCGGACGCTGGCCCGCCCATGCGCTGGCATCCAAGCTGATCTGGCCAAAGCTGAGGTTGCAGCTCAGTGGTGGTCAGCTGCGCTTCCCCATCAATGGAGGAGGAGCGATCGCTCCTCATGTGGATTCCTTTTTTGAGGCGGTGGGGATTGAGTTGTTGGTGGGCTATGGCCTCACTGAAACCAGCCCGGTCGTGAGTTGCCGGCGTCCATGGCGCAACATTCGCGGAAGTTCAGGCCAGCCCTTGCCGGATACGGAGTTCCGGATCGTGGATGCTGAGACGCGTCAGCCGCTCGGGTTTCGTGAATGTGGTGTTGTTTTGGTGCGCGGCCCCCAGGTGATGGCTGGCTATCTGCGTCGTCCAGAGGCCACAGCAAAAGTGCTCGATGCCGATGGCTGGTTTGATACCGGTGATCTGGGCATGCTCTTGCCCGATGGTTCGGTGGTCCTGACGGGGCGTGCCAAGGACACGATCGTGCTCAGCAGCGGTGAAAACATTGAGCCGGCACCTTTGGAGGAGGAGCTGGTTTCAAGCCCCTTGATTGAACAGGTGATGCTTGTTGGTCAAGATCAACGCCAGCTGGCGGCCTTGGTTGTGCCGCGCCTCGAAGCGATGTTGGCCTGGGGGGCAGAGCAGGGTCTCCGTTTGCCGGCTGATCTTGGGGGGACTCCAGGCGATCAAGACTTGCGGCGTCTGCTGCGTGGGGAACTGAATCGTCTGCTGAGTTTGCGGGTTGGAGCCCGCTCGGATGAACGGGTGATGGGTGTGGTTTTGGTGGCGCCATTCACGATTGAAAACGGCTTGCTCACGCAGACCTTGAAGCAGCGTCGCGATCGGATCAGCGGGCGTGACCGGGAGTCGATTAACGCTCTTTACGGAAGCTGAATAGATGCTGATACCTGCATCCCCTGATTTGGGTTGACCTGCAGCCACTGGACTGGGACCCTTGGCTCCACGTCATTAATTTTATGTCGGACGGCAACACCCTCACGATTAAGCGCTCGATCACCATTCGTGCGGTGGTGACTCCCTCATGGAAGGAGGAGGCTGAGCGCGAGTTGAGCAATGGCATCGCCACCACGGATCAGCAGCTTGCCCAGCTGGAGCAAGAGGGACAGCAAGTGGTGGACGAAGTGCGTCGTCAAAGTGCGAATCCGCTCGACCCCCGCGTGCAGGATCAGGTGGCACAGGTGCAGCAGCAGGTGGCAGCCAAGCGCTCAGAGCTCGAGGAACAAAAGCGAAACCTGCTGCAACAACAGGCTCAAGTTCGTGAGCTAGAGCTGGATCAGATCGTTGAACAGGGTCAACTCGATAGCTTTTGCGACGTCAAAGTTGGCGATAATTTGGTCAGCAAGATGCAGGTCTCTCTCGTAGTGCGCGATGGCGTGATCGAGTCGATCGATCAGGGCTGACCCGGGCCGTAAAATCTGTCTGATTAGCTCTTCTGGAGACGGTTTTGGCAACCCACGACATTTTCATGCCTGCCCTCAGCTCCACCATGACGGAGGGCAAAATCGTGGAGTGGCTCAAACAGCCCGGAGACAAGGTGGCCCGAGGCGAATCCGTTCTCGTTGTTGAGTCAGACAAAGCCGATATGGATGTGGAGTCCTTTCAGGAGGGCTACCTGGCTGCCGTGTTGATGCCTGCGGGAAGCACGGCCCCCGTGGGGGAAACGATCGGCTTGATCGTTGAGACGGAAGCAGAGATTGCGGACGCCAAGGCCAAAGCCCCCACCGCAGCCCCTTCAGCATCCCCAGCGTCTGCGCCAACCGCCCCAGCCGCTGCGGCACCTCCTGCTCCGGCACCTCCTGCGGCACCCGTTGCCCCAGCGCCCGTGGCGGCTCCCGCTCCCATCTCAGCTCCCGTGGCAGCACCCGCGAGCAATGGACGCTTGATCGTGAGTCCTCGGGCGCGCAAGCTGGCCTCCCAAATGGGCGTGGACCTTGCCGGTCTGCGCGGCACTGGCCCCAATGGTCGTATTCAGGCGGAAGACGTTGAAAAGGCGGCCGGGCGTCCGGTGACCCCACCAAGAGTGGGAGAGGGCACGTCAGCCGCTGTTGTGGCTGGTGCCACGGGCGCCGCTTCACCGTCGGCTCCCGCGGGGAACAGTTTTGGGGCCCCGGGCGACACCGTGGCCTTCAATACCCTTCAGGCGGCCGTGAACCGCAACATGGAAGCCAGCTTGGCGGTGCCCTGTTTCCGCGTTGGATACACGATCACCACCGACAAGCTCGATGCGTTTTACAAGCAGGTGAAGCCCAAGGGCGTCACGATGACGGCGCTTCTGGCCAAAGCCGTGGCCGTGACCTTGGCACGGCATCCGCAGGTGAATGCCGCCACCACGGCCTCTGGCATGAGCTATCCGGCTGAGGTGAATGTGGCTGTTGCCGTGGCGATGGAAGACGGCGGATTGATTACGCCTGTGTTGCGCAATGCCGATCGCACCGATCTGTATGAGTTGTCGCGTCAGTGGGGGGATCTTGTAAAGCGGTCCCGCAGCAAGCAGCTTCAGCCGGAGGAATACAGCACCGGCACCTTCACCCTCTCCAATCTGGGAATGTTTGGAGTGGATCGCTTTGATGCCATCCTGCCCCCTGGCACCGGCGCGATCCTGGCTGTTGCGGCATCTCGTCCCACCGTGGTGGCAGGCAAAGACGGCTCCATCGCTGTGAAGCGTCAGATGCAGGTGAACCTCACTGCTGATCACCGGGTGATTTATGGCGCTGACGGTGCTGCCTTCCTCAAGGATCTGGCGGAGCTCATCGATACGCGTCCGGAGAGTTTGGCTCTGTAAGCCGCAGCTGTGTTGGCTGCTTCGTTGCTGTCACGCCTGATTGGCCGAGCCTTGCCTCGGGCTCAAGTCGCCCATGAGCGACTGCCCAACCTGCAGGCTTTGCCGATTCTCTCGTCGGATGCTCTCTCCTCTGTGGCTTACGCCACAGAGGCATCGCTTGGGGTGCTCATCCTGGCGGGGAGTTCGGCCCTCAAGCAGTCGCTCCCCATCACCCTGGCGATCATCGCGTTGATCGTGATTGTGGTGCTGTCCTATCGGCAGGCGATCTCCGCCTATCCCAATGGCGGCGGTTCTTACGTGGTGGCTCGTGAGAACTTGGGACGCAACGTCAGCCTCGTGGCCGCGGCAGCCCTTCTCATCGACTACACGCTCACAGCCGCCGTGAGCTTGATGGCTGGAACCCAGGCCCTGTCGTCTTTGCTGCCCTCGTTGCTGCCCCATGAGTTGGCGTTGTCCCTCCTGCTGCTGGCTCTGGTGGGTTGGGCCAATTTGCGGGGCCTTCGTGAGGCGGGCAGGGTTTTTGCGATTCCCACCTATGTCTTCGTGGTGATGATCCTGTTGCTCACCCTTGTTGGGGTGAGTAACCTCAACTTGCACCATGGCTGGACGCCGGAGCCGCCGCCTTTGGAGGCCGCTCTGCAGCCCTTAGGGCTGTTTTTGATCTTGCGCGCATTCAGCTCTGGTTGTTCGGCGATGACCGGGATTGAGGCCATCTCCACTGGCGTGCAGGTGTTTCGTGAACCCGCAGCGCGCAATGCCCGCGTGACGCTGCTTGTGATGGGTGGATTGCTTGCATCGATGCTTTTGGCCGTGACGGGCCTGGGCTTCATGTACGGCGTTGCCCCAGATCCTCAAGTCACCGTTTTGGCTCAGATCGGTGTTCGTGTGTTTGGCAGCGGCAGCCTCTTGTTTTGGCTGTTGCAACTCTCCACCCTGCTGATTCTGGTCTTGGCCGCCAATACGGCCTTTGCTGGGTTTCCTCTGTTGGCGGCGATGCTTGCGGAAGACCGTTGCCTGCCGCCGCAGATGCGCTGGTTGGGAGACCGTTTGGTGTATCAGAACGGCATTGGCGTTCTGTTGGCGGTGTCGGCGTTGATCATTTGGATCTGCCAGGGAGACACCACCGTGGCGGTCAATTTGTATGCCCTTGGCGTGTTTACGGCGTTCACGCTGTCGCAGCTGGGATTGGTGCTGCATTGGTGGCGCTTGCGTGGATCGGGTTGGCAGGGGCGGATGGCGCTCAATGCCTTGGGTGCCTTCTCCACGTTCGTGGTGTTGTTGGTGATCATCGTGAGCAAGTTCACAGAGGGCGCCTGGACGGTGGTGATTGCTCTGCCCCTGGTGGTGTGGGGGCTCGCTTTGATTCGCAAGCGCTCTCGAGAGGTGCAGGCTTTATTGGCGCCTGATCAGGGCATGGAGCCTCTTTACCTAGAGCCGAATGCGTCGCCATGCCATCAGGCCATCGTTTGGCTTGGTGGTCTCAATCAGCCCTCTTTTGAAGCCGTGCGTTATGCCTGTTCGATTGCCGATCAGGTCACGGCTGTGATGGTGGTGGTTGATCAAGACGAAGCGGGTCAACTCAGTCAGGAATGGGATCGTCTAGCGGGATCTCAGACAGGCGCCTTGGAGCTCAAATTGCTTGAGAGTCCATTCAGCTCTCTCCTGCAGCCCTTTTGTGATTTTGTTGTGGATCAGGAGCAGCTTCATCCTGAGCAGTGCACAACGGTTGTGATGCCATTTGTCATTCCGAGGGATCACCTGGATCAAACCCTCCTGAACCAGAGGGCTTTCAACCTGTTTCGTGCTCTTTCTGATGGCAAAAGTCGCGTGTTTTCGATGGTGAGGTACTACATCCCGACCGCCGGGACTCCAGGTGACTTCGTGCGGGCAGCATGGGCTGATGTTGTGGTGGAGCCAGATCATGCCTGACTCACGCGATCTCCAGCTCAGCTCGTATGACTACGTTCTGCCGGAAGAAAGGATTGCGCAGGCGCCGGTGGAGCCGCGGCACGATGCGCGTCTGTTGGTGGTGCCCCCTGCAGGGAGCTCCCTGTCTGAGCTGAGGCATCAACGCGTTTGGGACTGGCAGCAGGAGTTGCAACCTGGCGATCTTTTGGTGGTGAATGACACCCGCGTTCTGAAAGCCCGTCTTCGGGTGCGGCGCAGTGGCGGTGGTTTGGGTGAATTGCTCGTGCTCGAGCCCCGTGGCGAGGGGAGGTGGTTGTGTTTAGCGAGACCTGCCAAACGCATGCGGCCTGGTGATCAGCTTTGGCTCGAGGCCTTGGAGCAAGAACCGTTGTCCTTAGCCGTGCTGGCAAACGATGCTGCCAGCGGCGGCCGGATCGTGCAGTTTCCTCCGGATTGCGTGGATGCGCTTGCACTCGAAGGACTGTTGGAGCGTTACGGAGAAGTGCCGCTTCCTCCTTACATCACGCGACATGACAGCTCGGATCAAGAGCGCTATCAAACCCGCTACGCCACCCGTCCAGGAGCGGTCGCCGCTCCGACGGCGGGATTGCATCTCAGCGATGCCTTACTAGAGGCGATTGCTGAGCGGGGTGTCGCTTTGGCCCATGTGACCTTGCATGTGGGATTAGGCACCTTTCGGCCGGTAGAAACGGAGGATCTGAAGGATCTCACCTTGCACAGTGAATGGGTGGAGGTGCGCCCTGAAGTGGTGGAAGCGGTCTTGGCCTGTAGAGCTCGCGGCGGCCGGGTGATTGCCGTGGGCACCACGAGTGTGCGCGCACTGGAGGCGGCAGCTGCTGCGGGTGGAGGGAGTCTGCAGCCCTTGAAGGGGCCTGTGGACCTCGTGATTCAGCCCGGCTATCGCTTCCAAGTTGTGCAAGGTTTGCTCACAAATTTCCACCTTCCCAAGAGCTCCCTGTTGCTTCTTGTGAGCGCCCTGATTGGTCGCGACCCGTTGCTTCAGATCTATGCCGCAGCGATCGAGGAGATGTATCGCTTTTATTCCTATGGCGATGCCATGTGGATTGCTCCTGAGGCGGTGCTTTGCGATGCACGTCCTGGAGGTACGGCCTAAGGAGCCTTTTGGTGGGCACATGAAAAAGCCCCGTGCTCAGACGGGGCATCACAACGCTCATTCGCGAAGGTGTTGATCTAAAACGTGTTGATCAGACAGGAACGGGTTGTTCGATGATGCCGGTGGGCACATCGGCGAACATCACGGAGGAGAGATAACGCTCGGCAAGGTCGGGTAGGACCACCACGATCGTTTTGCCAGCAAATTCATCCTGTTGGGCGAGGCGAATGGCCGCTGCGGCTGCGGCGCCACAAGAAATCCCTACTAGCAGGCCTTCCTCCTGGGCCAAACGCAGGGCCATTTCGATCGATTCCTCGTTGGTGACTTGCTCCACGCGATCGACCACAGAGAGATCGAGATTCTTGGGGATGAAGCCGGCGCCGATGCCTTGAATTTTGTGGGGGCCTGGCTTGAGCGCCTCGCCATTCATGGTTTGGGTGATCACAGGGCTGTGGCTTGGCTCCACGGCTACCGAGGTGATGGCCTTGCCCTTTTCCTGTTTGATGTAACGCGAGACGCCGGTGATGGTGCCGCCGGTGCCAACGCCGGCGACCAAGACATCGATCGCTCCATCGCAGTCACTCCAGATCTCAGGCCCAGTGGTCTTCTCGTGGATCTCTGGGTTGGCGGGATTATCGAACTGCCCAGGCATGAAGTACTTGGCAGGATCGCTATCAGCAATTTCCTTGGCCTTGGCGATGGCGCCAGGCATGCCCTTGGCGGCTTCCGTGAGAATCAGTTCGGCACCAAGCACGGCCATCACCCGTCGACGTTCAATCGACATCGATTCCGGCATGGTGAGGATCAGCTTGTAACCCCGAGCTGCCGCAGTGAAGGCCAGGGCAATGCCAGTGTTGCCTGAGGTGGGCTCCACGATGGTTTTGCCTTCGCTGAGAACACCGCGCTTTTCAGCGTCCCAGATCATGTTGGCGCCAATCCTGCACTTCACGCTGTAGGCGGGGTTGCGGCCTTCGATTTTGGCCAAAACCGTGGCTTTGCAACCCTTGGTGACGTGGTTGAGGCGAACGAGCGGAGTGTTGCCGATGGCTTGGCTGTTGTCGGCGTAGACGCGGGACATGAGGCTGGAATTATTTTCTAGAAATTTAATTGCCATCACTGGCACTTGATTCCAGCTTCAGGCCCTTTTAAGACTTCGGCGTCTGTTGATGTGGGTTTGGCTAAGCCGACCAGATCAACAGCTGGGTTTCCGATGAAAACTGTCTGGGTTTCCGATGAAAACCTGCTACGCGTCGTTTTTGACATGCGCTTTGATTGCTATCTCCCCTGCTGCTGCTTGGGCAGAGTCTGAGGAGCAGTGGCGTGGCCCCTATCTGCGACTCGGTTCTCGAGATAGCTGGCACTCAGATTGATCTTCAATCTCAAGCCGTTCTGGCGAGTTTGCGTCTGCGTTTTTAGTGGCCTAACGAGACAGGGCGCGTTCAAACCGTTGCCAAAGCTCCTCAGGCTGTTCGAGTCCGACCGAGACGCGCAGGAGGTGAGCGGGAACGCCGCAGTCCTTAGCCCAAGCCAGCTCGTCGTAGTGAGCCAAAAGCACATAGGGGCACACCAAGGTGAACGGTGTGCCCAGGCTTGGCCCTTTGCATACCGACAACGCGTCGTAAACGGCTTGGGCTTGATCGCTACCGCCCTTGAGTTCAAAGGAGAGCAGACAACCATGTCCGGCACCGGGGCGCAGGAGGCTATGGAAGTTGGCGCATTGATCGGGGTAATACACGCGAGCCACTGCCGGGTGGCGGTTGAGCCGCGCGGCTAAGGCTTGGGCATGGCGATTGAGTTGGGGAACGCGTGCTTGGACATCGCGGCTTCCTTGTTCCAGGGCGATCACATCGGCATCGCCAAGGGCGACGAACCCTGTGATTGATCGCTGCTCTCGGAAGGTTTGCTCCCATGGGGACCAAGGGCTCACGACCAGGGATCCAGACAACACATCACCACGGCCGGCAAAACTTTTGGTGAGGGAACTGAAGATCAGGTCTGCGTGAGGCAGGGGATCGATGTTCAAGCAAGAGCCGATCGTGTCGTCTGCGATCACTAGAATCCCTCGGTCGTGGGCTAGGCGGGCGAGGGTGGAGAGATCCACGCACTGAAGAAGTGGATTGCTGGGTAGTTCCACAATCACAGCTGCTGGATCGATGCGATCAAGAGCGGCTTCTACGGCTGCGCTGCTGCTGTCGAGGAGCAGTTCGCTGCCGGCAAAGACCACCTGAGGCAGTTTCAGCACATCCACGTAAGGGAAGCCGATTTGCAGGGTGGGGCGTCCGGGGCGCAATGCCGTGACCCATTGAAGAGCGGTGTGCAGAGCAGCCATCCCGGAGGGATGCAGGCTCAATTGCTGGGATTCACACCCATAGATGGCGGCCAGTCGTTCGATCACAAGAGCCTGGGCTTGATCAGCGCTCCCAGCTGCTGGTGCTGCTTCCTTGTTCAAGCTGATCGCGGCCCGTCGCGACGAGGCTCCTAAACCAGCGTGTTGCCAGAAAGCCTTGGCATGGGGGCTTGCTTCAGCGTTGGCAATCAAGACGGCGAGTCCGAGTTGATCCACGATTTGGGTGGAAGCATGGGGAGCCACCCCATGGCAATGGTCCTGGGCGAGCTGGGCGGCAGCTCTGTTGGGGTAGGGCCAAGCACTGGATCCAGCCGAAGTCATGCCGGCTGGCAGCATCGCTAGGGTTTTGCGGGCAACCTCCGCAACCAAAGGATGGAGCGCAAAACGTGGATAAAACGCTCGTAATTGCGAGCGGCATTGCGGATCGTTGTCTTCGTAGGCGATGACGTCGCGCCAGCGCGGTAAGGCCACCGATACGGCGTGGGTGCTGTCAGGCAAGGGATGGCCGAGGTCCTCGCCTTGCCAGCAGGGATTGCGCAGGAGATCGCGGGGACTCACGGAAGCAGGCTGAGGGCGTGGTCAAGATCGATCAAGAGGTCCGTGATGTCTTCGCAGCCAAGCGATAGACGTATCAGTCCGTCGCTGATTCCTAAGGCTGTTTTGATCTCGGCAGAAACGGCGGCGTGGGTCATGGTGGCTGGATGGCAGATCAAGCTCTCAACTCCGCCAAGGCTTTCGGCCATCGTGAACCAACGCAGGGCTTTACACACGGCATAGGCCTGTTCACGGCTCGCATTTAATCCAATCGTCACGATCGCTCCGCCTCCCTTCATCTGGCGCGAGGCCACAGCCCTCTGTGGATGATCGTCTCGTCCTGGGTAGCGCACCCACGACACGGCGGGATGGGATGCCAAATGATCTGCCACCGCAGCGGCATTCGCCATCTGTTGGTTCAGGCGCAGAGGCAGCGTTTTGATGCCTCGGGTGATCAGCCAACAGTCGAAGGGTGAGGGCATCAGCCCCAATGCTTTTTGGGCAAACACCATCTTTTGGTGCCAGCTGGGCTCATCGGTGCAAACCGCACCACCGAGGGCATCGGAATGCCCATTGATGTATTTCGTGGTGCTGGTGAGGGACAGGGTGGCGCCGAGTTCCAGAGGACGTTGCACCAAGGCGGTCGCGAAGGTGTTGTCGACCACGACGGGGACGCCCGCGGAGCGGGCAGCGCTGCAGACCGCATCGAGGTCAATGACCTTGAGCAGTGGATTGGTGGGACTCTCCAGCCAGACCATCGCTGGCTGCCGCTCAATGATGCGGGCTGCCGCCTCGGGGTTGGTGAAATCCACCCATTCGGTGCGCACCCCAAACTTGGCAAACACCTGTTCGAACAAGCGCACGGTGCAGCCGTAGAGGTTCTCCTCGCAGAGCACCAAATCTCCCTGGCTCAGGGTGGAGGCAATCGCGGTGATCGCACTGACCCCTGAACCAAACACCGTGGCATGGCTACACGCCTCTACGGAGGCCAACACCGTTTCAAGAATGCGGAAGTTGGGGTTGCCCGAGCGGGTGTAATCGAATCCGCCTGGATTGCCATGCTCAAACGTAGAGGTGGCGTAGATGGGTGGCATCACCGTGCCGGTTTCGCTCGCGAAGCTTTCGCCGTGGTGAATGGCCCGGGTGGCTGTCGCCGGTTCTGGGACAGGACGCTGCAAGGCGTTGATGCGATCTATAGCAAGGCTATTCAACGGACCTTTGTTGAAGGGATGTTGAAGGGGCTGGCTGGCCTTCAAGATGAGGATCGGTGAAGGAGTGTTGATGGGCGCAACGAATACGAAAGATCTAAGGCAGTTGTTGCTGCCTTTTTTCGTGAATGGCACAGATCGGCGCTCGCTACAGCTGTTTATCGCTCTGATGAGCTCGGTGATTGCTGTCTCCCTTGGCTTATCAGCCTGGACCATTTTCATTGCGAATGGTCTGATCACTCATTTCCTTCCAGCCGACTTGATCACTGGTCTGAGTGTGATGGTTGATTTTGCTGGCTGGCTTGTGAATAGCCGCGCCTTAGCTGTGCTTACGGTGTTGTCCGTTATGGCGGCTGGTTTCGCTGCATGGCCTCTTCGGGGGATGGATACCCGTCGGCGTGTGGCTTGGTTGTATGTACTGGTTATTTTTTGGTTTTTGTTGGTTGTAAGCGCACTCTCGGTTCTTATAACTTACTTTTTAAGGGATCTGACCAATTCATTCGTAGCTAGAGATGTTGCGGGTTCTCGTAGGGGATTGGTTCAAATTTTTGTCTTGTTGTGTGTTTTTATTCCGGCGATTTATGTCTATAGCTTTACCAGAAGTGCGTTTGCTAATTTTTGGCGTGAAGCGATGACCCTACGCTTTTTTGGTGGTTATCTGGGCGGGAGATTTTTCTACCGGCTGAGCTCTACTGGCTCAGTTGATGGCGTTCCGATTGATAATCCTGATCAAAGGATTGCGCAAGATATTGAAAAGTTCACAGAGAAAAGCTCGGAGTTGTTTTTTGAGCTGGTTGAATCTTTTGTTTCGGCTGCAAGTTTCGCCGTAGTCTTGATTACTATTGATGCGTGGATTCTTTTATATGTAGTGGTGTATGCGGTCTTCACGACTGGTCTAATTGCTTTTGTTGGCAAGAAACTTGTTCAATTGAATTATATTCAATTGATGCTAAATGCTGATTTCCGCTACTCTTTGACGCGTGTTCGAGATAATGCTGAGTCGATTGCTTTCTACGGCGGTGAAAGGAGCGAATGGGCGCGAGGTATAGATGCATTATTTGCCGCCATTGGAAATCAATATCGTGTGATTCGATTCAGTTCAGTGGTAAGGTCTATTTCGGTTGCATTCAGGAATTTTACCTACCTGGCTCCTTATCTTTTGCTTTGGTCTGTTTACTTTAAGGGCGAAATTGAGTATGGGGTTTTCATTCAAGTATCAATGGCATTCGGGTCTGTGACGCGAGCTTTTAGCTTTGTTGTGGATAATTTCCCTGATATCGCCAATTTGCTTTCCAATGGCCAACGTCTAACTGAAATTGGTCATGGTTTCGATCTCAGCGCAGGTGATCTCGAGACTGGCCCTTCCTTGTCTGCATCGCATTCAGCTCCCGAAGCCAATCTGCTAGCTCCTGGGGTGATGATTCATGTGGAGTCCGCCACGCTGAAGATTCCATCCGAAGAGCGCACATTGGTGCGAAACCTCAGCATCGATCTCGATCAGGAGAGTCGTCTTCTTGTTGTGGGTCCATCGGGATGTGGGAAAACGTCGTTGCTGCGGATGTTCAGCGGCCTTTGGCCTCCCGCTTCTGGAGTGGTGGCATCACGGGGATTTCGAGAGGGGGTGATCTTTGTTCCGCAGAAGCCCTATGTGTTTTCAGGCTCCTTGCGCGAACAGCTGCTCTATCCAGATGTTGAGTTGGATCTCAACCAGGAGCGGATGTACACACTGCTCGACTCGGTCTCTCTTTCTTCCGTTCACCAGACCCTTGAGTCATCAGAGGCGTTCATTGATTGGCCAAAAGTGCTCTCTGTGGGAGAGCAGCAGAGAATTGCCTTTGCGAGGGTTTTGCGGGCCAAGATGAAATTTGTGCTTCTCGATGAATCCACCAGCGCGTTAGACATCCCAACGGAACGGGCGGTGTATCAGCTACTCCGTGATGCTGGCGCTGGGTATGTGAGTGTGGGACATCGGTCTACTTTGCTGCCCTTTCACGACTCTGTTCTGGAGCTTGATCGTGACGGCGGCTGGAGGTTGTGTGATGCCCATGACTATGCCTTCCCGCAGGCTTGATGGTTTGCCTCAGGGCGTCTTAGCGTTCAAAGGTTGTTGGAATGCATCATGAAGGAAAGCCAGGTGCAGCAAAGTGACAAGGATGAATGGCGTGATCATGTGCTTCAGGAGATTGTTGACTTCTTAAGTAAGAACAAAGAAAAGATTCATGGGCGTTATCTCGATCAACGAAGCGGCAAACTTCCACGAGATTTTATTGAAGAGAAAGGCTTGATGGATTTTGAATTGGCGATCACATTTCTGGAGGATAAGCCCAAGGGAATGGGGCTAGGTCTTGGCTTTTTCAAGGCGACTCTGATTCGCTGAATGTAAGAAAACTTTCTTGATTCCTCGAATCAAGACGTTGAGCGATGAATGAGATGCTGTGTGGTTAGGGACTAAAACCCCAAACCGATAAATAGTTCTTGATGCACAACATAGGTGTGGTACAAGGTTGTTCCGGCATTGGGCGAAAGTTCGATTCCATCACTGTTGAAGGCGATGTTGCAAATCAAGTTTCCTTTCCAGGCAATCTTGTCTTCACTTTGCTCTGCTGACCATTCCATTGCAGCGCTGAAATGATCAGGAATGATGGCTCCGATTCTTTCGCAGATGTCTGAAAGCCTGCAGAGGGCAGGAGGTTTTGCAGGTAGCGATAAACCTTTCCTTAATATTAATTCGTCGATCACTCCTGTATATCTCACAAATTCGATGAATGCCTCTTCCTCTTCTGTGAGTGAGGCCTTGGAGAGTGCTTGATCAAAGAGATCGGCCGGAAGGACTGGCCTGGTTTTAATCATTTTGTTCAAACGCTTTGTTGCAGGGAAATGATTGTAGTAACCAGGGTTGGATTTTTGAATATCAGTGGCTTCGCCCGTGGGTGCGCTCTCGTTATTCAGTGCAAAGGGTTGTGTGTCATTGATTGCACGACCAGCAATTGTTTGCCACAGTACTTGAAAAGGGTCAATTCCATGGGTCTGAGGAAATCACTTAAAAAAGCCATGGTTTATTTGCTTGGCGTTGTCGATGAGTACTGGGCGATGCGAGAGCCTAGTCAGTACGGCAAAAAGGATCCCGAATGTTCGATCTCTGCTGAGAGTCAGGACTGTGTGAGCAAGAGTGTGCCCCATTGAAAGCGTTGATAACTGATGAAAGAAAATGGTTATAGCGAAAAATATTGTGATTATTGAGGAGTCTTGTGGGGTTAGCGTTATAGTTCTGTTTAATTGAGAATTTCAGTTGAATCAAGCCAGTATCCGCCGATTTATATTTACTTTAATTACGGGCTATTTGGCGATTTTTGGTGTTCAGCAGATCCCCTATGAATTTCCCAATCAATGGGCTGTGTTGATTCCGGTTTTGATCGTTGTTTACATCATTACAGTATGGCTGGATGGAGTTTTCTTTAAGGATGATCAACCTCTTGAAAAGCTTCCTGCTTCCGTTACAAAGGCAAAGAAGAAGAAATCATCTAAAAAGTCGAATGGATTTGGCGATACTTAGAAAATTATTTGATTGGCTTGAAAGGTGTGTGTGGGCATAAAAAATCCTGCTGGCTTGATCTCCAAGGCCAACAGGAATAGACATGGATTGAGAACAGTCCCAGATCGAAATCTGGGCTTGAACCTCAGACTTTTCTGGAGTAGTACTCAACCACTAGCAGTTCGTTGATCTCAAGGGCCACCCATTCGCGCTCAGCGCGGCCAACCACTTTCGCGCTCAGCTTGGGTTTGTCGAGTTCAAGGTGGGGAGGCACGTTGGCCAATCCTGGGAATTGAAGATTCGCTTCAGCGAGCAGTTTGCTGCACTTGCGTTCGCGAATGGCGATCACATCACCTGCCTTGCACTGATAACTAGCGATATCAGTGACCCGTCCATTCACGGTGACGTGGCCATGATTCACCAATTGGCGTGCGCCGGGCACGGTTGGACCAAATCCAATGCGGAAACAAACATTGTCGAGACGGTTCTCGAGCAGCTTGAGCAGGTTGGTTCCTGTTGAACCTTCCTGAGCACGCGCTTTCTTCACGTAGCGCACAAGTTGACGTTCGGAAACGCCGTAATTGAAGCGAAGCTTTTGCTTCTCTTCTAAGCGGATTGCGTATTCGGAGCGCTTGCGACGGGCTTGGCCGTGCTGACCGGGTGGATAGGACCGTTTTGCGGCCTTCCGGGTGAGACCAGGGAGGTCTCCCAAGCGCCGCGTGATCCTCAGGCGAGGGCCGCGGTATCTGGACATAGGAAAGAAGGGATGAAATGGTTCGCGCTCAAGCGAGAATCCGTCATGCTGGGTTTGTGGCCCGCACCGCGGAATCGCATGCACGAATTAAACATCCTATCTGCCGGCAGCACGCATCCCCTCAATCGGTTGGTAAGCGCGCTGATGCTTGCGCTGATCAGTTTTTATCGGCGTTGGATTTCCCCTTTGATCGGCCCTCGCTGTCGTTTCATCCCAACATGTAGTGCCTACGGTCTTGAGGCGATTGAGCGCCATGGTCCCTGGAGGGGCGGTTGGCTCACTCTGAGACGGTTGCTGCGTTGCCATCCCTTTACCCCCTGCGGCTGTGACCCCGTCCCCGATTGATTCCCGGCGACTGTTGCTCTACAGCAGGGTTGGTTGTTGTCTCTGTGAGGGGCTGGAACAGCGCTTGCGAGACCTCAATCTTGAGCGAAGCGTCCATCCCCTACAGCTCGTTGTGGTGGACATTGATTCACCCGAATGTCCAGCGTTATTGCGCGCGCGTTATGACCTCGAGGTGCCCGTTTTGGTCTTGGAGGACACCGAGCTCCCTCGCGTTTCCCCCAGACTGAGTGGGGATGGATTGCGCAACTGGTTGCAGCGGGTCTGCTCCACTGGGGCAGGTTCGGATTAGAAAACCCTTCTGTGGTGCCCCAGCGATGACCCAGACACTCCACGCCTTGCTTCATTCGGTGGGTTTGCCTGTCCCCCAGGGCTTGGTCGATGTCGTGATCGAATCGATCACCTGTGATTCACGTGGCGTGGGTCCTGGGAGTTTGTTCATCGGTCTTCCCGGCGGAATGGTCGATGGAGGCAGCTTTTGGCCTAATGCTCTCGCTGATGGCGCTGCCGCTGTACTGATTGGCTCAGCCGCTGCTGCTGCTAAGCCTCCTGAACACAGCGACGCCGTGGTGGTGGTGCCTGATCCAGTTGCTCTTTGGGCTGGTGAGCTGGCAGCAGCTTTTTGGAATTACCCCAGTGATCGCATCGGCTTGATTGGGGTTACGGGCACCAATGGCAAAACCACCACGACGCATCTGATTGAACATTTGAGTTCGGCTTGCGGACGTCCTTCTGCTCTGTTTGGGACCCTTCTGAATCGCTGGCCTGGCCATAGCGTGACCGCAACTCATACCACCGCTGTGGCTGATCGGCTGCAGGCTCAGCTCGCGGAGGCCTGTGCCGCTGGCGCTGAGATCACGGCCATGGAGGTGAGTTCCCACGCCCTTGATCAGCATCGGGTGGCTGGATGCCGCTTTTCTGGCGCTGTGTTCACCAATCTCACCCAGGACCATCTCGATTACCACGAGACGATGGCGTCTTATTTCGAAGCCAAAGCTCGCCTGTTTGCCTCACCGCTTGCCCCACCTCTGATTGCTGATCGTGGCGCTCAATTTGTCGTGAATGTGGATGACCCTTGGGGCAAACAACTGGCGGAGCGGTTGGGCGATCGTTGTTGGCGGAGTTCGTTGTCCGAGGGCTCAGTTCCCGCAGAATTGACGATGTCAGATTTGGTGATGGGCTCGTCTGGGGTTGAAGGCCGCCTGTTGAGTCCGGTTGGTGAGGGCTCGTTTCACTCCCCACTGCTGGGTCGATTCAATGTGATGAATCTGTTGCAGGCCGTAGGGGCCTTGCTTCAGCAAGGTCTCCCTTTGGAGCCGCTCCTTGAAGCTATCAGCACATTCGGTGGCGTTCCTGGTCGGATGGAACGGGTTGTTGTGACCTCAAAGGGGGCAGCGTTGCCCACGGTCTTGGTGGATTACGCCCACACGCCAGATGGATTGCGCAGCGCTTTGAAGGCCTGTCGTCCTTTCGCGGACGGCAAACTGATTTGTGTGTTTGGTTGCGGTGGTGATAGGGATCGTGGCAAGCGTCCGCAGATGGCTGCGATTGCGGCAGAGCTTGCTGATGGGGTGGTGGTGACGTCTGATAATCCACGCACAGAAAATCCTCAACAAATCCTGGATGATGTTCTGAGTGGAATTCCTAGTGGAGCTGCGTTAACGGTGACCCTGGATAGAGCGGAAGCGATTGCGGAAACGATTCAGAATGCTGGCTCACAAGATCTTGTTCTCATTGCTGGTAAAGGTCATGAGGATTATCAAATTCTGGGTACCGAAAAAATTCATTTTGATGACCGTGAACAGGCTTTAAAAGCCCTGCAAGATAAATTGAGTTCTTAAACTTCTAGCTTGGGTAATAGTAAAAAGCTGCTCCGAAAATCGAAAACATTCCCAGGAGTAAAACACCTTCCAGCCAATTCGATTTTGCGTCCATATTCACAAGATTTACAATTAAGACACTAAAGATGAGCGCGATGACTTCGAAGGCTGTGAAGTCAAGATCCATGGGCTGACCGATCACAGATCCAATCATGATCAGTGATGGGGTGATTAGTAGGGCAACAAGCAAGCTGGATCCCATCGCTAAGGAGATGGGGAGATCCATTTGATTTTTTAAGGCTCCTTTAACGGCAGGCACATACTCTGAAAACCCCCCAATGATCGGAATGATGATGATTCCGGTAAATAGGGCACTGAATCCGAGCTGTTCTGTGGCAGGTTCTAAAAAATGTACAAAGCTCTCCGATTGGTAAGCCAAGCACGCTGTGCTAACGATTAATTGAATAATCCAGGGCGCTAAGTTTATTTTTTTTGCTGCTTCCTGAGGTGCATCAGCGTCATCATTATGGCTGTGTTGGGGGTTAAACAGATGGCTATGGGTCGCGAGCGAGAATATTAGTGTTAGGAAGTAAATGATAATAAGGACTGCCGCAACAGTCATTGATAGGCCATGAATTGCGACGGGATCATCGATTCCTGATGTGCTGATGAGGGATGCAGGTAGGGCCATCGCCATGACAGCTAAGGTCATGGCCGCACCGTTGGTGCGAACCATGGTTTCCTGAAAACTTTGTTCGCTGTACTTCAATCCACCTACAAGCATCGCCACGCCCGTAACGAGGAGTAGATCGGAGAGAATCGCTCCAGTAATACTTGCCTTGACCACATCAATAAGGCCCAATCTTAGAGCCGATAGGGCAATAATAAATTCAGCACAATTGCCAAACACTGCGGTGCAGATGGCTCCAATCGTTGGTCCGCTATGTTCTGCAATCTCTTCCGTTGCATCGCTAAGCAACAGGGCGATCGGAATGATGCCTGTCGCTGAAACAATGAAACAAAGCAGAGTTGGCCAACCCTGCATCGAGGCCAGCTGTGTTATCCCCAGCATGAGTAGCGCTGGAATCAGCTTCCAGCGTCCGGATTGGACGAAGGAGGATATCAAGCTTTGGGGTATGAGTTCGTCGACTTTATGAAGGCCTGAGCGCATGTATTGTTTGATGGTTAAATGGGGTTGAGATCCTTGCTACGGCAGAAGTTAAGGCTCCCATTGTTGTGCTCCAAAAAATGTGAGCTCAACGTAATTGCTAGCTTGCTTGTTATTGCTGGACAAGTCTAGCTGAAATCCTCCCAAGTCTACTTTTTTAATCGACTTAAGGCTTGTGAGGAGAGTTTCTTTTGTGAGTGGCCCTTGGACATTTTTGATACCTTCTGTGATTAATTTGGCAGCCATAAATCCTTCCAGGCTTGTGAATCCAAATCGGGCTGAAGGATTGTTTACGCGCATGAGGCGTTGATACTCCGCGACAATAGGAATCCAGCGGTCCCAGGGAAAGGGGACGACTTGGCTAACCCCAATGCCATTGGCTTGTCCTACAGGCAGTGATTGTTCCAGAGCTCTGGTGCCAACAAAAGACACATTCATGATCTGGGCTTTTATATCTCGTTGCAGTAACTCTTTGCTTAATGCTGCCGAGCTGACGTATGTCGAGATGATGATGATGGCGTTTGGTCGGCTTGACGTCAGGATTTGAAGTGCTGATTGTATTTGTGCAGAGTTTCTTTGAACTGTGGAGATTGCATATGGTTTTAGGCCGTGCCTTTTTAGCGCTGATTCTGCAGATTTAAGTCCATCTTTCCCGAAGGCGTCATCTTGATAAATAATGGCTATTTTCTGTCTCGCATTTCGAACAAGACTATCCACAATTTTATCGATTTCCATTTGATAGCTGGCCCTTAAATTCACCACCATGTTCAATTCGTTGTCTCGCAGGATTGAAGCGCCTGTTAGGGGGGCAATGAGAGGGACTTTTCTTTTTTCAATGACGGGAAGGATCTCTTTTGTTGTTGGTGTGCCTACGTACCCAAATAAGGCGAGAAGGTTGGGGCGGTCCAGCAGGGTTTTCGTGTTTCTGATGGTTTGCTCAGGCTCATACTGGTCGTCGAGGCTGATCAAGCGGATTTTTTTTCCATTGATTCCTCCCTGACGATTCACTTCGTTAAACCATGCTTGCGCTCCAGCTTGATATTTTTTCCCGATTTGAGCTGAAGGTCCGCTCAGTGGTAAGGATTGACCGAGGAGGATCGTGCTTTTGCTATCAGTGTATGTTTGGGATTCTTTTTGTTGGGCTGATGTGGAGGCGATCGATAGACTGAGCCCAATCGCTACCAGGGTATTTCTACGAAGAATCGTTGCTATTGGCTTAGCTTGTAACACACTTGTTTGATTCGCTGCTTTTTTTTTCATGACGAAGGTTCGAAGACGGAGAAAGTGGAACATCTTGGCGATCGCGTCAGTTGTTCTGGCAGCCTTGCTTTCTATCGTTGGAGTCACCAGTTTAAATGTTGATCAAGTGCCAGGTCGTGATTCCCTGCGCCTTTCTTCAGCTTCTCGTGCTTTGACGACATCAGTGGATCGTCTTCCTCGTGATGGTTGGAGTTCTCAGCGAGGAGAGTCTTTGGGTGGAGGTGAAATTCAAGCTGATATTGATGCCTTGGATGATGCGCAATATCATGTAAAGATCGGGGTGTATTCAAATAGTACCTATGATTTAGATTTAAGTATTCCTAGCTTTTCATCGAACGGTTATGTATGGATGCGTTGGAAACAGCCTCTTCAGGATTATTTGGAGGCTAATAATACGGATTTGCAAGAGCATATTTCGTTGCTGAATGCGTTGTTGTCTGACGCGGATCCTGTGTTGCATCCTGTTCAAGATAAGCCAGCAATTTTGTCTGATGGTACCTACTATCAACTTTATACTTATGTTGGACGTTTTTATATCGATCGAGCAAGCTTTAGACATTTTCCTTTCCTTACAATTAGTTTGCCGATTGCGATCGAGGCTGATGATGTAGCTGGTGGTCTTGGCTATGGAACACTACGTTTTGAACCTGATAGTCGTAATAGCGGGATGGGTCTCTATGCAGGTACGGGAATCATTGGTTGGTTGAATCGAGGCTGGTCGATTGCTGAGTACCGCCATAATTATGCTACCAATTTTGGCCTGGGTGGACTTGATCGAGACTATAGTCTAATTCTTTATGATATTACGTTTGGAACCTCATCTTGGTCCTCTTTTTGGCGCTTGATGTTGCCTTTGTTGGTGGTCATGGTGATGGTCCTACTGGTCTTTAAAATTCGTCCAGACGAACAAGATGCTCGAGCCGGAATTCCGGTAACAGTTTTGTTGACTTTGGTTTTCTTACAGCAGGTCTATCGAGGAGAACTTCCTGATCTTCCCTTCCTAACGTTTCTAGATCAGGTCTATGTGATTGCTTATGTGGTTACTTTGTTTGCGTTTGTTTTGTTGGTATGGATTGGACGTCGTTATGCCGATATGGAAAGTATGCCGCTTGGAGAGGCGCGCGATAATCTTTCGAAAAGACTTGAATTCTTAGATGAGGTTTGGCCGCTTTCGATGGTGTTGTTTTGCTCAATTGCTGTGGTGACGTCTTGGTACTTAATACCTGCAGGGGCTTAAGGATTAGATGCCGGTCAGCTCTTGAAGAGCCTTCAGGAAGGATGTGAGTTCGCGTTCTTCTGTGGTGATGTGGGTACAGGCTCTTAGGCAGATGGGTTCTTCCAGGTTGCGGATCCAAATCCCTTTGCTACCAAGTATTTTTACGATGTCAGTTGTGCTTCGGGAGCATGAATCGTTGAGCTGGAAGCTCACCAATCCTGCGGGGGGCTCCCCTTCGAGTAAGGGAGTGGTTCCTGGAAGCTCATTCAGCTTTCTATAGAGCTCGCCGCTTAGAGATTGGATGGTTTGGAGGCGTTGTTGCTCGTTCGCCTCACTAGCGAGCAAGCCCAACGATTGACGCAGCCCTGCCATCAATGGCACACAGCTCGTTGCGATTTCAAAGCGCCGGCTGTCGTGGTGAAACGGGTCTGGATCATCGATCACGGCGCGTGTTTCATCGCGCAGGCTGCGCCAGCCAATCAGGGTTGGATTGGCTTGGTTGAGAATTCTTTCTGATAAGGCCACACCTCCAAGCCCCTCGGGACCGCACGCCCATTTGTGGCCAGTGAATGCATAAATATCAGCTGCCTGCGCTGCTGCTCCCACAGGAATTTGACCCATGCTTTGAGCTGCATCCACGAGCAGAAAAGGTTGCTGGGCATGCTGATCAAGCTGCTCTGCCACCGCAGGGATGGGCATCAGCTGCCCGGTGTTCCATAGCAGATGAGATAGCACCACCACTTTGGTGCGTGGCTGTAGAGAGTCCTCCAAAGCTTGAAGAACGCCTGCGTCGGTGTCCTGTTGGGCCTCACGTCCTTGCCTGAACTGCTGAACAGGAAGGGTGTCGACCTCTAGGTGTTCCCGTCTGGCAAGTTCATGGCATGCAGCTACGACTCCTGGGTGCTCGCAATCACTGATTAGGAGGCGATCACCTGCTTCAAAGGGAAGTCCCCAAAGCGGCAAAACGCAACCGCTGGTGACGTTTTCGGTGAGAGCAAGGCGATGAGGTGCCACACCACACATGCGACTGAGCAACGCACGCGTTTTGTTTGTTTCTGAACTGATAAACGGCCACACATCTGTAGTGAAGGGCCCCAGTTCTTGGATGCGCTGCCAGCTTTGGGTCATGGCCTCCAATGAAGGCGTAGGCAACGGTCCCTGACCGCCGTAGTTGAAGTAGATCTTGTTGCCCAGTGCTGGACAGAGATCGCGAAGGGAGTTTCGAATGTCCATGGTTGTCGATCAGGTATGGATCACGAGAGGCTTCTGATGAGCACCAAGCTATCTACCAGGACTTGCGCCAGTGATTAAGCATGGTTTTGGCCATTCATTTGTGGATGATTTTGAGGGGAATTGTTGTGTGAATCGTTTTGCTAACGACGCGATTGCGTTGTCTTGATGTTGCTTTTTTGTCCCTTTTTGCTCGGCACCATTGAGCCTTTGAGGGCAACGACGATGCCTTGCAGGTGGCGTCGGCATGTTTTGGCAGCGTGGCTACGTTTTGCGTTGGTGCTCTGTTGGTGATGGCCGGCGTTGATTGGTTGTGGATCTTGCATCCTTTCCTTGCCGTGGTTTTGGTTTATCCACTGGTGGGTGTGGTGGTGCGCTTGGCCGTCCAGACGCGTGCACGACGGCTCCAGAAACAGAATCTCCCCGTCACGGTTGGGCGCGACCACAGCGACCTGGGTCGTTGGCTTGCAGCGGCTGTGGTGATGGTGGTGTTGATTGCCCTCTCTGTTGTGATTGGCACGAAGGTTCCTGTCGCTGAGTTCCAAGGGGGGCTGGGGCGTGCAATCCAGCTGTTGCTGGTGTTGGTTGGAACGATCGTGAGCCTCCTGGCCCTTTGGCGTTGCAAGAGGCCCGGATTGAGGTTGGCTTTTTCTCTCATTACCTGGGCCGGAGTGTTGGGGCTTGGCGCCCAGCCTGAGGTTTGGCGGCTTTCGGATAATCCCCTTACGCCTGCGTTTTGGCAGTCCCATTACTGGGCTGGTGTTGGCGTGACGGGCTTGATGTTGTTTTCCCTGGGAGCTCGCGCTGAGATCCTGCGCGACATTCGCATGCGTCGCATGCATGTCACCGCCAACGTGCTGGCGGCCTTGCTGTTTTTGACGCAAGGCCTCACGGGGACTCGCGACCTTCTCGAGATTCCGCTCGGTTGGCAGAAGTCCACCATCTATGCCTGTGATTTCCATGCGAAGACCTGTCCTTCACTGGATCCCAATGCACAGCCCTGACTGACCCCTCTGGCTAAACAGAGAGGGTTGTGGCTTCAACCCATGGATTCTTCAGCGTTGAAGGCACTGTTTTTGCAACGTGTGAGCTTGGGGGGGTCTGAGCTTGAGGCCATGTCACAAGCTTTTTCTGCGCTCTATCGAAGCTTTCAGACGGATGTTGTAAGGCGTGTGCGTTGTTCTCCTATGAAGGGAACGTTCTACACCTGGATTGATCCTCCCTCGGGCCGTAGCAAAAATGTGTGTTTGTTTTTCCATGGTGGGGGATACACCATGGGATCGACGGATGATCACTTGCAATTGATTGCCTCACTTGTAGAGGATTCAGGGATCAGTTTTCTAGGGGTTGATTATCGTTTGTGCCCGAATGATTGTTTTCCAGCTGCTCTCGATGATGTGGAAGATGCTTATCGCTGGTTATTAGCGCAGGGCTATCGAGCAGAGGCGATTGGTGTAACAGGAATTTCTGCTGGGGCCACATTGGTGACGCAGTTGCTGCATCGCTGTAAGAGCAAGGGCTTGCCGATGCCCGCTGTGGCGTTGGTGATGGCAGGGGTGATGGACTTCCGCTATGGGAGAGAATCTGTTGCTTTTAATGCCAAGGATGATCTGGTGTCGTTGCAGCGACTGGAGGCCATCTCTTCCCATTATTTGCCAGAGGATGGTTCATATGATTCACGAGATCTTGATTGCTTGCAGCAGGATTACAGCTCTTATCCCCGTACATTATTCCAGGTTGGTGATCGTGAAGTGTTGCTCAGTGATGCGATCGCCTGTTTTTCAATTTTAAAAACAGCAGGACATGATGTGGCTTTGCATGTTGTGCCTGGAATGATTCATTGTGGGCAGCTCTTTTTACGTGACTTTTTACCCGGTCAACGCGCTACGGCTGAGGCATCCCTCTTTCTGCGTGAAGGATTCGTGGCTTCCAATTCATCCTCAGTGCGTGGCATGGGTGAGTGCGAGAAGGAGAAGACTGGTCATTGATGCGGTGCCAGCCACAAACCAACCAAGACGGGCGCGATCAATGGCCGGGAGTTCTTCTCGGAACACGGCCATGAGCAGTCCCCCTCCCAGAAATGCTGTGGCGATAGCGAGATGGAGGTCGTCCACGGGGTGGAGGAGTGCTGCATGCAACAGCCCCAACACCAGGGCAGCGGTTCCCACCCAGCGCATGCGTGTTCTGTAGATGGCTGGATGCCGAGCATCCATGGTCCGATCGGCTAGGAGGACATGGGCGCTGATGGCGATGGTGAACAAGATTCCATAGGCCAATCCGGTGCTGATCAGGGACGGAAGCGAATAGGCATAGAGGTAGCTGATCGCAGCGAAATTAAGCGTGTGCAGTGATCTCGCAATACTGCCAGCCTTGCGCTCATGGGTGGCGAGCACATCAAGGCTGTACGTCACCATGATTCCTGCCAGGGCGATCAGAAATAGCAATGCCTCTGTAATAGGGGAAGGGGCAAAGCTTTCCATCCCTGGGGCTAGGGATAAGGCTTGTCCATGACTGGCAAGTTCTGGCAATAAATGCACAAATACGTAGGCCATTCCCGCTCCGCCTCCAAAGGAGGCCCAGCGCATCTGTTCGCGATCAGGTCGTGTTGCCACCTTGCCTGCGAGCCAATGCGCACTGGCAATCGCAGTCACGCAGAGAATCGAAGAGATCCAAAGCATCCCGACATATGCCGAATGACTGCCACACTGTGGCCGGTTCACTGAAGGATTGGCTGCGATGAAAATACTTTTTAGAGTTATTGATTGGCGTCCAGTAGCTGCAATTGAATGCCAGCTTCAATGAATTGTTCTGAGTTTTTCGATGCGATGTTTGATGTGCTTGCGATCAGAGAACTTGGACCACTTCGCTCACCTCAGGAATCGATTCGCGCATCTTGCGTTCGATTCCCATTTTTAGGGTCATCGTGCTGCTCGGGCAGCTTCCGCAAGCGCCTTGGAGGCGAACTTTCACGATTGGACCATCGATCTCGACCACTTCCACGTTGCCGCCATCGGCCATCAGGAAGGGGCGGAGTTCATCGAGCACCTTTTCCACGTTCTCGTTGGTGAGGGCCATGGTCTCGGTGCTCATCGCTCAATTTTCAGATTGATGTGATTCTAGGCATTCCCAAGTCGCTCGGCCTCATAGCCTGTCGATAGCAGATCTGTTCGCCCCTTGGACCGCTACGACGTTGTGCTCGTGGGTGCTGGGATCATGAGTGCCACCCTGGCAACCCTCCTGCATGAACTCGATCCAGACTTGCGGTTGTTGGTTGTTGAACGGTTAGAGGCACCCGCTTTAGAAAGCAGTGCTGCGGGAAATAACGCTGGCACGGGCCACGCTGCCAACTGTGAGCTCAACTACACGCCTCTTCTGGCTGATGGCACAGTTTCAACGGCAAAACCGCTGGCGATCAATGCCAGTTTTGAGTGCAGCCTCGAGTTTTGGTCGTCCCTATGTGAGCAGGGTCGCTTAGATCCCTCTGGGTTTATTCACCGCGTGCCCCACATCAGTTTTGTGTGGGGTGAGGGCGATGTGGCCTACCTGCGCCAGCGCTATGAGCAGTTGAAGCCGCTGCCTGCTTTTGCGGCCATGGAGTGGAGCCGTGATGAGGCTGAGCTCGCTTCTTGGATTCCGCTCGTGATGGCCGGGCGAGATCCTCAAATGGCCGTTGCGGCCACCAGGATTGAGCGCGGCACAGACGTGGATTTTGGGGCTTTGTCTCGCTCTCTGTTTGTTCCCTTGCAAGCGTCGGGGGCCCTTGATTTGGTGTTCGGCACTTCGGTGTCTGATCTCAACCGCCGCGCAGAGGGCTGGGAGCTGCAATTGCGTGGCCCCTCTGGACGCCGCGACGTGATGACGCCGTTTGTGTTTCTCGGTGCCGGTGGTGGGGCCCTACCTCTCCTTCAACGTTCGGGCATTCCTGAAGCGGCCGCTTATGCCGGGTTCCCCGTGAGCGGCCAATGGCTTGTCTGCAATGACCCGGATTTATCAGAGCATCACTTCGCCAAGGTGTATGGCAAAGCCAAGGTGGGGGCTCCACCGATGTCGGTGCCCCACCTCGACTCCCGTTGGATCGATGGCCGTCGCTCCCTATTGTTTGGGCCCTATGCAGGCTTTAGCAGCAAGTTTTTGAAGCAGGGGTCCTTGCTGGATCTTCCTCGTTCTGTGCGCACCTCCAATGTGTTGCCCATGCTTCAAGTTGGGGTCAACAACATCCCCCTGGTTCGTTATCTCGTAAATCAACTGCGCCAAAGCAGTGAGGATCGGATGGAGGCGTTAAAGGCTTTTCTCCCAACGGCGCGCGCCGATGATTGGGCTTTGTCGGTGGCTGGTCAGCGCGTTCAGATCATCAAACGCACCCCCACTGGAGGCCGTTTGCAATTGGGCACGGAAGTGGTTGCCTCTGGCGATGGTTCGTTGGCTGCCCTGCTTGGTGCCTCTCCTGGGGCGAGCACCTCCGTCACGATCATGTTGGAAATTCTTCAACGCTGTTTTCCTGATCGCTTGGCTTCGCAAGCGTGGCAGCAGCGTTTGCAAGCGTTATTGCCGAGCTATGGGCAAGATCTCAATGCGGATAGAGAGCTCCTTCAGCGCAGCCGAGATCGCAGTGATGCCCTGCTTGGCTTGCAGATTGCGAGCTAACTAGGCGTTGAACTTGACGTTGATCGGCGGCCTTGAGAGCTGGCTTCGTCGTGGTCGGCATTCACTCCCAGCTGGGCCAGGGTCGTCAGTTCTTTTCTGGGTTTGGGCCGGGTCGATCGAGTGCGTCACGGCAACTTTTGGATTCGATCAAATCGCTCTGTGCAAGGCAATAGGCCGCCCACTGCTTTTTGGTCATGCACTGAGGTGCGATTGCCATGCAAACCATTCCCTTGTGACCCTCAGGAACGAATTGGGTGGGCTTCTCCGTTTGGGTTGCCATGGCTGATGGGGCGAAAGGTGCCGCCATGCTGAGAGCTGCGGCCATGCCTAGGGAAGCCTTGATCCATTCAAGGGGCATGGGCGGGAGATCCATGGCTGCGTTCAGGGATGCTTTCCTGTGAGATTCACGAACCCAATTCCACTTCACTGGGCGTGGGTGATGCCGAGAGGAAGGAATGGTTTGCAGCACGCGAGAGACCAACAGCATCGAGGTGGAGAAAGCGGCGAGCACAACGATTGTGGGAATAGCTCTGCTGAACCCTTGAGAGAAATTGAGGTAGGAGGTTCGAATCAATTAGGAACCGATCGCCAGCAATTGCAGAATCCAGGTTGAGAGCATCCAGCGTTTCTGTCTTCGAATTGGTGGCGGCTCCTTAGGATTGGCGCATTGCCTTCTGAAGCCCGAGCCGGGATTTCGCCAACCGCATGACCGACGCTCCCGTCAAAAGGATTCGCAACTTCTGCATCATTGCCCACATCGACCATGGCAAGTCGACGTTGGCCGACCGTTTGCTGCAAGACACCGGCACGGTGGCCAATCGGGATATGCAAGAGCAGTTCCTCGACAACATGGAGCTGGAGCGGGAACGGGGGATCACGATCAAGCTCCAGGCTGCCCGCATGAACTACAAGGCGGCGGATGGTGAGGAGTATGTCCTCAACCTCATTGATACACCTGGTCATGTGGACTTCTCCTATGAGGTGAGCCGCAGCCTGCAGGCCTGTGAAGGGGCCTTGCTTGTGGTGGATGCAAGCCAGGGCGTTGAGGCTCAGACCTTGGCCAACGTGTATATGGCGCTGGAGAACGATCTTGAGATCATTCCTGTGCTCAACAAGATTGATCTGCCTGGGGCCGACCCGGATCGGATCAAGGAGGAGATCGAGGCAATTATCGGTTTGGATTGCTCGAATGCGATCCCTTGCTCTGCCAAAACAGGGATGGGCGTTCCTGAAATTCTCCAAGCGGTGGTGGATCGGGTGCCACCTCCTGCCGACACGGTGAAGGAGCCCACGAAAGCTTTGATTTTTGATTCCTATTACGACCCTTATCGCGGCGTAATTGTTTACTTCCGTGTGATGAGCGGCAGGATTACTCGCAAAGACAAGGTGTTGCTCATGGCGAGCAACAAAACCTATGAACTCGATGAAGTCGGGATCATGGCTCCGGATGAGAAAAAGGTGGATGAGCTCCACGCCGGAGAGGTGGGATACCTCGCGGCATCGATCAAGGCCGTGGCTGATGCCCGTGTGGGCGACACGATCACCCTGGTCAATGAGCCCGCTGATGCCCCGCTTCCTGGCTATGCAGAAGCCAAGCCGATGGTGTTTTGTGGTTTGTTTCCGACGGAAGCCGATCAATACCCGGATTTACGCGAAGCTCTGCACAAATTGCAGCTCTCTGATGCAGCGCTGAAATTTGAACCCGAAACCAGCAGTGCAATGGGCTTTGGATTCCGTTGTGGATTCCTTGGTTTGTTGCACATGGAGATCGTGCAGGAGCGGCTGGAACGCGAATACAACCTAGACCTGATTGTTACCGCTCCATCGGTGATTTATACCGTAAACCTCACCAATGGTGAGCAAATCTTGGTGGATAATCCGGCCACACTTCCGGATCCTCAGCAGCGTGAATCGATTGAGGAGCCCTATGTGCGCATGGAGATTTATGCGCCGAATGAGTTCAACGGGGCCTTGATGGGACTGTGCCAGGAGAGAAGGGGTGACTATATCGATATGAAGTACATCACCAAGGAACGGGTGACCTTGATCTATGAATTGCCCTTGGCGGAAGTTGTGACTGATTTCTTCGATCAAATGAAGACCCGCACCCAGGGTTATGCCTCGATGGAGTACCACCTGATTGGATATCGCAAGAACGAGCTTGTGCGTTTGGATGTGTTGATCAATGCGGAAAGAGCTGATCCTCTTACCACGATCGTGCATCGCGATAAGGCCTATAACGTGGGCAAGGGCTTAGTTGAAAAGCTCAAGGAATTGATTCCTCGCCAACAATTTAAGATTCCTTTGCAGGCTTCCATCGGTAGCCGGATTATTGCCAGTACGAGTATTAGTGCAATCCGTAAGGATGTGCTTGCCAAGTGCTACGGCGGTGATATTTCGCGCAAGAAGAAACTGTTGAAGAAACAGGCAAAAGGTAAGAAGAGGATGAAAGCAATGGGTAAGGTAGATGTACCGCAGGAGGCTTTCATGGCGGTGTTGAAGCTGAATCAAACACCTTAATCTTCTTGCTGGTTTTCGTTACGGACACCAAGCTTGTGCTGGCATCATTAGGGTTGTTCTCTGATCACTTTGCTTAAGCGATTGTGCATTGATCTTGTAGTGGATATTGAGGAGGTTGTAGTTTTTAGCCTCGCTCGAGATCGTGCGTGTTATTTCGATATCTGTACTTGGCACTACAATGGTTTTTACGATCGTTGTTTCGCTTTCTGTGTTGTTAAGGATTCCTTGGCCGGAAAAAACGTTATCGTTGAGAAGATCTTTTGCAAGAGTGTTATTTAAACACATGGCAGCGGTTGGCTCGTAGCTCATTTCTCCATTGAGGGGTAAACCATTGCTGTTCAAGTTTGTGCCCACTGTTTTCCATAGATTGACCTGGTTACGCATATGCTCAAGGTCGCTGGCGATGACCAGTGCAACTTGATCGCGTATTTTTGTCTTGCCAGCAGCTTCCATTGAATACGTGAACACTCTGCCTGACTGTCCAGCAAACAGCATCAGGAGGAACGATGAAACTAGCGATTCGGTAAGGGTCATCGAAGGTGAAAGCAATGTGCCAAATGGCAGTTGCTTCACTGACTGATATTGCTATTCTAGCTTTATTTGTGACTAGCGTCCTTTGATTAGGTGATTGCTGCGATGGGCCTTGCGGAGTATTCGATGATTGTTTCCTGAGAATTTGATGAGTTTTCGCCCGATCATTGTTGTTATTCTAGGTCTTTGCGTTGGTCGGGAAAGATTAAGATCTCCACATTCTCTAGGGTGTATTCGAGTTGTGGGTTGTTCGTGATGTCTTTTACGGTGCACTGAGACCGATTACAAATCCCCCCTGATTTGGCTGTAAAGGTGTAATTAGTTGTTGTAGTATTTTCATCAGTAAATTGAACTGGTTTATCGAAGAAAACAATGTCAAGATTGTCTCCTCCTATGACACTTGCATTTCCTATGCCTGGTATATAGCGGTTGAATCCATTCCCGCCAATGAGGATTTCTGGATTGGTGGAATTATTTCCATTGCCTATCAAAATATCATCACCATCAATTTTGATGCCATCTGGGCAGTTTGATGTGCTTCCGTCATCACCTCTTAACGAGTCGTTTGCGATTGTTCCTTCCAGGACATCATTGCCGTTGCAGCCGTAGATCGTTGTTGATTCATTAGCCCCACTTTCAATGATATCGTCGTAATCACTTCCATGGATCGCGGTTACAAGTCCTTTCCCACAAATCAACACGTCCTGGCCAGGAGTAAGGTCATTTACGCTTAAATTCACCTTGAAATCTGTGCTCGAGCTCCCTGGCTTTGGGCTGAACTTTGCCATATTCGATGCAGTGCAGAGACTGCCGGATGTGGGCCTGGAATAAAGGGGGCTGATTCGTGTTCTGGTGCTGCCTTGATTGCTGTAACTGAACTGCACATTCTGGTTGCGTTGATTGCGCTTAACCATCGACAGTTTGAAATTGAGTAATTTTCCTGGTGATGTTGATTCTCTGACTTCAAAACCATTGTGACTGTCATTGTCATCGAGACCATCAAGGAGAATTTGAGCGATCGGTCCTTCATTGACTTCTTCTTCAATGGAGAGGTAATTTCCATACTGGTCAAAGGAAGGGCCGCACCTCCAAAGGGTGTTGGGTTTCAGCCAGCCTTCCTCCGATGGGCGAACGGCGTAGATTGATTGGTGAATATCTTGACGAATATTCAGAGCGAATTTGAATTGAGTTTGGTCTTGATTGAAAACCGATTTGCAGCTTGCTGGAATTGTCACCTTTGTGCCATCGGTGATGATTGATTCAGATAGTGCCACTTCGGCCTCAATGAAGTTTGCTGCTCGTGTCCAGTTTTCCCGGTGACGCTGGAAGGCCTCTGCTCTTTCCGATGTTTCGAAGTGATTCAGCATGACTTGACCGGCCACTGTGGTTGTAAGTAGCCCGATAACGCTGGCCACCATCAACTCCACCAGTGTGAAGCCCTTTGTTAATAGGAGTTGGCGTAATTGCATATTCCTTGTTGTTCAGGACCTTCTCGAATCACACCGAGGGGTGAGACGAGCTTGACGCAGCGTGTTGTGCTGTATTTGGTATCGGTGAGGCGTATCTCCCCTCCGCAGGGAAGTGTTCCGCGGGCGGTGAAGCTGATCAGAAGTTTGTTGGTGTTGTCATCCCATAGGCATTGGTTATCGCTGATGAGTGTTGAGATTGGTGCTCTAAAGGAATAGTCTCCGAGTTGCTCACAGCGATCGGCGGCAGCTAAGCCCGAATCGCTGGGATTGGTTTGGGTTGCCGTCCCTAGGGATCGATCAATCGTGACTTCGCAAATCCTGTTTTGCTGAACGGCTTTGCTTTTTACTTCCCTGAGCCAGGTTGAGGCTTCTCGGCTGTCTCGCTTTAGGACTTCTTGTTTGTAGTTGCGATCGAAGCTGGCGATGGAGATGCCACTGAGAATTCCCACAATCGCCACCACCACCATCAACTCCGGAAGGCTGAAACCATTGTGAATAACTCTGTGATTATTCATGGCCTGGGGACTCCTCCGAATCCAAACCAGCTGTTGGTGCCGATGGCGACGTAATCCTTCACGCTGATGGCGTATTCAAATCCCTGTTCGCGGAGTCCATCATCTGCGGCGTTGCTAGGTACAACCAGCTGTGCATTGTTTGAGCCGGATCCATCCCATTCTTCCGCCCAAACCACACCTCGGATGTCTCCCCCGCCGCAGTCACCGTAGGGGACCTGCCCCTCCAAGGCATTCTCTGGTGTGATCGATTCGTCGGTGGTGTTGCACTCAGCCTCGTTTTGAGCACCACCACTAATGCCCACCTTCCCGCACGGAAAATGCACAAACACATTCGCTGCCTTTGGTTCTTCTCCTCCGTTATTTTTCTTTTTGGTTTTCGAAACACCGGCGAGCTTCACATTCTGCTGAAATGACGAATTATTTATACGTTCTTTGGAACATTGGGCCTCATTCAATCCAAAGAGACCCAAGCGAAATGCCGTGGTGCTGAGTCCATCACTTCTGGTTTGTTTGAGGCTGCGCTGCCCTCCTACATCTACATCACCAGTCACATACAGCTTCACGGGGCCTCTGCTTGTATCGACTTCTAATTGTTCTGTGCTGGAGAGAACGATGCTGGAGACAATGCAGTATGTGATCGGTTCACCAGCGGCAAGAGCGGGATTAGCTTCATCTGTGGCGCACATTCCACCATTGCTGAGCTCGCTTTCGCCTGCCTGCGGAACTGGTTGAGAACTAATCTTATAGGTGTTTGTCCCAGATTCCTTATTGATGTTTTCTTGCAGGCTGCGGATAATTGGATTGTCTTCATCATCCGTAACTTGGGTGATGGCCTTGCGGATCTTGTCTGGAATGGGCCAGACATCGGGCATGGTGATTTCACCGATGAAGATTTCACCATCCACTTCAGCATTGTTTGTGTTTGCTTGAATAAGAGCTAACTCCTCTCCTGGTTGAGGATTTAATGGGTCTGCATACTCACAGCCTGTGCAGAGGATGTTGCCAGAGATGGATCCTTTTACATCGTTATTCCCGAGGTTGATTTCACTAGCTAACAGCCCGGGGAACCCACTATTGTTTGCATTTCCTTTGAAATTGGAACCACAGTTTTTTGGCTTTACTTCAAATGTTTGCTCAATCACTGATGTTGCAAGAATACGGTTGTCACTTGAGCGTCTTGTTCCTTCGATACTCAGCGTTCCTTTTCCACCGTAAAATTGGGTGCCATCAAAGATATAGCGAAGAACTCGATATTCTCCTTTTGGTGTATCAATTAATTTGCTGAATTGGTTGTAACTCTCTCTTTGTACTCCTGGGCATACGGAACTTGGATATCGTGGTGAGTTCCAGAGTCCTACCGCTTTGCCTGAGTCGATCCTAAATACAATGTTTTGGCATTGGTCTGCGGACTGCCAACCGTTATCGCTGATGCTGGGGTCGTAGCAGTTGATCAGTAAATAGTTAAATTTTCGATTTAGATTCTCAATGGTTTCGGCCATGCCTCCCTCGGCGATCTCCCTGGCTTGACGTGCTTGTTCTGAACGAATGGAGCCCATGAACCCGCCGAAGACTCGTGTTAAGAGTGCAAAGCCTCCAACCGTAAGGATGAGGCCAACGGTGATGACAAGTGGGAGGACAAACCCATCATCTGATTCGTTTCTTTGGGAATTTTCTGAGGTGAACTGCATCTCATTCTTCGCCCCTTTCGTGTGTTGACTTTAGAGAACCAGGATTCCTTGCCAGGCGTCCTGTTTCTCTAAATTTGTTTTATGTGCAATTTATATCTGCATCGGCTATTGTTGGAGGGCTGTCTGTGTTGCTAGTAGCCGATTTAATCACACGTTTTGAATTCGAGTAGTTGACACATCCTTTTGCTAAATACTTGTTTAATAGCTCCCCCTTGCCTGCGACTGAGCCTGTGTAAATGCTTCCGGTTCCGTCCTCAATAGGAGTGATAGTAAAATCGCAAATTAGTGAATTTGTGTCGCCGGAGCTAACAAGTGCTGCTGCCAGGGTGTCTGCATCGCCTGTAGAAATCTGTGCCTCTGCTGCTATCTGTGAGAGCATCGCACCAAATTTTGTCGTGCATTCTGTTGCCTTGGCTTTCACTGTTTGGTTCAGAAAGCTTGGAAGTGCAACTGCAGAAAGGATTCCCACAATCACAATCACGATCATCAGCTCCACCAAGGTGAAGCCCTTCTCGAGCAGATTGCGGCCTTTTTTGCGGTTGAGGAGTGCCAGTTGCAGCCGGCTGTTTAGCTTCGTCATGGCAATAATGAGTGATGTGGTTTTGCACCGGTGGTGCTGACATCACAACCATGACTTAATCCATTTGCTGGGAAGCCAGAGTTGGCTAAAGCTTCCCTAAGAGCGTTCTTAGGTTTTCTCTCAGATTTTGGCTTCCCGATCACTTCCCTCTTTACGGGTCTGGCTTCAGTCCAGTTCCCTGTTGGCGGTGGTCGCCGGTTATAGCCTGCTGTTTGCGGTCAGTCGCGGGTTTGTTGAATCCGAACGTCTTGATCGTCACCAGCTACTTGTGGCTGCTTTGTCTGATGGGTTGCGCGATGGAAGGGTCACCCTGCCTCTGCCTCCGGGGTTGGGGGTGAAGGCGGAGTGGATCAAGACGCGCCTCGTTGTTCCTCCGCAAACCATTCGTTCGGCGGATGGTCGTGTCTGGTTGATCAGTCGAACGCCGTTGGACTCACCGAGCCAGCAGGCATCTGTTCTGGAAGTGCGGCAAGACATAACGGCCTCGGTTGCTCGCAGTCAGAGGGATCTGCTGCTGTTGATCGCAGTGGCCGGAGGGTCGGTGCTGTTCACCTCCGCCCTGTTGCGGCTCGTGATCTGGCGGGGCTTGATTCAGCCCTTGCGGGGCTTCACCCATGAATTGGAGCAGTTGGAGGCTGATTCGCTCGGCAGCCATGTGCTGAATCCTGCTGAGCAGCCCAGCGAATTTCGCTCCATCGTGGAGGCCTTTAATCAGCTACAAACACGTTTGGCGGAGGCATGGCAGCGTGAACGCCGCTTTGTGGATGGCGTCGCCCATGAATTGCGCACGCCGATAACGGTGATCTCTATCCATGCCCAGCGTCTTCAGGCTGAGCCTTCGCAGAACTCCCCAGCTGCGGTTGCCTTGATCGCTGCTGAAGCAAAGCGGCTGGGTGAATTGATTTCGGTGATGCTCGACTTCGCCCGCGTTGATGCCGGGCGACTCGCTTTGGCGGTTATTGAGCTCGAGCCTGAGGCATTGCTGCTGCGGGCGTTTGAACGCCTGCAGGGTCTGGCTCCCGATCGATTGAGTTTGGCGCCTCCTGTTCAGGATGATTTGCCACTTATTCATGCTGATGCTGATCGGGTGCATCAATGCCTGGCCGCCCTGGTGGAGAACGCCTTGCGCTATTCAGATGGTGCCGTTCAGCTGGGAGTGTCGGGATACTCCACTGGCGTCACGCTGCATGTGCGCGATCAAGGGCCCGGCATCCCCGTAGCGGAACGCAATCAGGTGTTGGAGCGGTTTGCCCGCGGACGCACGGCGACTGGAACCCAGGGCAGTGGCCTTGGTCTGGCCATCGCCCATGACTTGATGCGGGCGATGCAGGGCGAGTTGCTGATCGGCGATGCCCCAGGAGGTGGGGCTGATCTCCAGTTGCGCTTCAAGATTTCGGATCGCCAACTCGTGCCATAAAGCCCACACCGCGCACGGTGTGTAGCAGTTGCGGATCTCCTTGGGCTTCCACCTTCTTGCGTAAGTAGCCCATGTAGACATCTAGCGAGTTGGGATCCCCTACAAACGGCTTTCCCCAAACGCTTTCCAAAATTTGTTGCCGGGTTTGAACCTCGCCGGTGTGCTTAACGAGGTGAGCGAGCAGCTCGAACTCACGCTGGGAGAGTGACAACGCCCTATCTCCTCTATGAACTTGATGTTCGATCAGGTCGATGTGCAGATCTCCCAGGTTGAGGCTGTCTTTGACGCGTTCAGCGCTTGCATACTGGCCTCGGCGCAATCTTGCGCGTACACGGGCGTGCAATTCCTTTAATTCGAAGGGTTTGGTGAGGTAATCGTCGACGCCCAGATCAAGCGCTCGCACCCTTTCGTCCAGATCATCGCGGGCTGTGAGCATCAGAACGGGTGTGGTGTCACCGCTGCTGCGTAGCCGCCGGCAGATCTCAATGCCCTCAAAGTCTGGAAGTGTCCAATCCAGTAGAACGAGATCGAAGCTGCTCTGACGGAGATGCATCAGTGCATCAGCTCCGCAGTTTGCAGCAATACATTCCATTGTTTCGCTGCTGAACTCTTCCAGGAGAAAGCGCAGTAGCTCTGGATCGTCGTCGACGATCAGCAGCCTGTTGGGTTGTTCCTGCGGCATGGCGGGCATACCAGGTTTCTGAAAGATACGGCGCTGCTCCGGGGAATGCTTCATCCAGCTGCGTTTGAAAGCTTTGAGTTTTCGGTTAACGGGTAGCCCCCTATCACAGGCTGGATTCGTGTTGCCGCTGGCGATGACTGCTTCAGCGGTGTTGTTGCTGGGCAGTGCCTCGATTCATACCCTCAGTCTCCAGAAGCGTTTGAGAATCCATGCTTCTACTCGGCATGCGCAGGTCGCCGATCAGTTGCGCTCTGCGGCCCAGGCCTTTGTTGTTGCTTCCCATGGGCCGGAGTCTTGTTTGTTGCGATGGGCCGCAACGGATTGGCCTGCTGCCGTTCACGCTTGCAAAGCATCCGATCCATCCCAGCTGAGTCGTGGTGTGGTGGGAGAGAAGCTATGGTCCCTGCTCGATTGGACTCCCCATGGTGAAAACGGGGCGTTGCGATTGCAAATAGCGGATGGCCAAACCGGAAGCTTCCGACTTGCGCTTGATCCTCTTGCTCCTGCGGTCCTGGGCATCAGTGATGTGGGGTTGCAGGCTCGCGTTCCTCAGCTGAAGGGTGAGTGATGAGCTTGCTAGAAGTGGTGGTCTCATCGGTTGTGTTGGCTGGAAGCAGCAGTGCTGCTCTTAGAGTGTGGAATCAGGCTGCGAGCGAAATTCAACGTGCCAAGCAATTGGATGCGTTGTCTCTTCAGCTGGAGACGGCTCGGATCGCGACTGATCGTTGGCTGCAGTCGGATGCGGCAGCGTCTGTCGTGATCGATTCAACTTCAGCTGATTGCAGGTTTAACCCTGAAGCTTTAGAGGCATTCGTTGCTGAGCGCATGCTGCTGGGCTCTGATGTGAGCAGCCGTTGGAGTGTTGATTCCCAGGGCCTTGGCCATTGGCTTGAGCTCAGTGCGACTTCTCAGCACGTAATGCCTCCCTTGAAGAGGCGTTTGCTGTTTACCCCTGCTGCCTATGGCCTGTGCAAGCAGGAAGAGGTGAGTTCATGAGCTTGATCGAGCAACTCATGGTGGTGAGCTTGGTGGGGATGTTGGCGTCGATTCCATTCGTGACGGGTCGCGGCGATCGCGATCAGCTTCAGCTCGATGCCAGTGCTCGCCGCTTGCAGGTCGGTTTGGACCGGGCCCGGAGCATGGCTCGGCGTGAGCAAACAGCTTGTGGACTTTCTTTGAGCGAGGCAGGATTCGCGGCTCCTGATGAAGGGATTCAGCCTGGTGCCATTCCTCCCTGCCCTGGACTTGGCATGGCCTTGCAGGAAGCTTTTGAGCAGGGGCCTGTTGCCTTAAACACGAATCTGCCGGCGGTGTTGCGCTTCACCGCCAATGGTTTGCTTTTGGATGGTGGGATTGCCGTGCTCAGTCATCAGCGCTTGGCGAAAGCGCGTTGTTTGGTGGTGAGTTTGCCCTTAGGCGTGAGCCGGATTGGTTCCTATCAGGCTCCCCTTCCCTCCAATGGAGGGCGTCTTTTGAGTAGCCGTTGTTTGCCAGATGTCGCTGCGAGCTAAGTCGATGATCAAGCGAATTCCTGAAACACGAGTTGAGAAAGGCTTCACGCTGATCGAGCTGCTGCTCTCCCTTAGCCTTGGCAGTCTGCTGTTTGTGGTGCTCCTGCAGCTGATCGGTGCTGATTTGCGCCTTGGCAGCAGCATGGCGAGCCGTTTGCGTGAATCAGCGCAGCAACGGCGCACCCTGGAGTTGATACGTGATGAGTTGGCGATTGGCTCTAGCTGGGAGGTGGATCCTGTTAATTCCGATCAATGGCCCTGCGGCATGGCTGGCCGTCAGCCGGTGCTCGCGATTGGGCTGGATGGCAGCAAGTCTCAGGCTTCTGCTCCAACCATTGTTTACAGCGTGGGAGCAGCGCCTTCACCCATTTGGCGGGGCCAGGTGTTGATGCGCTGCGGGCCCGCCTATGGCCTCGATGGTGTGATCAGACCAGGGGGCACAGCCCAAAACCGCGTTCTTATTGATGGCTTACCTAAAGACGATTTGGGGTTTCAAGTCCGCCAGGATCCTCACTCCAAGGTGCTGCATCTCGCGTTGGAACAGGAAGCTGATCGTGGCTCCAAACGCCTTCGCTCTGCTGCCGTGTTCTAAATGAAGTGCTTTCTACTTAATCGTTGAAATAGACCTTGATTCTGATCTTCACCCAGGGCTTGTAAGGAAACACTCTCCAGAACCGCCATAACCCCCAGGCCAGCAGCCAGCCAAACAAGCCCACCACCAGTCCTACGAGAAATGAATGTCCAACCAAAAAGGGTCCGTTGTATTCCAAGTGAAATAGTTCAACCAAATGCTGATTGGTTGGAGTTTGCAAGTTTTTTGAGACCTATTCACTCAACTCTAGGTATGTGCCCAGTGCAGGTCTTGCCTTCTCACACCAGTGTCAGGCTGAATCGATGCCTTCTGCTTGTTCAAGCTTTTCAGCTGCGGGGATAGGCATGCACAGGAAGTAGGCCTCCACGCTTGTGGCCGCGAGGGCCAGAAAGAGGTGATCAATCCAGCCGTTGCGCACCCCCATGCCCATGAAGGCAATCCAGGTGTTGATCACCATCATCACGCTTAGGAACGTGCTCAAAATGAAGCTAATAAAATGATTGAGACGTTTGCGTTGGGTCCAGAGACTCACTAGCAGCGGCAGCAAGATCAGGGTGGACGTCGCATGCAGAATTTGCATGCTCAGATCGCTATGGAGATGGGGAGTAATCGCTGCCCATAAATTCACGGGAATCAGCAGGGAACAAAACACCAAGTAATAGATCATCATGAGGCTGAACTTGCTGTTGATGCTGGTTTTGGAAGGATGACAGAGAAGCAGCTTCCCTCTCCTTCTTTGCTTTGAACGCAAACTTCTCCGCCCATTGCAGACATCAGGAGCGCGACAACAGAGAGCCCGAGCCCGGTGCCGCTGCTGCCTGAGCTGTTTTTAGCGCGATGAAAGCGCTTAAAAATATGGGGGAGATCACTCTCGGGAATGCCGATTCCTTCGTCTTTCACATCGATGGCGATGCCATCTGGATGAGAACGAAGAATCAGCGAAATCAGAGAGCCTTCTGCGGAGTATTTGGCAGCGTTATCGATTAAATCCAAGAGCACTTGTTGGAGTCGACCCGGGTCAGCCAGGGCCTCACTGCTTTCATCTATAAAAATGTTGTTGAGCACTTCAAGCCTGCGATCGGTGAGATTGCTTTGGCTGAGATCAGCCACTTTCTCGACCAATAGCCCAAGGTCCACCACTTCTTGGTTGAGTTGCAGTTGGCCGGAGTCCCCGCGCGAGAGGTCGAGGAGATCGTCGAGCAGCATCCGCATGCGAATGCTTTCCTCTTCTGCGGTTTTTAGTCCACGACGTTCGTCGTCGCTTAATCCCTTGCTGCGCTTGATCGTGCGGTGCAAATACCCCTGAACGATGGTGAGCGGTGTTCTCAACTCGTGGCTGACGGCACTCACAAAGCGACGCTGATCATGCCAGGACAGGGCCAGCCGTTCCATTAAGTCGGAATAGGTCCTTGCCAGTTGGCGCACTTCCTTCGGTGCTGCCGTCATCTCTGGGATCGGATCTTGATTGAGGGTGTCGGCGGTGAGGGCGGCACTGCGCTCACTGAGATGCAGCAGAGGCCTCACGATCCGTCTCACCATCACGGTGATCGTGATCAGTGAGAGCAACATCGATCCCACCCCGATCAAGATCATCCAACCCAAAAATTCGTTTTGGATGCGGCCCGCGTCAATCGCTTTGGCACTACTCCAAAGCCGTTCCCCTGTGGGATAGGAGCGACCAAGCAACGTGAGGTAATCCTCGTCTTCAACGCTGATCAGCCGAGTTTTGGGATCCTGTTTGTGAGCCTGCATGGTGGCTCTCATCATCTTTTGGGGGATGGCGATGGGGCCCACCGTTGGCAGCACGAGGCGTCCATCTGCTAGCTCAATCCAGAGGGTGGTGCGCACGCTGGATTGATCGCGTAGTTCTTGGCGCACTTCCTCCTCAATCGTTGGGCTCCAATCTCGGGCTGAATGGCCTTGGCCGAGGTGTCGATGGGCCTCCAGGTTGTTGTTCAGATGGTCCGCATTGGCCTGCAATTCCGCTTCTCCGTTGCGGATTTGATTGCGATTACTCAGCCAAAGCCCTGTGGTGGTGGCCCCAGTGAATCCGATCAGCACGGCGGTGTAGGTGGCCAGCTGAAGTTGGCCCTCAAGGCTGCCAAGAAGTTTTGATCGCCAGTTGGACCCAGATGCCACGAAATCGGTCCTCAGCGTTAATGCCTCTCTTCCTGGGATTTTGGCAGCTGGACCAGGGAGAATGAAACCCCTAGCGCGTTCTCTTGCCTTGAGTTTTGCGGTCTCGCCTTTAGGTATCGCACGCCCCACCCTCTCGGCCCGCATGGCCCGATGGGGGCTTGTGATTGTGGGGATCTACATCACCGTTGCCCTGCTCACGCCTGTATTGATCAGCGCTGGCTTCCTTCCGGATCCCAACGCCGGTTTAGAGAATGCGATCTATGCACCGCCGTCTCCGCAGCATTGGTGTGGCACCGATCGGCTCGGCCGCGATGTGTGTGTACGCACATTGCAGGGGAGTGGTGTGGCTCTTCAGGTGGTGCTGTTGGCGGTAGTTCTTGCCTTGGTGGTGGGAGTGCCGGTTGGAATGATTAGCGGCTACCTGGGGGGCGGGGTTGACCGGGTGCTGGTTCTGCTCATGGACACGCTTTATACCCTTCCGGTGTTGCTGCTGTCTGTGGTCTTGGCGTTTCTGCTGGGTCGAGGGATTCCCAATGCAGCAGCAGCGCTGTGTGTGGTGTACATCCCCCAGTACTTTCGGGTGGTGCGCAATCAAACGGCCCAGGTGAAATCGGAGCTGTTCGTGGAGGCAGCACAAACCCTTGGGGCTGGTCCCATCTGGATCCTGCGGCGCTACCTGTTCCGCAATGTGATCACGTCAGTGCCCGTGCTGCTCACCTTGAATGCTGCTGATGCGGTGTTGGTGCTCGGAGGCTTGGGCTTTCTGGGGCTGGGCCTGCCAGAAACGGTGCCGGAATGGGGGAGTGATCTCAATTTGGCCCTTGCGGCGGTGCCCACGGGCATCTGGTGGACGGCCCTCTACCCCGGATTGGCGATGTTTGTGCTGGTCCTGGGTTTGTCGTTCCTTGGTGAAGGACTCGAGTCTTGGGTTAGCAGTACGGGGCGCGACGCGGCAAACTGAAACCAATTGGTGTGTCGCGCATGACGCTCTGGGCCACATTGATGTTGCTTGGCCTGATGACCTACCTGTGGTTGGCGGGGCGCAGCAATCCCGATGACGTGATTGGTCTTTTAGAGCAAATCCTGGCCATCACCCTTGGCTTGGTGGTGCTGTTCATCGGACGCAGTTTGTTGCTGGAAGTGCTGGTGCTGGTGTTTGCCCTGCGTTTGCCCGCCGCACGGCGCAATCATCCTGTGGCGGCTCGCTCCAAGGCTGGAAAAGATATGTTGATGCCGTTCTGACGCCCCTGATTGAGGTCAGATCTTGATTAGCAGCGCAGTTTTCGATTGCGTGGAAGCTCTTCTTGAATCTCGCCCTCCGAGTTGAGGGTTGGATAAGCCCTTTCTTGTTCGCGGCACCACAGGGCAACGTCGGGATAGGCCCACTCGAATAACAGATTGTCGTAGTTCTCTGCTGGGATCCCCTCCCCATCGGAGGGCGCAAGTCCTGCCGCTTCCCGCTGCCGCAGTGCCTCAAACAACAGGGTGGCGGTGGCCACCGATACGTTGAGCGACTGCACCATGCCGCGCATCGGGATGAACACGTCCGTGTCCATCAGCTGGGTGGCGTTTTCGCTGAGTCCCCATTTCTCTGCCCCTAAAACAAAGGCGCTGGGACCGGTGAAGTCACAGTCGCGGTAATCCACCGCATCCACGCTCAGATTGGTGCCATACAGGTGAAAGCCCCTGTCTTTGAGCTTTTTAACAGCTGCCTCGATGTTGGGGTGGTCATGCAGGGGCACCCAGCGTTGGCTGCCTTGGGCCGTGCTGTTGTAGGTGCGCGAGCGGCCACTGAGGCTCACGGCATGGGCTTCCAGCACGCCAACGGCATCGCAGCTGCGCAGGATCGCAGAGAGGTTGTGGGGTTTGTCCACGTGCTCGACCAGAACGGTGAGGTTGGCCATGCGTTGGTTCAAGACCGCACGCAACCGCTCGAAACGACGGGGAAGGATGGGCATGGCGCATCGTTCTCTATCCCTGAGGGTATGGGATGCCGCTCTCGGTCACATCCAGACGCATCACGGGGCTGGTTCAGTCATCGATTCCCTGTTGGTTTGCAAAACGATGGAGTTGTTGCTTCTCACTCCATGAAACGCGCCGGGTTCGCTGTTGCTTTGATGTTGATGTCGGCTGCTGCTGCTGCCACTGCACCTGCTTTTGCAAGGCCGAAAAATATCTATGACCCTCAATCTGCCTATGTCGATCAGCGGTATGGCGGTTCAGCTCGCGATCCTTGGGTCGGTTCCAATCGTGACGTTTACGTGAACAATCAAGACACCAATAGTTGCCTGGAAGGCAGTGTGATCGGCGGCTTATTGGGCGCTGGTCTTGGTGCTGTCTTGTCACGGGGCAACGGCCGCTGGGTGGGTGTTCCCGTTGGTGGTGCCGCTGGCGCCTTGTTGGGTTGCCAAGTGGATGGGGGCTGATGCCTTCAGCGCTCCCCTGTGGAGCCAAAATTCGCTTCCAAAATGGCGGCTTGTAAGAGGGTTTGCATGGTTTGTAAATCCTCTTGTTCATAAGGTTCCCCTCCTGGCCAACGCTCGAGTCGGTAGCTCACGGCATCCAGCAGCAACCTGAGGTCTGCAGGACTTAAGGAGAGATCAATTCGCAAATCGCCATTGTCTTGGGTTGTCATATGGCCTGAAAAGAAAACCGGATCGTTGAGGGGCGTCGCTCGAACTATCGAAAGGATGGTGTGTGCCGTCAGATTGGCTCGTATCGAGCTACCTAGTGGTGGGTTGATGACGATAAAAACATTTGATTGGGTCCAGCAGGGAGAGAGGTTTTGATGAGCGGGTTTGGCATGCCGTCAGCTTGATTCCGCCTGGTCATTTGGCCACTTATGGCCAGGTGGCTGACTGGCTTGGGGCCTGGGGCTGCGCCCGTCAGGTGGGATGGGCGTTGCGCCGGCTGAGCTTGCCGTCTGAGGTGCCTTGGCAGCGGGTTATAAATGCCAAGGGACGGATTTCGATGAGCCTGAGTAGGGAGGGATCCGATTGGATGCAGCGGCAGCTTTTGATCGCAGAGGGGATCCCTGTGGATGGAGACGGCCGGCTCCCGTTGCAGCGATTTCTCTGGAGGCCGGACCTCGAGGCGCTAGCTCTAGAGATCCACCAATTCGCCATTGCCCGTGAGTGAGCCCGAAGTCAACGGCGCCAAAATTGGTTTACCGGCGCGTCGTTTGGCCTGGGAGGTGCTGGAGGCCGTGGCTGCGGGCGCCTATGCCGACGTGGCCCTAGAGCGGGCCCTTCGTCAAAATCCCCTGTCTCCAGCGGATCGCGGCCTGGCCACCGAGCTGGCCTATGGATGCATCCGCTGGCGTCAATGGCTGGATGGTTGGTTGGATCGTCTCGGCAAAGTTCCAGCCCATAAGCAGCCGCCTCGCTTGCGTTGGCTCCTGCATCTCGGCCTTTATCAACTGCTGCGGATGCAGCGCATCCCGGCTGCAGCAGCCGTCGACACCACGGTGGAGCTTGCCAAGCGCCACCGGCTCTCCAAGCTGTCGCCGGTGGTGAATGGTGTGCTGCGCTCGGCCCTACGCGCCAAGGAGGCCGGCGAGACCCTGGCGGTGCCCCACCAACCCGCCGAACGACTGGCGTTGAGCCACTCCCTACCCGTTTGGTTTGCTGAGAGCCTCCTGAACTGGACGGGTCCCGATCAGGCCGAGCGTGTGGCGATCGCCAGCAATCAAGTGCCCCCCTTGGATCTGCGGGTGAATCGCTTGTGCAGCACGCCAGAATTCGTGGCGGCTGAATTGGCCGAGGCTGGGGTGCCCACGCAGCCGATTGAGGCTTGCCCAGATGGCTTGCAGGTGCTTGCACCTGCAGGTGATTTGCGCCGTTGGCCGGGTTTTGAACAGGGGCATTGGAGCGTTCAGGATCGATCGGCCCAGGGGGTTGCTCCGCTGTTGGCGCCTCAGCCTGGAGATCGGGTTCTGGATGCATGCGCTGCCCCGGGAGGGAAGACCACCCATCTGGCGGAGCTGATGGGGGATGGAGGTGAGATCTGGGCCGTGGATCGCTCCGCTGGTCGTTTAAAGCGAGTGGCCGCGAATGCCTCTCGCTTGGGATGCGCTTCCATCCAGGCGCTGGCAGCGGATGCGACCGACCTGCTTGCACAACAGCCCCAATGGCGTGGTTTCTTTCAAAGGATCCTGCTCGATGTTCCTTGCTCGGGGTTGGGGACCTTGTCCCGTCATCCCGATGCCCGTTGGCGCGTCACGCCTGCCACGGTGGAGGAGCTGTTGCCGCTGCAAGCGCGCTTACTGGAGGCGATGCTGCCCTTGCTCGCCCCTGGTGGGCGATTGGTCTACGCGACTTGCACGATCCATCCCGATGAGAACGTGGCGCAGGTCAACAAGCTTCTCCAAGGCCACGCTCACTATCAGTTGGAGTCTGAGCAGCAGCGCTGGCCCGACCCCGACGGCGGTGATGGGTTTTACACCGCAGTGATCACTGCACCGATCACTGCACCGGCAGAGGCCTGAAGAATTCGTCCACAGGGGGGCCACCAGATGGGCTCACGTAACGGGGTGTGGGTGCGGGTTTCGGTGTGTCCGAGTTGTCATTGGATGGATCCATTTCACCAAACAGATCGCGATCGGGAAGAGGCCCGTCTCCAGGGTTCGGTTGGTTGGGGTTGCTTGCTTTCTTTTTGCCAGGTCGTTGAAGAACCGGCCGCACAACGTTGGGTTTGGCGGGAAACTTCTGTGCCGGAAATTCAGACTTGATTTGATTCATGAATTGTTTCCAGGCCCATGCGGATTCGCCACTGTTGCTCTTGGTTTCTGCGTTGTTGTCGTGACCAAACCAAACGGCCGTAGTGAGTTGGGGAATCGAGCCGATGAACCAGAGATCGCGCCCCCCCTCTGAGGTTCCCGTTTTTCCTGCCACAGGGCGATCATCGAGCTTGGCTGCCACTCCAGTGCCGCCGCTCACCACCCGCTGCAGCATCCAATTCATGGTGTCGGCAACGTCGCTATCCATGGCACGCTTGCCGCGATCGCCATCGAGCCTGCGGCTCCAAAGCACATCGCCTCCAGGACCTCTGATCTCTTCAAAGGCGGTGGGTTTCACGTATACACCGCGGTTGGTGACGGCGGAATAGGCGGCCGTCATGTCTAAAACGGTTTGCTCATAGGCACCGATGGCCATCGGGTAATAGCGGCCGAGAGGTCGCTTGTTACCAATGCCGAGATTGTTGGCCATCGCAATGATCGGGTCAAAGCCCACCTTGTCTTGCAATTGCACCGCAACCGTGTTGAGCGAATTCTTTAAGGCGTCGGCGAGAGAGATGTTGCCAAAATATTTTTTGCCAAAGTTTTTGGGGCAGTAACCGTTCCAGCAGCGCGGTTTGTCCAGAAAAATATCTTCTGCTTTGACGCCCGCATTAATCGCTGCGCTGTAGGGAAACAGTTTGAAGGTGGATCCTGGTGATCTCAGGGCCTGGGTGGCGCGGTTGAACTGGCTGGAATAAAAGTTTTTTCCTCCCACCATCACCCGCACCAATCCTGTGCCAGGGGCGATCGAAACGATCACACCTTCTGTTCCATTCGGAGCGATTTCACGCACCACCTTCTGGGCTTTGCGTTGCCAATCGAGATTCAGGCTGGTGCGAATCTTGAGGCCTCCCACCTCCAGTTGTTCTGGGGTGAGCAAGGTGGGCAACTGTTGGGCGACCCAGGTTGTGAAGTAGGGAGCCGTGCTGTTGTAGTACTTCGGGATGGCGGGCTTGAGCGCCAGTGGGCTGTTGCGAGCCGCTTCCGCTTCGCCGCTGGTGATGAATCCTTCCTGCTCCATGCGGCTGATCACGATGCTGCGCCTTTGCAGTGCAATCTCGGGGTTCACCAGCGGTGAGTAGAGCGAGGGGGCTGGTGGCATGCCCGCGATGAGAGCCGCTTCTGGGAGGGTCAGGTCCTCCGGTTGCTTGGAGAAATACACCCAAGCCGCATCGGAGACGCCATAGGCGCTGGATCCGAGATACACAAAGTTGAGGTATTGCTCGAGGATCTGCTCCTTGCTGAGTTGACGCTCGAGCTTGTAGGCCAGCGCTGCTTCCTTGAGCTTGCGCGTGACCGTCCGGTCCTGGCTCAAGAACACCGTGCGGGCCAGTTGCTGGGTAATCGTGCTCGCTCCTTCGCGCACCGAGCCCTGCTTCAAATTCGTGACAACGGCCCGTCCGATCCCCCAGAGATCAACGCCGTCATGGTCAAAGAAGCGACGGTCTTCCGCTGCGATGAACGATTGCATCACAAGCGGGGGCATTTGCCCTGGTTTGATCTTCTCCCGGGTGGCAGGCCCGAGTTTTTGGATCACCTTGCCGTTGCTCGAGAGGAGCGTGATCGTGCCAGGCCGATTGAAGAGATTGATCCCTCTGGCATCGGGCAAGGTCGCATCAATCGCGCGTGTGATGGCGGCTTGCCCGAGGGCCGCACCACTGCCAATCGCAGCGGCGACACCCGCGATCAGGAACCAGTGACGACGGGTGCGATTCACATTCCCTGCGTCAGGGGACTGTGGCCGATCGCCAACGCTGTGACCAGCATTCCCAGCACGAGAAAGGGCTGGGCACTGGCTTGATATTTCACGTCGAATTCAACGGGGTCGCGAAGCAGCCAGATGTCTTGAAAAGTGATCTGAGGCACGATCAACAACACCAGCAGGATGGCTGCAAAATGCTGCCCGATTGCGATCAGAACTGCAACCATCAAGAGCTGGAAGAGGTCGATCATCCCAGCGCTGATCCAGCTTGCGGGCCCAATCCCAAATGCAACAGGGAGTGACTGAAGGCCGAGAGCGCGATCACCTTCCACACTTTTAAAGTCGTTGACCACAGCAATTCCCAAGCCGGCGAGGCTGTAGGCAAGCGTGAGCAGTGCCGTCGCCCAGGTGAGTTGGCCAAATAGGGCTTGACCTGCCCACCAGGGAAGGGCGATGTAACTGGCCCCGAGGGCGTAATTGCCCAACCAACCGTTCTGTTTCAGCTTGAGGGGAGGCGCTGAATAGATAAAGCTCACAAACGAGCCGCCAAGGGCGAGCAGGAACAACACGGGAGTGCTGTGTCCAGCCCAAGCATCCAAACCCCAAGACACCGCTAAGCCGGCGATCAACAGGCCCCAGATCTGAACCTTCACTTGGCCGAGGCTGATCGCACCCGAAGGGATCGGCCTGTACGGCTCGTTGATCGCATCGATCTCGCGGTCGTAGTAGTCGTTAATGGTTTGTGTGTAGCCCGCGAGAAGAGGCCCACTCATCACCATGCAGGCCAGCGCAGCGGCCACATGGTCAAAACGCCATTCGTAATTACCACTAGCGGCAGCACCACACACCACCCCCCAGATCAAGGGAATCCAGGTGACTGGTTTCATCAGCTGCAAGCGCAGCTTCCAAATGTTGGAGGTGCCACTGGCACCTTTCATTCCGAGCAGCTGACGGGCGTCACTCACTAGATCAATCCTCAGCCGGGAGCGATTTCGTCTTCGAAGAACCAGCTGGTTGAGCCATCACTGAGCTGAACGACCACGCCGATTCCTTTCCCATCGACAGTGCGGAAATCAACCACGGTGCCGATGGCGTCTTTCTTGAGCAATTCCACCAGTGCACCGGAAATGCGATCACGGACCCGGGTGACCCGGACTTTCGAGCCGATGTCGATCGTGACTGACGTCTGCTGTGACATGGCCTGCGAGGCTTGAGAAGTGGCCGCAACACTAACAGCCTCTTTTCAATTGACATGGTCGCTCTTCGTTTGATTCCCTGCCTCGACGTGGCCAACGGCCGGGTGGTGAAAGGTGTCAATTTTGTGGGCCTGCGTGACGCAGGCGATCCGGTGGAATTGGCCTGTCGTTACAGCGAGGCCGGAGCCGATGAACTGGTGTTCCTTGACATTGCGGCCAGCCATGAGGGACGCGCCACCTTGGTGGACCTCGTGCGTCGTACGGCTGCGAGTGTGACGATCCCCTTCACGGTGGGGGGCGGAATCGCTTCCGTGGAGGGCATCACGGAACTGCTGCGTGCCGGTGCCGACAAGGTGAGCCTGAATTCTTCGGCTGTTCGCCGCCCTGAACTGGTGTCTGAGGGGGCTGAGCGTTTCGGCTGTCAGTGCATTGTTGTGGCGATTGATGCGAGGCGCCGCTCGAGCGGGGGCTGGGATGTCTATGTGAAAGGTGGCCGAGAAAACACCGGATTGGATGCGGTGGACTGGGCCCGTCGGGTTGCGGACCTTGGGGCGGGGGAGATCCTGCTCACTTCAATGGATGGAGACGGAACCCAAGCGGGTTACGACTTGGCGCTTACCAGGGCGGTGGCTCAGGCCGTTGCAGTTCCAGTGATCGCCTCGGGTGGGGCGGGGTGTATGGATCACATCGCTGCCGCCCTCGATGCCGGGCCAGAGGGCGGCCAGGCATCGGCGGCCTTGTTGGCCTCACTCCTCCATGACGGTGTTCTCAGCGTTGAGCAAATCAAGCTGGATTTGCAGGGACGCGGTTTGCTGATTAGGCCCTTGGAGCCTGAGCTGGCGCCTTAAATTGGGGAGACTTAGAAGGGCGATTGTTGCTGGGTGGTTTGCCATTTATGACCCGTCATCAGGCCTTGCCTGTGGGGATCCTTTTGGTTGCGGTGGTGATTGCGTTGCTGGCCTGGGCCCTGCAATTGATGCAAGCGGCGATCGATCAACAGGAATTTTCGTTGATGCTCGCGGGCTGCTTGGTGTGTTCAGCTGCCGTTGGTTTGGCAACGGTGATGGTGATGACGTTGAACGGACTGCTGGTTTGAGCTGCTTGTGAAACCTCGTGACCCAGCTGCGGTGGAGGCGTTATTTAACGCCGTTGCTCCCCGTTACGACCGCCTGAATGATCTGCTCAGCTTGGGGCTGCACAGGCAGTGGAAGCGTCAACTCCTGTCCTGGCTGAGCCCGCAATCGCCTGAGCGTTGGCTTGATCTTTGTTGTGGAACAGGGGATCTCGCCCTTGCTTTTGCACGAAAGTTGAGGCCGGAGGGCTCGGTTTTGGGGTTGGATGCCGCCGCTGCACCGCTGTCGCTGGCGGCGGAACGCGCAGGCCGCGAGCCCTGGTTGCCGGTGCAATGGATCCAAGCGGATGCGCTTGACACTGGGTTTCCGGATCAGAGCTTCGATGGGGTGGTGATGGCGTATGGGTTGCGCAACCTGGCGGACCCGTTGTTGGGTTTTCAGGAGATGGCAAGGCTGTTGAAGCCTGGCGGGCGCGCCGCTGTTTTGGACTTCAATCGGTTGCCACAAGGCAGTGCAGCAGCTGCTTTTCAGCGCACCTACCTGCGCCGGGTGGTGGTCCCTGTCGCCGCTGGCATGGGGCTAGCCGACCAGTACGCCTATCTGGAAACGAGCGTGGAGCAATTCCTCACGGGAGAGGAGCAGGAGCGGGAGGCTGTTTCTGCTGGTTTCACCGCCGCACAGCATCGACCTTTGGTCGGCGGACAGATGGGTGTGCTGCTCTTAATCCGTTGATTGAATTCGTTAAGGATGGTTGAGGCCTGTTGAGGCCCTTGCGCGGCGAGCCCAAAAAGGGATTAGGAAGAAAACATTAAGAAACGGAGCTGTCCGTTTGGCCTTCCCCCTCCCATCCTTGCTGGCTTCGATTGAAGATCTCTTGGTGGAGGTGGCATGGCTAGACGGGATGATCCTGGTGACGGAGTCCCAAGAGGCCACCTTTCTTCCTGTGGCTCAGGTGAATCCTGTGCTGGCCAGGCTGCGATCGAAACCGCGAGGTGCAGAGGTCGCGGACAAGCTCAGTCTGTCGCTGCTCAAGTCCCAGGGGAAGCGGGCGAGCAAACCCGTGTTGGTCGTCCAGGGAGACGGGCGCTTTTGGTTGGGGATCATTAGCCCCAGCGTGTCGCGTTCGCGCTCCCGGCATCAGCATGCGGTCGCTCACCTGGATCGCTGCTTCGCGAAGGGGTAGATCCTTGAGGAAGATTGGATCTGGGCCTCAATCTTTGGTTTTGTTCTGATCTGAACCCATTGAATTGGGATCTTTGTTTTTTGCTTAGATCATTGATTCTTCTTGCCTGGCTGATGCCTGCTAGATTTTTAATGCTTGCTTGTTATTGATTGAAAGGGCCCTCCACGCTCGCGTTGTTCATCGCTGTTGTTGGCAGTGGCTTGGTTGGGATGCTGGTTTATGCGGGTATTTTTTACTCCAACGCTAAGCGCACAATTCCTACGCCCGACGAGATTGATCAATCCATCTTTCAATCTAAGCAGGAAGCTGAGAATGCGGCGAATGAGTGGATCTCCCTTGGAGGCGTTTATTTTGTGGAGACGCTTGCCACGGTTCGGCGCACGGTGCCTCTAACGGCCCTTGAAAAGAAGAGATTGAAGTCTCAAAATGATCAGTCGATGAGGCAAAGAATTGAGGCTGAATATAGTGATTGTCTCGAGAAAGCTGAGACTGATCTGGCCAAGGAGTTGTGTTCATTTGGTCCGCGTAAAGTCATCGCTGGAGATGATGCCAAGATCCCCCAGAAAAAGATCGTGAAAGATCAGGAATTGAAAAAAGTTGAATATCAACGTCGTGAATGCAGCGACGATCAAGAGTTGCAGTCTTTTGAATGCATTGAGCTCGATGTTGCGCGTGATGCCGTTGTGAGTCGCCCTAGTGATAAAGAGTCGATATCCATTAAGGCTTTTCAACAGTTTCGTTATTAAGAACTTACTGATTCCTAAGTCTGATTCCTAAATTTGATTCCTAAGTTTGATCTTTTGATGAATTGAAAAGAGGAAAGCGGCCGTTTGCGTCACAGCCCTGAAAAGTTCTGACTGGTTGCATTCAGAGGGATGGTTCAGGGATCCTGATCGTTACTGGGTGAACAGGTTCATCGTGATCGGGCGCCGTGATCAGGCGTCATGGTCTCGCTGACCTGGCGTCATAAAAAATGAGAGGGCTCTCAACCCCTCTCAACGCGTCTTGCTTTCGCCTGTTCACTTTGGCTTTGGAGCAAGCGGAGGTATGACGAAAAGGTGAGCGAGTCGCTACCAAATCAGTCCGTGGCGAGAGCGTGCTTCCGTGTTCAGGCCAGAAGCCTGTGCTCGACTAGCCTTTGACCTCCACAAGTTCTCTGCGTTGCTGGACCGTCTCGCACTCGTTCGATGTGCGTTCTAAGGCTTGCGACAGCGCAGAACTCCGTGAGCATGTCCAATCGCCCCCATTAGGTCCCTGCTCGGTATGCACTTTCAGGACATCATCAGCACGCTGAATCGCTTTTGGGGAGAGCAGGGTTGTGTGTTGTTGCAGCCCTACGACACGGAAAAGGGTGCTGGAACCATGAGCCCGCATACGGTGCTCCGGGCGATTGGACCTGAGCCCTGGGCGGTTGCCTATCCAGAACCTTGCCGGCGCCCCACCGACGGTCGTTATGGCGATAACCCGAATCGGGCGCAGCATTACTTCCAATATCAGGTGCTGATCAAGCCTTCGCCCGATGGCATTCAGGAAACCTATCTCGCATCGCTCGCGGCCCTTGGCATTTGCGCTGCCGATCACGACATTCGTTTTGTGGAGGACAACTGGGAGTCGCCAACACTTGGCGCTTGGGGTGTGGGCTGGGAGGTGTGGTTAGACGGTATGGAGGTCACCCAGTTCACCTACTTCCAGCAATGTGGTGGCATCGATTGCAAGCCTGTATCGATTGAGATCACCTATGGCTTGGAGCGCCTAGCGATGTATCTACAGGATGTGGAAAGCATCTGGGATTTGAGCTGGAACGCTGAACGCAGCTATGGGGATATTTGGCTTCCCTTCGAGAAGGGGCAATGTCAATTTAATTTCGAGGCTTCCAATCCCGATCGTCTCAAGCAGCTGTTTGCCATTTATGAGGCAGAAGCCACGGATCTGATTGAACACAACTTGCCAGCTCCTGCTCTCGACTTTGTTCTGAAGTGCAGTCATACCTTCAATCTCCTGGAAGCTCGTGGCGTGATTTCGGTGACGGAACGGACTGCCACGATTGGACGGATTCGCAATTTGGCCCGAAAAGTGGCTGAGGCTTGGTTAGCAGAGCGGGAGGCCCTGGGATTCCCGTTGCTGCAATCAAAGGTTGCCGCGGCGGTTGATCATTGAGCTTGCTCTCAATGCATCAATAAAGCGGTATCGATTCGAAATCTGAATATATTTTTAAGCAATGTGTTGTGGCTTTAGTGAGTCACAACACATAGATAGTGGATTGTTTCTCTAGCTCGCTCTGACTGGACTTTTGCTTTTGTTTTTTAGGGGAATGCTTCAACCAGCTTGATCGCACAGCGTGGATGAACGTTGCTCTTTGGCTGGTTCTTTTGATGCTTGCCACCCAACTGGGGGCGGCCTTTCCCCAGGGGATTCAGCACTGGTGTGTGGTCTTGGTTGGGCTGGCTGCGGCTGTTGTGCTGATCTGCCGCCGGTTTTCACTTTCAGGTTGGAAGCTGTTTGTTCTTGTGGTCGTGTTGTGTGGCTTGTTGCTGCGCTCCTCGATGGGGCAAGTGGCCACGCCCACCCCCCTGGATCCGCTGCAGCTTGTGCCAAGCGATTCAGATTCGCAGCAGCTGGTGCTTGAAGGCCGTGCTCTGGCTGATGCACCTGTTCGTCGGGGGCGCTGCCAAGCCCTGCTGCAGGTGCACCATTTGGCGGGGCAGGTACGCGATGGTCGCACGGAGTTGGTGGTGGATCCCTGCCCTCAGCTGGTGCGCAAAGGTGCCTGGGTGAGGGCTCAGGGTCAGCTCGTGACGCCTGCTGTCGCAACCCATCCCTTGCTTCCCAACCCGGCGGAACGGTTGGCGGCTCGCGGCTGTTGGACCCAATTCCGAACCAAGACAGTGGAGCTGATCCATCAAGATCACACCCCCCTGGCTGATCGGCGTCGTCAGATCGCGGCTCGCTTTCAAGAGCTAGCAGGAGAGCATTCAGGTGGTCTGTTGGCGGCGCTGGTGCTGGGCGGCGCCCACGTTGAGCTCAGCGCGGAGTTGCGAGAAGCCTTTCGTGTTGCTGGGTTATCCCACGCCTTAGCCGCGTCCGGATTTCATCTTTCCGTGTTGTTGGGAGCCACGCTTGCCCTGACGCGCAGGGGTTGCATGCCCTTGCGATTGGCGGCTGGAGTGGGCGCGATGGCTGTGTTTCTTGCGCTGGCGGGCGGGCAGCCATCCGTGGTTCGTGCCGTGTTGATGGGCGCTGCTGCTCTCTTGATCCGGGAACGGGGCTCTCGCGTCCAACCCTTGGGCGTGCTGCTCAGCACCTTGGTGGTGATGCTGTTGCTGAACCCTGCTTGGGCACGTTCCATCGGCTTTCAGCTCAGTGCTGCTGCAACAGCGGGTTTAGTGCTCAGTGCGCAGCCCTTAGAGCAGTGGCTTCTCCAGCATGGTTCTCAGTGTTGTCCTCAGAGGTGGATGACGGTTCTGGCCCCTGCCCTATCGGTGCCGATGGCGGCGCTGCTTTGGACCCTTCCCTTGCAGATCCTGCATTTTGGCTCTGTGCCTTTGTACTCGCTTCTGAGCAACCTGATGGCTGCACCTCTGCTGGCACCGCTCACCCTTGCGGCGATGACCTTGGCATTGCTGACGTTGCTGCTGCCAACGGCGATCGCCGCACTCGTGATGCCGCTGTTGGTTTGGCCGGTGCAGCAGTTGGCAGCGTTGTTGATCGCTTTGGTGGGGTGGATCAGCGCCTGGCCCCATGCCCAGCTGCTGACGGGACATCCGCAGCCTTGGGTGGTGTTGGTTGTTGTGCTGGCTTTTCTCCCTTGGGCCTTACCCGCACTGCAACGCTGGCGCTGGAGAGCGTTTCCTCTTTTGCTCTTGGCCACGCTGGTGCAAGCCGCTGTTCAGCTCAGCGATGAGGTGTTGTTGGTGCACCAGTGGGGAAGGCAGTGGCTACTGGCTCGTCATCAAGGGCGCGCTGCACTGATCAGCAGTCATGGCGATTTGCTTAGTTGCCAGTTGGCTCAGCAGCTTGCGCAGGGTTACGGACACCGCCGCTTGGATTGGCTGGTGGTGATGGACCCAGTGGCGAGTGATCACATCAGTTGTTGGACGCCTTTGGCCCATACCGTGCGGGCGGAGCATCAAGGCCAACCTCCCTTGCTTCCAGGTCAACGTCTGCAAAGCCCTGGTTTGATGCTGCGCCCTCTGCAAGGTCAAGACCGACGTTGGCAGTTGCGCGTGAATGCGCAGCTCCATCGCCTTAAGCAATCAGGCCGTGGCGCTTTAAGATGGGATCACGCTGGTGAAGCGTTTGGAGAGGTGGCAGAGCCCGGTTGAATGCGCACGACTCGAAATCGTGTAGGGGTAACACCCTCGTGGGTTCGAATCCCACCCTCTCCGTTCTAAGTAAGTCCTGAAAGGTCTTTTGATGTCTCAAACCCGTTGTGGTGAGGGACTTTTTAGTGTCTGCGTGGTCTCATGTGGTTCCTGGAAACACCAGGATGTCCCGTAAATGTGTTGTTGGAAGTGTTGTTGGATTTAGGGGTTGTGTTGTTGGATAAAATTGGTGTTGTTGGATTCCTGAGATGTCTTTCTCTGACTCGCAAGTCAAGGCAGAGAAGGCAGGAGTTCGCAGAAGAAATGTTTCCGTAGGGGATTCTCTTTTCCTCGTCATCGAACCTCTCCGTGATGACGGAAAAGGTGGTGGAAAGTCCTTTGAGGGACGCATGAGGTTTCCCCCTGGACGGAAGGGAAAGCAGGTCCCCCTTCGGATTGGTGTCTATGGAAGGGGGGTTGGGAAGTGGTCCCTGAAAGAGGCACGGGACGAATGGGACCGCATCAGGTCATGGAGCAGGGAGACAGGAAGAGACCCAAGAGAACTGAAAAAGGAACAGCAGATTCAGGTCCAGGACTCATCAGGTCCAACCTTTGCTGAGGCATGTAAGTCCTATCTCTCCCACTCCTCGTCCAAGGCATCGAAAAAGGAATATCCAAACCTGCTCAACCATCAGGTCATACCCCGATTAGGTGGAGATACACCTGTTGCTCACTTGTCCTGGGACCACAAGGGAACTGGTGGAAAGAACGGCAGGGAAAGGGTGATGGAGATATTTCGGTCCAAGGTTGCTGATGGGAAAGCACCTCAGGCAGACAAACTCCTGATGGTGATGCGTGGGGTCTTTGACCATGCGATTGACCAGGGGTGGATGGAGAGGAACCAGAACCCTGCTCTTGGGACCAAAGGCACAAAGACAAAGCACAAGGCAACTCCGCATCCAACCCTTCCTTGGGACCAACTCCCTCGGTTCTTTGATGACTTGGAGAGGAACCAGGCAAATGGAACCTTGGTGCTTTGTTCTGCGGTGAAGGTCGTTCTGATGACCTTTTTGCGTGTCGGGTCTTTGACTCCGATGCGGTGGGAAGAACTCGATGAATCCAAGGATCTATGGGTGATTCCAGGCACTCGGATGAAAACTGGGCATGACCATCTGGTTCCTTTGACGAACCCATTCAAAGAAGTTCTGGACTCTCTGCGGAAGGTGAGTGGGGATGAGGAGTTTGTCTTTGCTTCTCCCAGGTCCAGGAGCACTCCCTATCTGAATCCCTATTCCATCAACCAGCACTTCATTCGGATGGGATACAAGGGAGTCCAGACGGCACACGGACTTAGAAGAACTGCTTTGACTGCTGGACAGGATGTCTTGGGATTTCCTGCTGAACTTATCCAACGGCAGTTGTCTCATGCGATTGGAGACAAAGTTAGGCAGTCCTATGACGATTCGACACTCTTAGATGAGAGGAGAAAGTTTATGATTTCTTGGTGCGATGCTCTACTTTCTCAGGGCATGAAGGTCTGACGATTGGTGGTTAGTTCTTGTTAGTGAGACCTTGTGAGACCTACTGGTATGACTGAAAAGTCAGGGGTCAAAGTGGCACAAGAGGAACCCACGGGTCGGGTTCCTCTTGTTATACTATTCACATACAGATGAAGAGGAAACGACCACACGCATCCAACAATCAAATAAACATTCACCCGTCCTGGGTCTTTATAGTCAGACATCCCCTCCCTGACTAATCTAACTTCGAGATTTCCGTAATCAATACACTTTTATGAACCACATTTTATGCTTTCTCAGTATCAGTTCATTCGTCTTCCTCGGGTATTCGTTCGACTCCCTCAAGTAAAAGAACTTACTTGTCTCTCTAAGTCATCGATTTATCGCCTTATGGATGAGGGCAATTTCCCGAAACAAGTTTCATTGGGCGCTCGTTCTGTCGCCTGGGTGAAGTCCGATGTCGAAGATTGGTGCGCTCAGAAAATTAATGCTGCTCATATTTGAGTAATCGATAGGTGAAAAAAAGCAAGGGAACCCACCTTTATAACTCCTTCCCAAGAATACATATAAACACTTTATTAGAGGAATCCATTATGTTCAACGCAACACAAGAACAGCAGAAAACTGCCGTAGAACTCTTCAGTACGGGAGACAAGAAGACTATTCATTATCTCACCCAGAAACTTAGTCGTCTTTTAAATAAGGAATTGGACTTCAGGGGTTCTGCTGATGAAACAAAGCACCTGACTCTCCAAGAGTTTCTGGACAACTTTGAGTGGGACGAATCTTATTCGGTCGAAGGAACTTGGAAAGTGGTGGTTTCGGACCATACCCAGACCTTTGAATGTTCTTCTAAGGAAGAAGCACTTGCTTATGTGCGTGGTGAGAAGGAACTGGAAGAACCTGATATGTCTAATTTTTACCCTGAGTGGGATCTTTCGGGTGATGACCATTGTTCTCTGGTGATTGAGGTTGAGAACCTGCGTCTGAAACCTCAGGAACAGAAGCAGAAGACCTGGCAACTCTTCTTTGAGGTCCTTGCTGACTCTTCATTAGAGGACACTGATCTGGATTCATTCTGTGGTCAGATTGCTCTCCTTGCTAATCAACAAGATAGAACTATAAAGGTGGTTAAAACTGACCTTTCTGAGGGTGAATCTTTGACCACTACTTAGTCAGAAGTAATCAGGCAGTAATAAGTCTAAAATCCTGAACACCTGAGTCCTCACAACAAATCTCTCTGCTTTGCTTTCACTTAGGAGTGGAGGCAGAGACCCCATGTAAATCACATTATTAGAGTGAATCTAATGTCTATACAACATCAGCAACCTTCTCAAAAGCAGGTTATGAAGTGGTTCCGTGAAGGAACTAAAGGAAATGTCGAATCTCAAATCAAATACAACAACTTCTATAAGAACCTCTGGAACAAGAATTCCTATGAACCTGGTTCGACCATGATTCATGAGAAGGATTACCAACCCATGAACTGCTGCTTATGCGGTAAGGAAATGGTTTCCCTTCACGACACTCATAATCCTGCTCCTCTTGCTCCTCATACCTATGCGAAGGAAGCGCAAGAACAGAATCTCCCGCATCGTTGCTGTAGTGAATGTGATGCGACTCGTGTGAATCCTGCGAGAGCAAAACTCCTTCCTCCCAATATGACATTGGTGGATTTTGCGACCTTTCCAGAAGCAAATCCTTATGTTCCTTCTGGAAAGGGATTCGCTTGACTTCTGACCCATGAACTCAGCACAGGTCAATCGCAGGATTCAGGACTTCCTGCGGGACCTTGCTGATGAAGGAACCTTCCATATGCGTAAGAAGACGGGACACCCCGTCTGTGTTGTTTCCTATGGGGGACAGAAGAGATCATTTGTTTTCTGTTGGACCCCTGGAAGGAACTATCAGAACTATGTGGTTGGAAACCAGAATTAGTTTGTGCGGTCTCTCCTTTTGGAGGACGCACCAAGGTTCTCATTACATAAGTTCTTCGAGGACCTCTGACCCTCGTAAAACCCCGGTTCTGAGAGATATACGGGAGACAGAAAGGTAATAACTCTCACTTTTACAAACAAAACTATGGAGGAAATCTCTTATGTCTATTACAAAAGCATCAGATGTTAGACACATCTCGAAGATGTGGTCGTCTCTCAGGCGAGACGCAATTAAAGACAGATGTTCTGTCAGGGTGTTCGAGGGACATCTATATTCTTTGATAGATGATGATGACTTTTATGAAGGTAGTGGTTGTCGCAAACTCATAAACGTCTTGCTTTATTACTGGGATGCTATTCGTGCTTTTGCTCTAAAAGATGAAGTAGAGCAAGGATTGGGAACCAGCACTATTGCTCGGACTGATGAAGAGCAACTGCGAATGGATGAGATGTCTAATCATTTTGATGAATGGATGCTGACACTCGTTTCCCGTTGTTGCGAGTAAATCTGACCTGACTGGGGAGCAGGAAACTACTCCCCTTTATTCACTTACTAATGGAGGGAAACACTTATGACACTTGCCGATGAAAAACCATGGAAGATTTCGTTCTTCCATGAGGACTGGACCTACCCAAATGGTGGTGAGAATCCTGAACCAGTTGTTCTATACGCTACGCATGACGAACTCATTGGAATGACGGAGCAATCCAGAGAGTTCCGCGACCTTCTAGAACGAGGTGGTGGTGAAGTCAATCAAGTTTTGACTGGAGTTTGGGAAAACTATTGCGATGAAGAGCAATCACACTTTGAGTATCCCGGTGGTCCATCTTTTAACAAGCACTGGGAGGTAGAAGATGGAATCCGCATGTATCGAAGACTGGAGGAACTATTCGACGACACACAAGATTGATTGATGCTCAACCCTTGGGATCTCAAACATCCTGGGGGATTTTTTTTGAGGAAATGAGTGCGCTCTGAAATCGAAGTTAGTTCCTGTAGTCTCTCTCTTTGGAAAACCCATCAACTTTCTCTCTGTATAAGTTTTTGTGATTACATCGGTCTCCGTGGCGAGTTGAAGGAAGGCGGGGACTTCACGATCCCTGACTTCTCCTGACGGGTCTCGAGGCAAAGCGTTCTCGCTCTCTTTCTGCTTCTTCCTTGGAGACGCCACATGACCCCTTTGGGCGTGAAGGTGTTCTGGGTTCTGCTGCCTTGAGTGCTTCCTGTTCACGCAGTGCGTAGGCGATCTGGTGCTCCTTCTTGAGGCGTTCGTCTTTTGCCTTGTGGTGCGTTGCTCTATCTCGCTTTGCTTGCTCTTGTTCTTGCTTCCATCGTTGTGGGTAAGGGCAATACCAACCATGCCCTACAGCACCTATCGCAAAGCGTTTCCAGGCGTAGTTCTCTGCTGCTGTAGAACCAGCACCACCTAAGAATTCAAAGACTCTGTCGTGCTTTGTCCCACAGGCGAAGCACTTGAAACTCAGACCATCTCCATTGGCGTGCTGGAAGACCCACGCAGTTAGGTCATGACCTCCACCTCTTTCCTTCTTATGCTTCTTCTTTGAATCTTCCGCACAGTAAGGACAGAAGCAACGGTATTCAATTGATGAGTTGTTGTGCTCTGCTTTTTTTGGCGCAAACGCTGTCCATACCTCAAGATCTAATTGTTTGATCTTTACTCTCTTCTCTTGGTCTGCGAGATTGTGCTTTCCTGTGATTGCCTGCCTTTCTTTATCAGTAAGATCCATCGCTGTTATTCTTTTTCTTGATTGTATTTTACTATTATTTTTGAGTATTGTCAACTAAATGCCCATCACTTGCGCATTAACAGATTTGTGTCAATTTGCTAACTATATGTATTTATTGGATCTAAAGTGTATAAATAACCTTGGCGTTTTTCAGACATTCCTTTAGTTCTTTAAGAGTCCTTTGGGTGTTTTTGGGGCGTTTGAGTTTCCGCATTGTCTTTTTAATGCGATATAAATAGTTTTAGGAATGCTGCCTTAGCAGACCAGATATTGAAATCAATTGGATATCAAATGAACAGAAGCACATTTACATACCCACATAAAAGAGTTAATTCAAGGTTGTCCTTACTCCCCTCTAAGACCCATATTTCTTATAAAGAAAAAGAGAGAAATCTCTTGGTATATGAGGAGGAGTTGATGGATCACTACAGCATGAATAGAAGTGATCTTCATAAGCACCTTATTCGTAATGCTTACACCATGTTGAAAATGCCACAAGTTGGTTTCTAAGACAAGATGGATAAGTCAATGCGAGAGCAACATGAACAAAAGATCAATTATCTAATTGCTAAAAGGCAGGAGATAGAAGATGCTTCAGGTTTTCGTATTGATCCTGATCTCAAACTTGCTTATGCCTGGATTAGTGATGAAATCAAACACTTGAAACAGAATATATTTGAGCAAGACTACTTAAAGTATGAGCAAAGGTTGAATGATGTATTGAATATAGGAAGGAATAGCAAATGACTTTTCGTGATTATGTTGAACTGCTCTACAAGGCATATCTGGAAGATCGTGAAATCATCAAGCGTCTAAGAGACAAGATGAAAGACGGTTCCTACCTAAAGGATCTAGAGGATGACCCTGGTCTTCAGGATTGGGAAAATATTAATCCAAGAGCAATAGATCCAAGGCAAAGAGGGAAATCAAAGTATTACCCCAATCCAGTTGATCCTCAGCAAGGTGTCAGGGTCTTTGAAAGCAGAAACAAAAGAGCAGCAAGAAAAGTTTTAGACGCAGTAAAGCGAAGAGATAGGTATGAATGTCAAGATTACAAGTAAAAATATAGAAAATAATCTTAAACAGATCATTTCAAGGACTGATTTTCTTGATTACGAGCAGTATCTGGAAGCAAGGACAGCAGCAGACCTCAAACTGCTGAAACAAAATAAGAGGTTAATGACATGATTACATTTAGAGAGTTCTTGAACCTGTGTGAGGACTACAACCCGAATGCTGAGTTCGTTATTTACAACAAGAAGACAAGAGCAGTCCTTGGAACAGCAAGAGGTTTTGATCAAGCAAAGAGCAAAGCATCCAGCATCAGGAAGCAGCGTGGATTGAGGTTTGATGATGTCTCATTTATGACCAGCAGAAGGTTCTACGGAAAGAGCACTACAGCGCCCTCAGGCGGTAGAAGGATTGAATATGCTCCTCGCTATAACCCAAGCAAAAGAGGACGCTTCAAGGGCGTCTGGGACGCTCATGGGAACTATGCAGATCTTGACTGATCACACCTAAAACTTTTTATGAGTAGTTGGTAATGAAGAACTATCTATCAAGGTTTGCTGACCAGGGATAGAAGAGATGAATCATCACCTTGGGGGGTGCGAAGGCATTGAATATGCTTTCATCTTTCACATACGCAAAAGAAGACGCTTAAAGGGTGTCTGAGACGCGCAGAGGTGTATGACGATTTTGATTACTCCAAGACCTAGATGGCGAAGATGACCGCATATGGAACTCAAATCTCCGTCAGGGCGTGTTTTCAGCGAGCAACAGGCAATTGACCTCTTCGTGTCTCTAGTTGCGTCTGATGCCAATTCAGAGAAGAAGTGGCGCGGGTTCTACAACTCACTTACCCCTGCTGAGTTGCAACAAGAGTGGGATGAGCACTGGTCGTAGAACTGAAATTTACAATTTTCAGTTTCAGTGTGTTAATCCGTTATTTTGTTATTTTGTTATAGGCATTAAAGGGTTAATTGCAATGTTTATCCAGAAGATCCTGAGCGTCTTCACTTCCTAATTCTTTTGCTTTCATCCAGTCTGAGCAAGCATCCACCAATTGGTTTAATGCGTAATTGGCGATCCCACGATTGAGGAATCCACTTGCAAATGAAGGTGAATTTTCCAATGCATTTGTGTAGCATACCAACGCATCTGAATAGTTTTTCAGGCGCATATAGGTGTTCCCAAGAGAAAAGTGGGCGCTTATATTATCTGCATCTAACAGAATTGCTTTTTCAAAATACTTGATTGCTGAAGCATAATCTCCAAGGGCAAATTGAGCATCTCCCAAGGATTGGTAGTTATCAAAAGTCTCTTTAGCATTTGCTGTGATTGTGTAATCTTCGATAGCACCTTTCAGATTTCCTTTTCTCTCTCTTAAATAACCCCTCATTTTTCTAATTGCTATATCATTGCTGCCAAGTTCAATTGCCTTATTTAAGTCCGATTCTGCGTCATCAAACTCAAAGCATTCTTTATACGCCTTACCCCTCATGGCATATGCTTGCATACAAGAAAAGTCCAACTTAATTGCAATAGAATAGTCTTCAATCGCATCATATGTATCGCATAAGATTTCTTTGATGCGTCCACGGCAAATGAATTGTTCGGGACAGTCAGGTTTTAATTCGATGGCATAGTCATAGTCCTTTAATGCCTCTTCATATTGTCTAAGTTTTGTTTTTGATGATGCACGGGACGAAAAGAAAGTTGGATCTTTTGCATTAATTAATATCGCCTTGGAAAAACATTCTATTGCCTGCTCGTGTTTCTCAAGTAGTGAATTTGCTTTACCCTCTTCGAAGTAATTTTTAGCATCATCGCTAGTCGATATCTGCATATTTCTTTTTTGTGATGATTGCCTCCGTATCAAAGTGCCTCCTGCACCCATCACTAAGGCAGCAGCAAGTACATAAGACTTTTGAGCACCTATTGCAGATACGACCACAGCACCTGCAACGCCAGCACCGAGTGAAATTGCCAAGCGTTTGTAGTCCATTGGTATCTCAGCAACGGGCAATGCTTTAGATCAGTGTAAGTCTCTTACGAGTTCTATCTCGGAACGATATAAGTATTGTGATTTACTAACTATGCATCTCAAAACAAACCAATCAAAAGAGTACGACTTAAGGGTGGCATAGATGCTTAGACGAGTCATGCAGATATTGCTTGCTTGTATGAAATTAAAATACTCGTTGCCTTGAATCTATTTGGATCTCCTACAGGTTAAGTGCTAAAAGACCCTATCCCAAAAATTATTATAGTTATTTGATTGATTGTGGCAATGAGGACGGTAATTCGAGCAGTATTGCAATCACCTTTTATTTTCAATACATTGCGTAGCGCATCTGTTAGAACCATGTCCATCAGAAGAAGAAATACAAGCAACCAAAAGAAAAAGTATAACTCTTTGTTCCAATTGACAATGAGACCTATCACTCCAAGTATAGAGGCGATCAATCCTTGAAATGGGATCATGTTTTAACTCAGTCTTATCTCAACAATACCTTTTCTCAAATGCTTCTGCTAGGGAGTCAACCTCAATGGGTCCCCATTCGCCTTGCCATTTCCTTAAAGAGCGTTCACAGTCCAAGGCATAGGGAATATCCTTACGCACCTTTCCATGTCTGTTGATGCGATATCCAGAAATCTCAACGATGCTGCCAGTCCGATCCTCCTCCTTTGAGTAAATATCTTTTCCCTGTCCAAAGCGTCCTTCATATGAGTACCCAGCAGGGATTGATTCCATCTCTACTGGTCTAGAAAGTGTTTTGGTGTATCTGAAATATCTTGCTATCCCAAAACCTGAAATCATTACAGTCGCTGAAATTAGAATATTTACGAATTTCATTTTTCAGTATCCTGCTCTTGGTTTAACTTGATACGATCCTCTCTGTCTCGGTTGAGTGCCTGTTGTGGAGCAGTCAAACCCATAATTATTCCCCCAAATACAAACCAACTAAACATCTCCTCCATGCCAAATAAGTTAAGAATACCGTAAAGAATTGCAATTAGAAGGCATTGAGCAAGTATCCCTTGAATAAATTCTTTTGCTTCAAATGTCCCCAGTGTTCTCATCATTGCGACAATAGTCGGTATACCTAGTAGAAATAATCCGAATACAAACCAGAGTCCCGCAAATGCGAATCCTTGTAGGATCCCATAATCGGATGCTGCTTTGACAAAACCTATCGCCATAATTATTAAACCAATCATCGCTAATGCTTAATGCTCGTATTGACACGAGTATAACTCAGATGATTACACGCTTCAACTATACTTGCAGAATTTAACGCGTAGAAAGGGAAGGATTGTGATAAGTTATTAACCGTCAACGGTCATGCTTTCAATCCACTCTTTCTTGAGATGAAGTTTATCTAAGACTGCTTGCTCAAAGTCTTCCTGACTGCATTTAGTCCAGAAATCAGGATTGAATTCAGTGATTAAAAGTGTATCTTTATCGTACTTCTCAAAACCGAAGGAAAAGTCATCTTCCTCATCTTCATCGAACTCCACATTGTCAAACCAGGCAAGGAGATATTTCTTAGGCATCTCGATATTAATCATATGGTCTTCGTCCCATTCCCATCCTGCTAGTTGAGCGTCGGTGATTGTCTTGTACTTTTTGCCAGGTAATTGGTTGGCAGGTGGGTGTAGTTTCAACCATGGAGGACCATACTCTTCTGCAAGTTCCTCAATAGTATTGGCAAATAGTGTCTCTTCATCCTCATCAGGATGTTCCTTCTTCCTGACCTCGATCGCTCTATCAAGGATGCGTTTGTAATTATCACTAAGTAAGTCTTTCCCGTGCAGTTCAATTTCAAATGGCACATCTTCGTCTTCATCTTCGTCATTACGGTTCTCCTCATAATCTTGATCGAACTGATTATCAAGATAGTCAAGTCTGAACGATTCAGGTAATACCTCGACATCGTCCCAGTCTTCTGACTGTGTTTTGTCCCAGTATCTTTTGATATCACTCTCATAAAGCGCGAATATCTTAGAGAAGTATCTAAATTTATCTTTGTCAGTCAATTCATATCCAAACTTCTTATGCCTTGGAGTAGTCATGACAATTTCCACAATATATTCATTCTATCTTGTTAGAGTTAAATTGTCTAGGAGTGCTTAGAGGCAGTCCCTCGATATTCCAATATTGCATTCAACTGCACGTTAACAACACAACATAATAAAGGAATAACAGTGCGGAATTAATTTTATGGATAGAAGAGATCCATAAGTTTTCTATCCTCATCAACAATCCTGTATTGCTTGCCTGATTGAGTTGCTCTTGTTTGTGCTGTCCTTGCGGCAGAGGGAAGGTGATGAACGGTTTGATACTGCTGCCATCCACCGAACTGGTTTCTGACTTGGATTTTGTATTTGGGTGCTGCCATCACTGGTAGTGCAAGTGAAAGGAGTAGTGGGAGTAGGAACCTCATCTGATCTCCTCCAATGCTTTACGGAAGCGGTCAAAGGACCCCTGGATAGAACGCATCCCGTCCTCTCCTTCAGCAGGACATAACTTCGCCCATCGCATAAATGGATTCCCATGAACGGTCTGGTACTTGGGTTGTCCTGCGACATCGCCCTCTCTGTAGAAAACATCCTGTTCCCAGGAATCAGTGCGGTCAGCGTTCTTGCTGGTTGAGAACCTCTCGCCAACGCAGTCAGCAAACAACCAGATGTCGATTACAGGAGGACCTGCTCTGCCAGATGCTGGTTCATGTCTACATTCCTTGGTATCCCAATCGCAGGTATGAATCCAGGTTCGCTGCCTGACCTTGACTCTCAACCACCCGTCGTTCATCACCTCTGGTAAGGACAACTGCTCTGTTTCCACCCGACAGGAAGTTCCACAACCAAAAACAGGAAGGATGTTGTCCTGCGGAACAATCAATGGATTCATTACCCCTGTGAGCAGGAACAGCAGTGCTTTCATTCTGCTAGACCTTTCAGTTCTTTCAGCAGAACGCGATTGAGTCGGTCATCACACCCAACAACCAGTTGTGGGTAAATCGTTCCTTGTAAATAAGGTCGATAGGCAGCAGAGCAGACCTCCATGGTTGCCTCTCTCCATTGCTTCAGGGTCTCTGGTGAGAGTTTCTTCTCAAGTGCTGCCTTGGACTCATCCAAACTCTTGGAGGCGCACCATCTCATCTCAACGGTGTTGTTCCCTGGGCACTTGATGTCTGGTTGCTCTGCCTTCGCTGGCATCACAGGTAAAAGCAGCATGAGTAGCAGTGCCTTCATATTTTTTCTTGGACCTTTTCCAATACTGCATCTTGCATTCTGTTTTGGATCGTCTTTCCTTCTTTTGCGGGAGCAATGGCATCGCCAGCAGAGCGGAGTAGGTCTCCTGTTATCTGCCTTGCTTCTGGGTTAGTGAACAGCAGAAACCCAAGACCAACCCCAATAAGGATCTTCACCATCACATCACCTCTTCTTCTTTGATGATGCGTGTGATGGTTGCGAGTGCCAGACCTGTTTGATCCTTTATGGACCTATAGGACTCTCCTTCTTGACGCAGACGCAAGACCAATGACTCCTTCTTGTTGGAGGTCTTTGGTCTCCCTCCAAGATTCCCTCCTGTCTTCCTGCGGTGCTCTACGGACTCTCTGCTCCTCTCCTGGATAAGAGATCTTTCCACTTCTGAAAGTCCAGTTAGGAGTCCAACGACAAGAGGTGCCATCTTCCCAAGTGCCTTGGTGTCTATCAATCCATCCAGGGTTCTCACATGGATTCCCTCTTGCTGGAGATCGTTCAGACGGTTGATGACTTCGACCTGACTCCTTCCAAGGCGGTCCAACTTGGCAACACACAGCAGGTCTCCTTCACGGAGAACAGATAGGCAGGCACGCAGTTGATGTCGTTGCTCCAGGGTCGTGGTGCTTGAGACCTTTTCAAAGAAGACCTCTTCGCATCCATCTGCCTTGAGGTCATCCACCTGCGAGTCGGTGGATTGATGGGTGGTGGAGCACCTTGCGTATCCGATTTTCCGTCCCATCGTTCGGAAAGGGTAAGTGTTTCTAGATTCTACCAACCGAACGCCTTTCCGAACGATTTTCGCCCCTGAGAACCCAGTCAAGTCATCTGTTCGTTTTTGAATGAGCAACTCAAGAGTTTCCGAACACCAATCCACTGCTATGACTAATACAGATGTATTGGTGAGTAGTTTTTATGGGAGACGGTTGGTTGCGGAACCCCGAAGACGGATGGACCTATCGGTTTCAGAGGGATGAGAAGAGTTGGTCCGTCGACCCCCGTGTCTTCGTGGATAAGGGTCGTGCAATGCCTGATGGTTCTCCTGCTCTCTTGAAGACTCGTAAGCACCTCAGGAGGGAAAGAGCAGAAGGTATGTGGAAGGACTTAGTGCGGAAGGGTTGGGAAAACGTTCCTGCTGTTTGGGGTGTTGACGCAGAACCCTGAAAGGTGTTTGTTCCTACAGAAGAGTTCACGCGGATACATAAAACTCTTTTCATTCCTCACACGGGATTGCACGGCACGAAGGAGGGAGGTGAGAGACCCTCCTTTTTTATGTTCTGAAGGAACCTTTTGAACCCGCATGAACTGAAGTCGTGCGCGGCGTGATCATCGCTTTGGACGATGACAAGCGAATCAGGAGAGCACTTCAGATCGCACAGGGCATCGACTTCTACCGCTATGAGGTCAAGTTCAACTTGATTCCATCGTCTTAAAAGAGAAGGGCGAGTTGATGGGTATTTACTACTAGGGCAGGCGGTTCTCCTGATATCCGTATCTAGGAGTCAGTAGGAGAGTGAATAAGTCATGAACGGACGGGAAAGACCTCTGGGGAGTGAGCACCTCAGGGGTTTTTCTTTGTCTCAGTATTTGCCAGTGGTTTAGTGCCTGTCCCTACAAATAGGTTCCGCTCGATACATAACAATTCATTCGTCCCTGGAAAGCGGGGATGCGTCGTCATGAGGGAGGTCTGGGGAGACCTTCCTTTTTTTTGCGCTTGGGCGGGCACATGAATCGAAGTCGTATAGAGGGAATCTCTTCGTGAAATCGTTTTCCGGAAATGGGTTCAGGAAGGTTTCAGGTGGTCCCGTGAATGTGTTGTTGGATGTGTTGTTGGAAATACTTGCTTTCTCTTGTGTTTCCTCCTAAAGCAAGTAATAAAGTCTTTTTGAGACCTATATGTATTCCCACCCTCTCCGTTTTAATCATCGGGAAGGCTTCAAGGATCTATGTGATCCTCTGGTCCTTGTGAGCTGAACGTTCCATTCCTAAAAGTCGCTGCGGTTTGCGATTGATATCACTCATCGGGGATCAAAGGTTTGAGCCCTTGATTCGTAAGGACTAAAGTGCCTTCAAAGTTCGCGTTAATCAGAGGTAACCTTTTGATTTTGTCTGTGTCAGGAGGGTCGATCATTGATTGCATTTTTTTGATTGTCTCTAAGGACTGAAGAGAAATTGCCATTCAAGGTGTGGTGAAGATGCATCGACCATTCAAAGGCTTGTATTTACAGAAAACGACTGCCCCATTCTTTTTTTCGTTTGTGACCTACACCCCACAGACGAAAGAGCAGATGATTGCCTGCGGAGATCTGGCTGAGGGAGAGGAGTATTTGAGCCAGGTTGTATGTGATTTTTTATTATTCATCTCAGAAGGCATTCTTGGGCATATTTTAACGGCTGATTTTCCAATTTCTTATGATGATGTCGTCATCGTTTGCTCTCGCCAGCGCGGTGATGGTGTCCAGCATGAATATTTGATTCAGGTCATCGACCGTGGATGGACAAACGAAGCTCAGACAAGGCTTCTCGATGAATTAATGGCGATCTTGTCGCATCCCCTGTGGACTGGCGCAATATTAAAAAGCAATTAATTTTTTAAGGATTTGATTTCAATGATTGAGATGCGCTTTGATTCCTTTGGATGGGCGCTGGTCAATGGTTTTTTATTTGATGGAAATGATTGCGTAAAACAGAAGCATAAAAGCTGTGAATCCTCCAAGCCAGTATTTAGCAACGGTGAGCAGATGTTTGTTCAAGTGATTGGGTTGCTTGTGTGCTTTGGGCAGGTTTTCTTGATGATTTCTTTGCTTGTTGAGGAAATTAGGAGTGAAACAGAAGAACAAGTCCTTCACTGACTTGATGAAATTCTCGTTCTTCTCGGCTTAGATCCAAGCCAATCTCCAATCCTTCCTTTAAAGCCTTCTCAAACGGTGGAGTGGAAGGCGGTGACGCGTCGATCCACAGCGCTGCGATTCCAATCGCCGTGGCGTGCCACCGAAAGCTCCCTGTGTCTCCAATCGTGGGTTCTTGGAGGGCTTCTTCGAGAAGGGCGCTGATGGATGTGTCGGTGGAAGTCATGCCCCAGCTTCGGAATATTTGTCTTTTGCTGCAATTGGCTGAGAGACTTCTTGACCTGTTTCTGTCAGCAAATGCTGTTATCTGCTCGTTTCGGCTCGCTGCTGCGCAGGTCGGGAGGTAGCAGTTGTTCCTGTGCCGTTGCGGCGAGTGGCCCTTTCACCCTTTTGGTTGTGTCCTGTTGCGGTTCAGTAGGTTGAGACTCAAGGGACACTTGATGCAAGTCAGTCTGCGTCGAACGTCGCTCCAGGCCGGTGGATCCAGCCTGAGTCGGCGTGCGACGAAGCGGCATCTCGAGTTGTTGTCAGCCCCTCCCTCGGTGCTCACATCCGTGGCACTGGTTCGTAAGCAGAGCCGGTTGGGACGCTCACTCAAGCGAAGTGGTGATATTGCTTTCTCGTTGCTGGCCTTAGGGCTTGGATCACCAGTTTTTTTGTTGATCGCGGCCCTGGTGAGCTTGAGTTCGCCCGGACCTGTGTTTTACGTGCAGAAGCGCGTTGGTCGTCGATACCGGCATTTTGGATGCATCAAATTTCGCACCATGCGCGCGGATGCCGACGCTGTTTTGCAACGCGTGTTGGCTGAGTCGCCAGAGATGCGCGCTGAATTTGAGCGAGATTTCAAGCTTCGCCAAGACCCCCGCATCACTCCGATTGGCCGTTTCTTAAGGCGTTCCAGCCTGGATGAACTCCCTCAGTTTCTGAATGTCCTCCGTGGTGAGATGAGTGTGGTTGGGCCACGGCCGATTGTGGACAAGGAAATTGAGCGCTACGGCCCCTTCATGGATGAGGTGTTGGCTGTGCGGCCCGGCTTAACGGGGTTGTGGCAGGTGAGTGGTCGGAACAATCTCAGCTACCCCAAGCGGGTGAGGCTTGATTTGGCTTACTCGAGAGGCCGCTCTTTCCTTCTTGATTTGGCGATCATCCTGCGCACGTTTGGAGTTCTTCTGCTCCCCATGGACCGTGGTGCCTACTGAAGCAACGACCAGCCAGCTGCCGCCACTAACCAGGACACTTCAAGTTTGAGGCTTAAGTTCAGCAGCTTGCGCACGCCTTCAGCTGTGGCCTTGCCTGATTGGGCGGAAAGCACTGGTTTGCTGATCCAAGTGTTGCCGTAGCGATTGAGCCCTCCCATCTGCACATCGGCGCAATGGGCAAAAATTGATTCTGAGAGTCCTGCGTTGGGGGAGGGATCAGGTCTCCCATCGGCGGCGGCGGCTCGCACTGTTGTTGGCCACTGGGTCCAGGGCAAGCTCATAAGCGGAAGCGTGATTAGCACCAACCGGCAGGGCAACCAGGTCAATAGGTCGTCGAGCCTGGCCCCAGCAGTCCCGAGCCAACGCAAGCGTCCATGCTTATACCCAAGCATGGAATCAAGGGTGCTGCTGGCTTTGAACGCCCACGCCAAGGCCAGGGGGCCTGGACCTTGGCTGAAGCCCGCCTGCCAGAGGCCAGCTCCGATCAACATCCAAAACAGCGGGGCAAACAGTCCATCCACTGAATTTTCACTGGCTGTTTCCGCGCTGGCCCGGAGGATGTCGTCTTGATCCAATTGGCTCACATCACGGCCCACAATCCAACTGAGGCGATCCCTGGCCGAGGGGAGGTCCGGGAGGGCCTGAAGGACGGCCAGCACGCTGTCGCGAAGGCTGCGAGCTGCCAGAGCACTCGCCAGGGCAAGAACCAGCAACACTGCCGCTAAGGGATGGGGCAACGGAGACTGGGGCAAGATCAGCCGTTCCAGCAGCCAGCCCGTTCCGCCGCTGCCCACCACCAAAACGAGCGTGATCAGGGCCCCACCGGCGCGCAGTGGAAAGGGCCGGTCTCCGGCCCAGCGTTCGACCCAGTAGCGGAGTCCAGTGATCACGCGCCCCATGGCGACAACTGGATGAGGGCTCCAGCGGGGATCGCCGACCAGCAGGTCAAGGCCTGCGGCGACGATCACAAGCAGAAAGGGATCGCTCAGGCCGTCTTGAGCCAGCTGAACATCGAGCGCAGTCCCTTGCCAACTTTCTCGATTGGATGCTCGGCATCACGAGCGCGAACTTTGTTCATCTCAGGCTTGCCGGCTGCGCATTCTGCAACGAAGTTCTTGGCAAAGGTTCCGTCTTGGATGTCGGAGAGGATCCTTTTCATCTCCGCTTTGGTGTCAGCGGTGATCAGACGCGGGCCACTGACGTAGTCCCCGTATTCCGCAGTATTGGAGATGGAGTCGCGCATGGAGGAGAGACCGCCCTTCACCATCAGGTCGACGATCAACTTCACTTCGTGCAGGCACTCGAAATAAGCGAGCTCAGGCTGATAACCGGCTTCCACAAGGGTCTCGAATCCAGCTTTGACCAGCTCTGAGAGGCCACCGCAGAGAACCGCTTGCTCTCCAAACAGGTCGGTTTCGGTTTCTTCCTTGAAGTTGGTCTCAAGGATGCCCGCGCGTGTGCCGCCAATCCCTTTGGCGTAGGCCATCGCCAGGCCGCGCGCATTCCCGGAAGCGTCCTGTTCGATTGCGAACAGGGCAGGAACCCCCTGACCGTTCTGATACTCCCAGCGCACGGTGTGACCCGGTCCCTTCGGAGCGATCATCAACACATCCACATCGGCCGGTGGCTTGATCAGCTCAAAGCGAATGTTGAAGCCGTGAGCAAAACTTAAAACCTTGCCAGCGCTGAGGTGAGGGGCAATTTCTTTCTCATACACCTCTTTCTGAAACTCGTCCGGTAGCAGCACCATGATCCAGTCAGCCTTGGCGGATGCATCCGCCACGCTCAGAACCTCGAGGCCATCGGCTTTGGCTTTCTCGGCTGAGCGGCTGCCGTCATAGAGACCCACCACCACATTGATGCCACTGTCCTTGAGGTTCAGGGCGTGGGCATGGCCCTGGGATCCATAACCGATGATGGCTACCGTCTTGCCGCTCAGCAGCGAGAGATCGGCGTCTGAGTCATAGAAAAGCTGAGCCATCCGGTCGGAACCTGCTGAAGACAATACTGAAGTTTACGGATGGGCCGGATTGACCCTCAAGCTTCGTTGGGGTGGGAGATCACCCGATCGATCAAGCCGTAATCCTTGGCCTCTTCCGCACTCAGGAAATAGTCCCTGTCGGTGTCTTTCTCGATTTTTTCAAAACTCTGCCCTGTCATATCGGCCATGGAGCGGTTGAGCATTTCCTTCATCCGCAAGATTTCCCTGGCTTCGATTTCGATATCGCTCGCCTGACGTTGCGCCGTTCCCCCAAGAGGCTGGTGGATCATGATCCGGCTATGGGGCAAGGCCAGGCGCTTGCCTTTCGTGCCTGCCGTCAACAAGAAGGCACCCATCGATGCGGCCAGCCCGACGCAGATGGTGACGACGTCACTCTTCACGTATTGCATGGTGTCGTAGATCGCCAAGCCAGCGGTGACCGATCCACCTGGGGAGTTGATGTACAGGTAGATGGGCTTGCTGCTGTCTTCGGAATCGAGATACAGCATCTGGGCAACGAGGCTGTTCGCAACCCCGTCATTCACATCAGAGCCGAGGAACAAAATCCTCTCAACGCCAAGACGGGTGTAGATGTCGACCCAGCGCTCCATTTGGCTGCCGGGGAGGCGGTAGGGAACGCTGGGGGTACCGATCGGCATGGGTCCTAGGAAGGGTTGAAGTAAAAAAAATGGTCTGTTTAGACAACCACGGCTGGTTCAACAGCGTTGTGTTTTCAATGACAGGCGCGGTTGATGCTGGATGGGTCCTTAACCCACCGCTGCAGGTAGGTCCTTGCGGCTATCGAGAACCCTGTCAATCAGGCCGTAGGACACGGCTTCTTGAGGGGTGAGATAACTCATTCTGTCTGAATCGGCGGAGAGTTCTTCCACGCTGCGACCGGTGTTGGTCGAAAGGATTTCGAGCATGGCCCGCTTGTTATGCAGCACCTCTTTGGCGCGGATCTGAATGTCCGTGGCCTGGCCGCGCGCGCCGCTGCGGGGCTGATGCAACACGATCGAGGCATGGGGTAGGGCCGCTCTTTGCCCTTTGGTGCCAGCGGAAAGGATGACGGCAGCCGTTCCCATCGCCTGACCGATGCAAATCGTGTGCACCGGTGGCTTCACGTAGCGAAGCGTGTCGCAGATGGCAAAGGCTTCTGTCTCGAAGCCAATCGACTCGCCCGAATACCAACTTGTACCCGTGGAGTTGATATAGAAATAAATCGGCTTGTCTGGGTTGTCGAACTCCAAAAAGAGGAGCTGGGCAATGATCAGCTCGGTCACGTCCAAGCCGAGCTGACGCTTGGTGTCTCCGTCTGAAAACAGCGGAAGGCCCAGATACACAATCCGCTCTTTGAGCATCAAAGAGGGCAGGTCAGGCGGGGGTGTGCGCATCACGCCTGAGTCGCCGTAATAAGGCGCTGATGTGGTCATTCCTCTGAGCATCCCTGTCGTGGAGGGAGCCTAGCGGGGTCACGAGGATGGCTGCTCTTCAGCGCTGTCCGTGCGTGCAGCCTTGCCCTTGCTGCTCTTGCTGCTGCGGTTGTTTCGCGCACCGTTTTTGTCACGGCGAGCAAACACCATGCGCCCTGTTGGGGTCTGCAGTGCACCGGTCACCACAACGGGTTGACGGGATCCGATCAAGCTCCGGCCCTCCTCAACCACCACCATCGTTCCGTCTTCGAGGTAGCCCACTCCCTGACTCTCCTCTTTGCCTTCGCGCACGATCTTGAGCAACAGCTCATCTCCGGGCTGCACCTCAGGGCGTAGGGCGATCACCAATTCGCTCAGATTCATCACCTTGATCTCCTTCACTTCGGCGACCTGGGCCAGGTTGAAGTCGGCGGTCACAAGCGTGCCGCCCGTGTCGCCTGCAAGCAGGAGAAGGCGATCGTCGGTGCCCGTTCCTTCATAACGGGTGCTGTTGATCACCAGTCGACGGCCGTAGGTGTCGCGTAGATCGCGCAGAAGTTTCAGGCCACGACGTCCCTTGGCTCGCTTCTCCAAGTTGGTGGAGTCGGCCAATTGCTGCATCTCGTCGATCACCGTTTGAGCAACGATGGCCTGACCTTCCAGCAAACCGCAGGCCAACATGCCGCGGATTCGCCCATCAATGATCACGCTGGTATCGAGGATCTTCGGGGTTGCAGGGGTGAGCACACCGTCTGCCACCAGCAGCGCTTCCGTGCTGGTGGGGTTGAACAGGCGCAGAAGCGTGCGTCCGTGCACCTCGGCGAGGTTGTATCCCAGAACGCCAAAAAACACATTGCTGAGCACCGCAGCCAGCGGTTTGACCAGCGTGACGCCACCGGCGAGTGGGAGCAGCAGGATCGGCGCTAACAAGAGGTTGGCGACCAGCAGACCAAGAATCAGTCCCACCGATCGACTGATCAACAAATCGGTGGGCATCGTGCGCACCTGCTGCATCAGTTGCAGACGCAGCCGCTTGAAAACGAGGCCTGCTACGAGGCCTATGGCCGTGCCAAGGCCGGTGAGCCCGAGGCGCACCCGTTGGACATCGGTGACATCGTCCAGCATCTCTTGTGGAAGGAGATGAACTCCCATCCAGCCGGTGGCTCCACCGGAGATCAGAAATAGGACCAGGATGAGAACTTCAACCATGGCAATCGGTCGTGGCCGTTCACTCCGTATGAAGGCAGCATGCATCATCTTCCGTCGCTCTGCCTGCGCAGATGACCGCATCTGCACCTCGCAGCGCCTATTTACATATTCCTTTTTGCCATCGGCGTTGTTTTTATTGCGACTTCGCGGTGGTGCCCCTCGGCGATCGGGCTGATGCGGATGGAGGGTCTGGTAGCGGTTCGATCGAGACCTACCTGGCGCAGCTCAGCGCAGAGATCCACCTCTCTCCCCCAGGGCCTCCATTGGCCACCGTGTATGTCGGCGGTGGTACGCCATCCCTGTTGAGGCCCGATCAACTTGCAGCGTTGCTGCAGCAGCTCAGAGGCCGCTTTGGCTTCCAGGACGGTGCTGAAATCACCCTTGAGATGGATCCAGCTACGTTTGAGCGCAGGGATCTTCACGCCCTGGTCGCTGCGGGCGTGACCCGCGTGAGTTTGGGAGGGCAAAGTTTTGACGATGTCAGGCTCGCGGCCCTGGGGCGCCGACATCGCCGAAAGGATTTGCTTGAGGCCTGCCATTGGCTCCAAGGGTGTTTGCAGGCTGGTGGACTGCAGAGCTGGAGCTTGGATCTGATCCGAAACCTTCCAGACCAAGGGGATCAGGAATGGGAGGCGCAGCTGGAGCAGGCCGTTGTTCTGCAGGCTCCCCACCTATCGATCTACGACCTCAGCGTGGAGCCAGTCACGGTGTTTGCTTGGCGCGAGAAGCGAGGCGAGCTGGCGATCCCTGAGGAAGATGCTGCCGCCGACCGGATCGCCTTCACCACCCGCAGGCTGCGCCGCGCCGGTTACTGCCGCTACGAAATCTCCAATTTCGCTAGGCCAGGGCATGCCTCCAGGCACAACCGCGTGTACTGGAGTGGTGCGGGATGGTGGGCCTTTGGTCTAGGCGCGACCAGTGCACCCTGGGGGGAGCGGATGGCTCGTCCTCGCACCCGAGAGGCCTATGCCTCCTGGCTGAAGGAGCAGGGTCCAAAACTGGATTCGAGTTTGATTCGAGGGTCAGCCGAGAGCTTGCCTCTGGACGATCGGCTGCTGGTGGGGCTGCGCTGCTACGAAGGCGTAAACCTGTGGGAGCTTGCGAGACGCTGCGGCTGGAACGAACGTCGCTGCAGCCGTGACTTACCTGCCCTAGAAGCGCGCTGGCAACCCTTCTTAGAGAGGGGTCTGATGGAACGTTTTGGCCGCCGTTGGCGCCTCAGCGATCCCGAGGGAATGGCCGTTAGCAATCAGGTGCTTGTGGAGGTGGTGGAGTGGTGGGAGTTGCTCCCTGATCCCGTTGCTCCGTCAGCCAGCTTTTGAGGGCACTGATGCTGAGTTCACGGCCTTGCATCCGGGCCGGGCTGAAGGGTGGTTGGCTTGGCGTCAGTCCCAGCAGGTCCGCGGTCACGCTGACCTGTCCGTCGCAATCGGATCCGGCGCCGATGCCGATCACCGGGATCGACAAGTTGCGTCGCAACCGACCGGCGAGTTCGGCGGGGACATGCTCCACCACCAGTGAAAAACAACCAGCGTCCTCTAAAGCCTTTGCTTGGCGGTGCAGTTTGTCCTGGCTGCGCGGATCGATGGCTTGACGCCGGTAGCCGAGTCGATGCACCGCCTGAGGCGTGAGTCCGAGATGGCCCATGACGGGGATGCCCATGCGCACGAGGCGATCGACAACGGCAACCACCTCTGGTTCGCCTCCTTCAAGCTTGACGGCGGCGGCATCCGACTCTTTGAGGATGGTGCCTGCAGCGGCGACGGCGCGATCGAGGCCGCACTGATAACTCAGAAATGGCAGATCGCACACCACCAGCGGGCGCTCGGCAAGAGGTTTGTTTAGGCCGCGGCAGACGGCCTGGCTGTGATGCAGCATCTGTTCCAGCGTGACTGGAAGGGTGGTGGCATGGCCTAGAACCACCATCGCAAGCGAATCACCCACCAAGACCACGTCGGCGCCGGCTTCTTCCACCAGGGCAGCACTGAGGCCATCCCAGGCGGTGAGCATCGTGATCGCTCTCCCTGATTGCTTGAAGCGAATCAATTCAGCTGGGCGCATCCGCCCTTCCGCCGTGAAAGAGGTTCATTGCTAGCATGACGTCGATTCGGATCCATGCGGTCCAGACGCCCAAACCTGGTCAGAACCGGAAGGGAGCAGCCACACGGGATGCTCTGGGCAGGCGTGGACTCCGGGTCACCAACCTCTAGCTGTCGCTCTGGCGTTGTTGACGCTGCCTGAGGAAGTCGGGAATCCGTGCTCCGCTTTCAGGGGCGATGTTGGTCGGTGTCCTGGGCTCGAAGGCTGAAACAGCGGGGCGAAGCGTGCTGCGCTCTGAGCGGTAAGGGTTGCCGTCTTCAAAGCCTGTGGCAATCACGGTCACGTGGATCTCTTCCTCAAGGCGTTCATCTACCACAGCACCAACAATGATGTTGGCTTCTGGATCCACGACGTCGTAAATCACCTCAGATGCGGTGGTCATGTCCTCCAGGGTCATGTCCCGGCCACCGCTGATGTTGATCACGCAGCCATTGGCACCATCGATGCGCGCGGCCTCGAGCAAGGGGCTATTAATCGCGGTTTGTGCTGCTTCAACCGCCCGTGATCGGCCTGAGCCCACACCGATCCCGAGCAAGGCGGTGCCGGCTTCGGTCATGACGGAGCGAACGTCAGCGAAGTCAACGTTGACAAGGCCAGGGAGGGTAATGATGTCGCTGATTCCCTTCACTCCCATGCGCAGAACGTCATCGGCGCTGCGGAACGCTTCCTGAAGGGGGGCTCCAGCGATGGCATCGCGAAGCCGATCGTTGGGGATCACGATCAAGGTGTCCACGTGCTCTGCCAGGCGGGCGATGCCTTCATCGGCCTGACGCATCCTGCGGCGACCTTCGAAACTGAAGGGTTTTGTGACGATGCCAACGGTGAGAGCGCCGCTTTCTTTGGCAACTTCTGCAACCACAGGAGCAGCACCCGTCCCGGTGCCTCCACCCATCCCTGCAGCGATGAAGACCAGATCTGCGCCTTGGAGCGCCTGTTGAAGATCAGCACGCGACTCTTCCGCCGCTTTTTGGCCAATGCTTGGATTTCCGCCCGCTCCAAGACCGCGGGTAAGGGTTTGGCCCAGCTGGACCCGGTTGTCAGCAGCCGATTGAATCAGCGCTTGAGCATCGGTGTTTAAGACCCGGTAAGCAACCCCTTCCAGATCGCTCAAAATCATGCGATTAACAGCGTTGCTGCCACCCCCTCCAACACCGATCACTTCGATGCGGGCTGATTGGCTAGGCGAGATGCCCTCTGGGTTCATGGCTGAGGACATCTCACTGCTCACAATCTCCATTATCCGAGCTTGAACCGCTGTAATCGGTTGCATTATGGGGCTGTGTATCGCTTTTGCCGACAAAAGCGATACAGGAACTTGATTGTCACCATCATTTTTGGCCCGATCAGGTCAACGAACGCTGACTTTTTACGGAGCTGCAGGTTTGGGCTTCGGCCGTAACTTCAGTTCAGGTTGGCTTGGGTCACTGAGATCCAGCCCTTCGCTTGAAACGCCGCCCAGGCTGGGAGGAAGGCTTTGCGTGAGTTGGGCAATGGTTTTGAATTGCTGATCTAAGAGGGCGTCATTGGCGCCGAGATAAACAAGGCCAAGGGTCTCAATGCGCAGACTGACGCCACCGGCGGGCTCTACAACAATTGTTTTCAGTGGTCGACCGAGTTGGTCTCGTTGTTGAAGGATGCGGGCGATGACGGCCCGTCGATTGGAAATCCAGCCTTCGACTTTCACAGCGCTTGCAGGCTTCTCTCCCTGCCTGGCCATGTCCATCGGCATCCACTGAGCCTCCAGGTCCACCATTCCCCGCTCGATTCCATCGGGGCCCACGCGGGTGGCAGCGGCGATGGGGCGGCGTTCAACGAGTTGGATGTCGAGGCCTGGAGGGAGAAGACGCCGCTGAACGGACACCTCCTGCACGGGAAGCTCCTGCATCAATTTGGTCTCGATCTGACGCGGCTCGAGGCTTAGCAGTGATTGAGGAAAGGAAAGGCCTGCAGCCTTCACCACCACGTTTTCGTTCATCCGCGCGCTTCCGCTGATCTGGATTTGCGTCGCGGATCGCAGGCTCCAGCCCAGGGTCAGCAATAACCAACTCAATCCCGTGGCGGTGAGGAGAAAAAAAACAAGTCTCCACAATTGAATCAGGCGTTCTTGCCGGCGCTCCTGATGCAGCCTTCGACGCCGTTCCACGCCAGGGGGAAGGGGGCCTTGGCTGTTGCGTTTGCCGAGCTTGAAGCCTTTCTTTCTGGAAGCGTCTGGGCTCACAAGTCGCAGCGTGCACGAGACATGAGCTGATCCATCCAACGTCGGGCACGATCGGCATCTGCAAAGGGCACGTCGAGCTGACGACCATCCCCAATCAGCCTGAGACGGCAGCGTCCTTGCGATTCGCTGGCCAGCGGGGCCTCCCCTGAGGCCAAGGCCATTAATTCGACCAATTCAAGGCCCTTGATCACAAAGTGCCCCTCCTCTTGAAAAGATCCAGCACTGAAGCTGCTCCAGCGCAGTTCTCCATCCTTGAGAAGTGCTGCGCCGCAGCCATCAAGTTTGGCTAACTCCGACCCTTCGCTCCAGGTTCGGAACAGATTTTGACGACGGCGCTCCAGCCACCCCAGTGCTACAAGCAGCACAAAGGCGACGAGCAGCGGAAGCCAGAGCAGACCTTCAATCATCGCTTGTCTGGATGTTGATTCATTCTCGCGCTGTGTGGACCAGCTGGGCCACTAGGTCGGGTAAAGCGACACCACTGGCCTCCCAAAGCATGGGGTACATGCTTTGGGAGGTGAATCCAGGCAGGGTGTTGATCTCGTTGAGCCAGACCTCACCGGTGCGTTCGTCGTAAAAAACATCCACGCGTGCCAAGCCATAGGCGTGAACAGCCGTACAGGCTTGCAGGGCAATCGCTTGAATTTGAGCGCTCACCTGGTCGGGAAGTGGGGCTGGAATCAGCGTTTGGCTGCAGCCCTCGGTGTATTTGGTGTCGTAGTCATACCAATCGGCCTCAAAGCTGATTTCGCCCACCACGGAAGCCTTGAGCTGTTGCCGTCCGAGGACGGCGCATTCCAGCTCTCGAGCGGAGACGCCACGCTCCACGACGAGTCGGCTGTCATGGCGTGCCGCCTCCCGCAAGCCTTCAAGCAGTTGGTCTCGATCACGGGCTTTGCTGATCCCTACCGATGAGCCCATGTTTGCTGGTTTGACAAAACACGGGTATCCCAATTCCGCTTCGATCCTGGCGACCAGCTTGGTTTGCTGTTCAGGGTGATGGAGGTCTGCAGCGTTCAGACCCACGTAGGGGACTTGGGGGAGGCCTGCGGCGGCAAAAGCGGCTTTCATCGCCAGTTTGTCCATTCCAACGGCTGAACCGAGCACGCCGGAGCCCACATAGGGCTGCCCCATCAGGGTGAACAACCCTTGCACGGTGCCGTCTTCTCCATTGGGACCATGCAGCACCGGGTACCAAACATCCACGCGATCGTTGTCGATCGGCAGGGAACGGAAGCCCGCTGGCGGTAAGGGCTGGGGAAGGCTTTCCTCTGCAGGTGCTTGCTTTTGCTCAAGAACGCTGAGGGCAATGCGCTCGGCCCACCAACGTCCCGCCTGATCGATGTACAGCGGAACCACTTCAAAGTGATCTCGATTGCCCCCCGCTTGAAGGGCGTTGATCACCGTGATGGCCGAGCGAATCGACACGGCATGCTCACCGGATGCTCCTCCGAACACCACACCAATGCGAAGGGGAGACGAGGGCATGGTGTGGCCGTTCATTCAACAAATGAACCCGAAAGGTATCAGTTGCTCACCGGTGTGCCAGTGAGGGAGAACGAGCGAACTTGATCGATGCGGACATCGACCAGATCTCCTGCACGATGCGTGATGCCATTGGCGGATTCAGCGGAGAAAAAGGTCAGCCTGTTGGTGCGCGTCCGCCCCATCAGTTGGCTGGGATCTTTTGGATTGATTCCCTCGGCCAGCACTTGCTCGATCCGACCGGCGTAGCGAGCGTTCCGCTCTTTTGCCGTGGATTCCACAAGCGCATTGATCTCTTGTAGGCGTGCCACTTTGACGTCTTCCGAGAGCTGGTTGTTCCAGTCCGCCGCTGGTGTGTTGGGTCTTGGTGAATAGGCGGCTGTGTTCACTTGGTCGAAGCCAATCTCTTCAATTAACGCCAGGGTGCGTCTGTATTGCGCATCGGTTTCTCCGGGGAACGCCACGATCACATCCGCACTGATGGCGGCATCGGGCATGCGTTCGCGAATGCGATCAATGATGCGCCGGTAACGCTCAACGGTGTACCCCCGGGCCATCGCTTTTAGAAGCTCGTTATCACCGCTTTGGAAGGGGATATGAAAGTGTTCGCATACTTTCGGCAGCTCAGCGCAGGCATCAATCAAGCGCTCGGTGAAATATCTCGGGTGACTCGTGGCAAAGCGCAGGCGTTCGATGCCCTCCACGTCGTGCACCTGGTAGAGGAGATCTGTGAGGGTGTGTTGGCGACGGCCCTCGGCGGTGATGCCCGGTAGATCGCGGCCATAGGCATCGATGTTTTGGCCGAGCAGGGTGATCTCTTTGAACCCACGCGCGGCCAAGCCCTCCATCTCCAAAATGATCGAGTTCGGCAGCCGGGATTGCTCCTTGCCACGAACCGAGGGCACCACGCAATAGGTGCAACGTTCGTTGCAGCCGTAAATCACATTCACCCAAGCGCAGGTGCTGCTGTCGCGCCTGGCGGTGGTGAGGTCTTCAAGGATGTGATGCTCTTCAGTCGCGACCACCTGTTGTCCCGTCTGGACTTGCGTGAGCAGGGTCTCGAGGCGATTGGCATGCTGGGGTCCCATGACCAAATCCAGCTCTGGCACTCGGCGCAGCAGGGATTCGCCCTCTTGTTGCGCGACGCAGCCAGCCACGATCAAGGTGAGATTCGGATTGGTCCGCTTGCGGATGGCTTGACGGCCTAAGTAGCTGTAAACCTTCTGTTCGGCGTTGTCGCGAATGGTGCAGGTGTTGTAAAGAACGAGATCAGCGTCGAGTTCAGCATCGGCTTCCTGGTAGCCCATGGTTTCCAGGATTCCTGCCATCCGCTCGGAATCGGCCTTGTTCATCTGGCAGCCAAACGTGGTGATCCAGTAGCTGCCGCGTTGCTGCTCGTCCCGAGTGGAGGATGCAGGGGTCTTGGCAAGACTGGGGCTGACGGGACTGGAGAGGGCCAAAGCGGGTGGCGATCCTGGAGACCGACGACGGTGAAATCTTCTTTTAGTGTGGGCCACGGCCAGCTTGTGCCAGCTTGGGGATTGGCGTATTCGGGCGATGGGCTGGTCTCTTCGGCGCTTTTCTCTCACCAAAGCGGTACCTCTCGCGATTAGCCGCGGAACCACAGCCCAGGTGGAGCACCTCGAGCTCACCTTCAGCATGGATGGCAATAGCGGCCGCGGCGAAACGGGGGGATTTGATACGGGGCATCGGGCCTTCAGCACCGATCAGCTGGCCTTGGAGCTTGAGGCTTTGCTGCCAAAACTGGGAGATGTGGACCCTGCTGATCGCCAGCAACTCGCACCTTTGCTGCAGCCGTTGTCGCCCCCGGCTCGTTGTGCGGTGGATCTCGCCCTTTGGGATTGGTGGGGCCAACGGCTCGAACAACCGGTTTGGCGCCTGTTCGGTCTCGATGGCCATCGCCCTGTGGCCACCAGCGTGACCTTGGGGCTTGGTTCGGTCGATGCGGTTCTCAGCCGCCTTCAGCGTTGGTGGCGGCAGCTACCGGCAACACGCATCAAGCTCAAACTTGGCAGTGCTGATGGCTGCGAACACGATCGAGCTCTGTTGGAGGCTGTGGCCCAGGCCCTGCAGGAGCAGGCTCAACAGCAGCAGCAGCCGATGGAGCTTCAAGTGGATGCCAACGGGGGCTGGACTCTCGATCAGGCAAAGGCGATGCAGACATCTCTGCACCAGGCAGGGGTGGTGTTGCTGGAGCAGCCGATGGCGGCCATGCTCGATCCCGATCGAGATACGGCTGCTTTTGCGGCGCTCAAGCCCCATTGCGCCATGGCCCTTGTGGCCGATGAAAGCTGTTGGGACTTACAGGATTTGTTGCGCCTTGCCCCCCACGTGGATGGCGTGAATCTCAAGTTGCTGAAAAGTGGCGGGCTCAGTGAGGCGTGGCTGATGGCTCAGGTGGCTCAGCGCTTGGATCTGGATCTGATGATTGGCTGTTATTCCGACAGCGTTTTGCTCAATGGAGCGGCCGCCCAGCTGCTGCCCTTGATCCGCTGGCCCGATCTCGACAGCCATCTCAATCTTGTGGATGACCCCTATCAGGGGCTCGATCTCGTAGGAGATCAACTGCGAGCGCCAGCGGCGGCTGGGTTGGGGATCAGCCGCGCCTCATGACAACAAGCACGTCTTCTTAAACCTGCTCTTAAAGCCGCGTTTTAAACCCCTCAGTTGTGCGTTGTTGCTGCAAAGTCTTGCTAAAGGCGTAAGCAAGAGTTGGCAGCTTTGTTCTGCTCAACTCTGGTCGTCATGGCAACGGAATTGGCGTGAATCAGCACTGTCCTGAGGGGTTTGAACAGTTGCCTGTGCTGCTTCTTCAGCACGGTGGTCTGTCGTCCCTCACCGGCAAGACAGGCCTTGCCATGTTGCGACATCGACGGGGGCCGATCGCAGCGGTCATTGATGCTGACCATGCCAACGGCTCCCTTGAAGAGATCACAGGGATTGCGCGCAAGGTACCGATTGTGCGCGACCTGGCTGCGGCCTTGCCTTATCGTCCCGCGGTTGCCGTGGTGGGCTTGGCTCCCTCCGGTGGAGTGTTGCCCGACCCGGTGCGACGGGATGCCTTGGCCGCGCTGCAGGCCGGGTTAAGCCTGGCCAGTGGTTTGCACACGCAGTTGGCAGAGGATCCGGACTTCAAGGCGGCCTGTCATGCCGGCCAATGGATCTGGGATTTACGCCAGGAGCCCCCCAGCCTGCAGGTGGGGCAGGCACGCGCTGCCGCGCTTTCCTGCCAGCGCGTTTTAGCCGTGGGAACCGATATGGCGGTGGGAAAGATGAGTGCCTGTTTGGCCCTTCAAGCGGCGGCAGAACGCCAGACGCTGGAGTGCCGTTTTGTGGGAACCGGTCAGGCTGGAATTTTGATCAGCGGTCGCGGTGTGCCTTTGGATGCGGTGCGGGTCGACTATGCGGCCGGTGCGGTGGAAGCGGCTGTTCTTGAAGCCGGGTCGGGTTTGTCAGCGCAGGATTTGTTGGTGGTGGAAGGGCAAGGTTCCCTCTGTCACCCAGGCTCGAGTGCCACGCTTCCTTTGATGCGCGGCAGTCAGCCAACGGCGTTGCTGATGGTGCATCGGGCGGGTCAGTCCACGATCGGGCGTTTGCCTGAAGTGCTCCTGCCCCCGTTGAAGGAGTGCATCAGCCTTTGTGAGTCGTTGGCGGCGGTCGCCCGCCCGCGAGGCTCAGGCCCCCCACCGAAAGTCCAAGCCGTTGCTCTTAATACAGCTGAGTTATCGCCAGAGGAGGCGCAGCGATCGATCCAGGCTTGTGAACAGGCCCTAGGCCTTCCCTGCGACGATCCCATTCGCCATCAGGCAGATGGTCTGCTCAAGGTGTTTTTGAAGCGTTGAGGGCGGATGAGGGGATTCGAACCCCCGGATGGCGGCACCACAAGCCGCTGCCTTAACCACTTGGCGACACCCGCCGTGTCGGGTAAGAATCTACCAATTCACCCAAACCGTTCTGGAGACGCTCATCGGCCCTTTCCGCAAGCCATCGGCCAATGCAGTGGCAGCCGTTCTCGCATTCGCCGCCTCTGGCGTGGCACTCGCCCTATCCAACCCCTCTTCAGAAGAGTTCAAGAGCTATGCAGGAGCTCAACTCGTCTCCGTGATCAGCGACGAGTTATGTGGTGGTGCACTGCCGATGGTGCTGCAGCTTTGGGTGAAAGATTGCCCCCGCTTGATTCGTGATCAGGAGCCGGCGTTGGCGGAGCTTGCGGGTCAATTCAGCCGTCGTCTCAACCTTGGCCTGGCCAGCGTCTACACCACCGAGCTTGGTGGACAGGACTTGCTCCCCACCTTGCGACTTCCTGAGTATTCGGTCACGACCCTCGGAATCGCCGGGCAATTTGTCATCCTTCACTCCAGCAGTGACGATGGCAAGATCGAATGATTCCTCGTTTTGGAGATGGCACGCTCCGTGCCTGGATTCCAAGGGGACTGGTCGAACTGGATCATGAGGGCGTTGGGACGCCAGCACCGATTACGCGCGCCGATGGCCTGTGTGCCTTGCAGGTGTCCTGGCGTGAAGGGCGGATTGTGCAAGTGCAGCCGCTTGTTGACGGGTCAGCGGAACCGGAGGGGATGTTGCTTCCCCGTCTGCTGGAACCACATGCACACCTTGATAAAGCCTTTAGCTGGAGCGGCTACCCCAACCTCAGTGGCACCTACGCCGGAGCGATGGCGGCCAATCTCAGGGAACATCAGAGCCGCACCCTGGAGGTGGTTCAAGAGCGCTTTGAGCGCGCCATGTCACTGGTTTGGCGCCATGGTCTGCGCGCTGTGCGAACCCACATCGACAGCCTTGGGCCTGGAGCTGAGTGCAGCTGGGACGCCATTCTTGAAGGAGCGTCACGTTGGCAAGATCGGGTCACGGTTCAGCCGGTGGCGCTGGTTCCGGTGGAGCATTGGGGCAGCACAGAAGGGAAACAGTTGGCGGCTCGGGTGGCTGCGGCCGGTGGCTTGCTGGGTGGTGTGATCAGCCCCCCCTGCTCGGGGCGTGCGCCTCGCCAGGAGCTCCGCAACCTCTTGGCGCTTGCTGATCGGCATGGATGTGGGGTGGATTTGCATATCGACGAAGCCAGTTCTGAGCCGGCTGCCGGCTTGTTTCAGCTGATGCGCGTGCTCAAGCGGATGACCGTTTCCGTGCCGATCACCTGTAGCCATGCCAGCAGCCTGTCGCTCCTAAGAGCCCCTGTCTTGCAGCGGCTTGCTGAACGGATGGCGCATCACAACGTTCAAGTGGTGGCTCTCCCCTTGACCAATGGCTGGTTATTGGGTCGGCAGGATTTCGCGACGCCTCTGCGGCGACCATTGGCTCCAATTCGTCAGTTGCAGCGGGCGGGTGTGTGTGTGGCTGTCGGCGGTGACAACGTGCAGGATCCATGGTTCCCGGCTGGCAACTTCGACCCCTTGGCGTTGATCTCAGCGAGCTTGGCCCAGGCCCAGCTGGCGCCTTGGGAGCGCTTGGGGCTTTCGCCCTTCACAACGGCGGCAGCCCGATTGATGCAGATGGAGTGGGATGGGGTGATCCGGGCGGGTGCCCCTGCTGATGCGATGCAGCTCCCCGTTCAAAGCTGGGCCGAAGCCTTGGCGGCACCTCCGCAGCGCCGGCTGTTGGTGCGTGGGGTGTGGGTGCAGGATTGAAGCTAAGGACAATTCACTACCCTCCAGCACAGCAGTTTTCTTGAGCAACAGCCCCTCTCTCATTCCAAGCCAGTTCTGAATCGCCATGGGTTTCGATGCTTTGCACCACGAGCTGGCAGCCATTGCCGATCTCAGCTTGCTGATCAGCCCAGCGGATTTAGATCGCTATTCCCGTGACGCCTACGACTACTCACCGGTGCTGCGGGAACAGCTCAGCCAATGCCGCGCCGATCTCGTTGCCAGTGCGGCTTCCGTGCAGGCGGTGCAAGCGGTGGCCGCGGCGTGCCATCGCCATGGCGTGCCGTTGACCTTGCGTGGAGCGGGCACGGGGAATTACGGCCAAAGCGTGCCCCTGAAAGGGGGCGTGGTGCTCTTGATGGATTCCTTGCGCGAGGTGCGTTCCATCGATCCGGTTTCGGGTGTGGTGACGGTGGAATGCGGTTGTTTGATGCGTGACCTCGACCGCGCCTTGGCCGTTCATGGCCGGCAATTAAGGCTGTTTCCAAGCACCTGGCGCAGTGCCACGATCGGTGGCTTTATCGGCGGCGGATCCGGGGGGATCGGTTCGGTGCGCTGGGGATTTTTGCGCGATCCTGGCCACCTCCTCGGCCTGGAGGTGGTGACGATGGAGGCCTCGCCACGGCTGTTGCAACTGGAAGCCGCGGAGGCGGAAGCCTTGAATCACGCCTACGGCACCAATGGCATCATCACGGCGCTCACCCTCTCCTCGGCGGCGCGGGTGGCGTGGCAGGAAGTTGTGGTGGATTGTGCCGACTGGACGACGGCGGTGGAGCTGGCCCAGCGTTGCGGTCGAGCGGCCGTTGAGTTGAACCTCTGCACTGTGTTGCAGTCGTCCATCGTCGAGCATCTGCCCTCGTGGAGTGGTTCCCCGCGGGGACAGCACCGGCTGCTGTTGTTAGTCGCCCCCGATGGGGTGAGCACGATTGAACGCCTGGCGCGCTCTGTTCAGGCGGAGATGCACGTGCTTGGCCAAGAGGACGACCATCAGGGCAATGGTCTGCGGGAGTTGAGCTGGAATCACACAACCCTGCATCTGCGCAATCACGATCCGAATTGGACCTATCTGCAGATGCTTTTGCCCCAGCCTGAACTGGGCTGTATGGAGGCGCTCCAGAAGCGCTGGGGAGATGATCTCGTGTGGCATCTCGAGGCCGTGCGTCAGCAGGGGGCCTTTCGATTGGCGGCTTTGCCGTTGGTCTATTGGAGAGGAGCGCAGGCTCTTCAGGATTTAATCGATCACTGTCTGGCCCAGGGGGCGTTTGTGTTCAACCCCCATGTGATCACCGTGGAGGGAGGCGGCCTGGGTGTGATTGATGGCGATCAGGTCGCAGCGAAGCACCGTCACGATCCTGATGGCTTGCTCAACCCGGGAAAGCTTGGTGGTTTTCCCGCATGATCAGCAGTCCAGGCTGTCGCGGGTGGCGACACCGCTGCTGGGATTGACGCCATCAGCGTCCTGACAGAGGCGGCGCTGATCTTCCCGATCCAACAAGGCATCGGTGAAATCAGCCCCTTCGATGTCTGCGCCGGCAAAGCTGCTCCCGGCAGCAATCACGCCCTGGAGCAAGGCATCGCGAAGATCCGTTTTGGAGAAATCGGCACGATCCATCAGTGCATCGCTGAGATTGGCGCCATGGAAATTGGCTTCTGGGAATTCCGCTTGCGTAAAGATCGTTCCCTGGAGATTGGCGTCGCTGAAATCAGCCCCCCTGCCCGTCGCACCGGCGAAGGATGTGTTGACGAGGTTCTGCCCGTGGAAGTCACCGCCGCTCTGGTTGGTCAGGGTGTAATCCACCCTCTCTTGAAAGAGCGCTCGATCCTGAAGCCCCACACCGGTGGAGGTGTCGAGAGCGATCACAGGGAAAGGCAGAGCTGTCATGAGCGCCAGGAGAGCAAGCGCGAAGAGGGAGCCCAGAATCTGGTGGCGCATGACGGGTGCATCGAAAGCTGACCTCACTCTGCCGTTCCTCCGTTCGTTCTGAAGCGAGCCCTGAACCTCTAGGGCTCTTTCAGCACCCCTTCCGCCAACAACGCGCCAATCAAATACAAGGAGCCTGCAATCACAGGCGTTGGCATCGGCCTGTCTGCAGTCTTCTTCGACAGGCTGATGAGCACGTCCTCCACGCTTGAGGCGCTCCTTAGTTGCTGCGCATGCCTTGGGCAGATCTCGCTCAATGTGTCGGTTGTCCAGCTCACATGCCCTGGCACCGGCACGATCCAGGCTTCATCGTCTGGTTCCAACAACAGGTTGAGCATCTCTGGAGCTTGCTTGTGGCGTTGAATGCCAAGAATCCAGATCTGCTGCCCTGGCGGGCTCCAGCCACCGCGCTCGAGCGCGAGCTGCTGAGCGGCATCGGGGTTGTGGGCCCCATCCACACGCACGGAGTGGTGCTTCCACTGCAGCGTTTGAAGCCGACCAGGCCAACGGGCTTGGGCCAGCCCCCGCCGGATCTGCTCCTCTGAAATTGAGCTGCCAAGCACATTCATGCGTCGCAGCGCTGCGCGGGCCACGGCTCCGTTTCGCCGTTGCAGGTGTCCAGCCAGCCCCAGTTCCCACTCCTCGGAGAGGGGCTCCACCCACTCCAGGGTTGCGCCCATCTCTTGGCTGCGTGCCTCCAAGACCTGGGCGACCGCCTCGTGTTGAGGGGCACTGACCACGTGGGCCCCAGGACCGATCACCGCTGCTTTTTCGCTGCTGATTGCCGTTAAGGAGTGTCCGAGATGCTCGCAGTGATCCATGCCGATCGAGCCAATGGCGATCAGAGGTCGATTGGGATGGGCCGTTGTGGCATCCAGCCGCCCTCCAAGACCTGCTTCCAGGACGAGCCAATCGAGGGCGTTGGCTTCAAAGTGGACCAAGGCCGCAGTGATCAGCTGCTCGAACGGGGTCAGGTTGTGCTGCCGCGCCAACGCTTGGAGTTGTTTTAAACGTTGGCGCAGTTGGGGGAGTTCAATCGGCTGCTTGTTGATGCAAATCCGTTCACACCAACTGATCAGATGGGGAGAGGTGGTGAGGCCAGAGTTCAGACCTGCTGCTGTTAGGCCGCTGTGAATCATGCAGGCGATTGAGCCTTTGCCATTGGTGCCCACCACCTGAACGGCGGGAACATCAGCGCAGGGGGTGGCTAGATCAGCAACTGCCCTCTGCATTCGCTCAAGGGATAGATCCATGCCCCGCTGCTCAAAGGGGGAGATCAGGTCCGCTAACTCATCGATGGGATCAGTGTTGGGATCAGCTTTGAGATCAGCCTTGGAGCGGGTCACGCGTTCAACAGTTCCAGCGTGCGTTCCAGGCGGGAGAGCAGCGCGTTCACCTCCCGGCGATCGATCACGAGGGGAGGAACCATCCGCACCACTTTCGCTCCAGCTGGAACGAGCAACAGTTTTTGAGCTAACGCTGCTTTGACTACGTCAGCAGCAGTGAGATCGCAGTCTTCTCGAAGGACCAAACCCTGCAGCAAGCCCCACCCTCGGGCGTCCTGGAGTTGCTGAGGAAAGCGTTGAATGAGCTGGTGGAGTCCGGCGCTTAATTGCTCGCCCCGTTCTGACACGTTGCGCAGCAGCTGCCTCCGTTCCAATTCGCGGGCGACGGTGAGGCCAGCGCGACAAGCAAAGGGGTTGCCTCCAAACGTGCTGGCGTGATCTCCAGGTGCGAACAGGTCGGCGTGTTGGCTGGTCAGCAGGGCCCCGATCGCATGGCCACCCCCGAGCCCCTTCGCCAAGGTGATCACATCGGGTTGGACATTCAGTTGCTCGTAGCCCCAGAGCCGGCCGCTACGACCCATTCCCACTTGAACTTCGTCAAAGATCAACAGGATGTTGCGTTCATCGCAGTGGCGACGAATCGCACGGAAGACATCGGGATCGCCAGGATTCACACCGCCCTCGCCTTGGAGCGGTTCGATCAGCACAGCGCAAACCCGTGGGCCATGGGCCTCCAGGCGGTTTAGAAGCTGTTCAAAGCTCTGGATGTCGTTGTAGGTGAAGGTCTCAAAACCCTCCACCATCGGCTCAAACCCCACGTGGTAGCGAGGTTGTCCAGTGGCGCTTACCGCTGCCAACGTGCGGCCATGGAAGCTTGCTGCCGCCGTGAGGATGACGGGCCGCTCGATCCCCCGCCGTTGATGGCCATGTTTGCGTGCCAATTTGATGGCGGCTTCATTGGCTTCCGCCCCGGAATTGCAGAAGAACACACTGTCGGCGCAGCTGTTGTTCACAAGCCAGCGGGCTAGCTCTTCCTGCTCAGGAATCTGATAGAGATTGGAGACGTGCTGCAGGCGGCTGAGCTGATCCTTCAATGCCCGGCGCATGGCGCGGTTGCTATGGCCGAGGGTGCAGGTGGCAATTCCAGCGACGGCATCGAGGTAGCGATCGCCTTTGTGGTCACTTACCCAACAGCCTTTCCCACGCACCAGGGTGAGCGGGTAGCGGTTGTAGGTCCCCATCACGGCAGTGGGAAGCGGCTCAGTGATGCCAGTGGTTTGGGGGGGAGTTCTTACCATTTCGCCCGACGGTTGACCCGTGGCTTCGCGCTTCTATTGAAGCTGACCGCTTCATTCATACAGGTGGTCGGACTTGAACCGACAAGGGTTGCCCCGCCGCATTTTGAGTGCGGTGCGTCTACCAATTCCGCCACACCTGCTAGTTCGCGTCTCCTGACGCTCAAGGTCCTTCAAGGGATTGAGGACTTCCTTAATACCCTACACGTTTTGCCCCTAGGCCCTATGAGCGCCTGGTCAATTTGGCTCCAGCCCGGCCCAGCTTGGCTTCGATATCGGCATACCCACGGTCGAGGTGCTCAAGTCCGCTCACTTGAGACGTCCCCTTCGCCACGAGCGCTGCCAACACCATGGCGGCTGAAGCTCTGAGATCGGTTCCATTCACTGGAGCGCCGCTGAGAGTTGAGACCCCTTCCACCACGGCAGTGTTGCTTTGAACCCTGATGGAGGCACCCATGCGCTGCAGCTCTGCGACGTGCTGCATACGGTTCTCATAGATCTTCTCCGTAATCACACTGGTTCCCTGTGCTGTGGCCAGTAAGGCCATGAACGGTGCTTGTAGATCGGTGGGAAAACCAGGGAACGGTTGGGTGGTGATGTCGATGCCCCGGATGTCGCCGGGTGTGATCGTGATCCCTTCGTCATCGATGTCGAGTTTGCAGCCGCAGTCGCGCAGCTTTTGCAGAACGGCACTGAGATGGTCGGGGATGACAGGAGCCACTCTCAGTTTTGAGCGGGTGATGGCAGCAGCGAGCAGGAAGGTTCCGGCCTCAATGCGGTCGGGAATCACCGTGTATTCGCAACCGTGGAGTTGATCCACACCTTCCACGGTGATGGTGGGTCCGCCGGCTCCGCTGATCTTGGCCCCCATGGCAATCAGCAAGTTGGCGAGATCCTGAACCTCTGGTTCTTGAGCGGCATTGGAAATCACGCTCGTGCCTTTCGCCAAGGCTGCGGCCATCAAAATCGTTTCTGTTGCGCCCACGCTGGGGCAATCCAAAACAATCTCAGCCCCTTTGAGGCGTTGTTCCACGCCTGGGATCGAGGCGGCAATGATGCCGTGCTCCACGTTCACCACGGCACCTAGGGCCTTCAACCCACGGACGTGCTCCACAACCGGACGAGCACCAATGCGGCATCCCCCTGGCAAGGGCACTCGCGCGTTTCCCATGCGGGCGAGCAGTGGGCCGATCGCAAAAAAGCTGGCGCGCAGGCCGTTCACCAATTCGTAGGGAGGCTCTGCTCCTGTTATCTGATTGGCATGAAGATGCACCACCTCTCCGCTCCGTTGAACGTTCACGCCCAAAGAAGAGAGAATGTCCGTCATCCCGCCGATATCGGTGAGCGGTGGAACGTTGCGGAGGGTGAGGGGCTCTTCGGTGAGGAGTGAAGCTGTCATCAGCACGAGAGCTGAATTTTTCGCACCGCTGACGCGGAGCTCTCCACCCAACTTTTCTCCACCGTCGATCACGAGGTGCGGCTTGAGAATGTCTTGAGACGCAAGAGCCGCTGCCTTCATGCCCGTGGTTACTAAATTTACGACCATCTTGACCATCAAGGATGAGACCGTCTAGACGGCCGGCCCTCAAACTGGTTCTGTAGAGCCCAGATCGTGTCTGTCACTCCAAAGCTGATGTCGTATGGTCTTCAGGTCACGTTTGTGACGCCAGCGGTTGTGGCGGAATTGGTAGACGCGCATGTTTCAGGTACATGTGTCTTCGGACGTGGGAGTTCAAGTCTCCCTAACCGCATTAACGTGATTGGGTCAGGACTCCCAACTCCTTCATGATTGTGCTCAAGATCTCCAACTCATCGGAGGTAGTGGCTTCCAAAGTTGGCAAGTTCATCGAACTTTTGACTCCAGATTCCGTGGATCAATCCACGGTGGAAGACCAAGTTATTAAGAAGTTGGTTGAGAATTTGGCGGCTGAAGGGATTAAGGGGGAGATCGCTGCGGTTCAAGGCATTGACCTCAACGGCAATGATCTGAATCTTCACGATGGAATGAAAGTGCGTAAGCACACCAGCTTCTGATTCCGTGTCTTTTGACGATCAGTCAGAGGAGCTGATCACAAGTCGCCGCAATCCTTTGGTGCGACGACTTCGTTCGTTGTCCTCCCGTTCAGGGCGAGAGGAACATGGTGTTGTCTTGCTGGAGGGAACGCATCAAATACAAGAACTTCGGACCCATGTTTGGCCGGATTCTGTTGACCTTGATGTTGTGGCCACTCCCGTTTGGTTGAACACTCATGCCGGCTTGATTCGCTCTTTGCCTGGATCTGTGCGTGTGCAGCGGATCAGTGCTGAAGCCCTGCAAGCGGGCTTAACAACGGTTCAGCCCGATGGTGTGGCCTGTTTGCTGCCGTTGTCTTGCTTGCCTTCAGCAGTAGCCGCTCCCGAGTTTGTGCTGGCGCTGGATCGCATTCAGGATCCAGGCAACCTCGGAACCCTGCTGCGCACTGCACGGGCCGCCGACATCCAGCAGGTTTGGTGTGCCTCCGGTGCTGATCCTTTGGCCCCAAAGGTGGTGCGATCCTCGGCTGGTGCAATCTTGAGCTTGCCGGTCGAGCGCTTTGGCCCTGATCCGACGGAAGGCGTCGTTCAACTCGCGGAACGACTGAGGCAAGCGCGCGATGCAGGACTTCAAATCGTGGCCACTTTGGTGCCAGATGCGGCGGCAGACCGACGCGTTCAGCCCTACTGGGAGCTGGACTGGACGCTGCCCACGGTGCTCCTGCTCGGCAACGAAGGAGCCGGTCTGGACCCGTTGTTACAGGACTGCTGCTCCGCTGGTGTGACCCTGCCCCACAGCGCCGCTGTGGAATCTCTCAATGTGGCGGCTGCTGCGGTCCCTCTGCTTTTGGAGAGGCGACGGGCGAGAATGACGCCTTCAACGCAGAAGATCGGGTGAGCGACGCCAGTTTCGACTTCGATGTGATTGTCATTGGCGCCGGATATGGCGGCTTTGATGCAGCTAAACATGCAGCCGATCATGGCCTCAAGGTGGCCGTCCTTGAATCCCGCGACATGGGAGGCACCTGCGTGAATCGTGGCTGTGTTCCCTCAAAAGCCCTGTTGGCAGCCAGTGGTCGCGTGCGCGAGCTGGCGGATGCTGAGCATCTCGCAGGGTTTGGCATCCATGCGGCTCCCGTGCGTTTTGAGCGCAAGAAGATTGCTGATCACGCCAACCAATTGGTGGCCACGATTCGGGCCAATCTCACCAAAACCTTGGAGAGGGCAGGGGTCACCATCCTTCGTGGTCAAGGTCGGCTTGAGGGACCTCAACGCGTTGGGGTGCGTGAGCTCAGCGGGGTGGACCGGGTCTTAACGGCACGGGATGTGATCTTGGCTACGGGCTCGGATCCGTTTGTCCCCCCGGGCATCGAAACGGATGGGCGCAGCGTGTTCACCAGCGACGAGGCGGTCAATCTGGAATGGCTGCCGCGTTGGATTGCCATTATTGGTAGTGGCTATATCGGACTGGAATTTGCCGATGTCTACACAGCTTTGGGCTGTGAAGTCACGATGATCGAGGCCTTGGATCGGGTGATGCCCACCTTTGATCCTGATATCGCCAAGATTGCAGCCCGCAAATTGATCGATGGCCGCGATATTGATGCGCGCTCTGGGGTTTTGGCGAAATCAATTCAACCCGGATCCCCCGTGCAAATTGAGCTGGTTGATATGAAAACCAGAGAGCCGGTTGAGACCTTGGAAGTGGATGCGGTGCTCGTGGCGACAGGGCGTGTGCCCAGCAGCAAGCATCTCAATCTCGAATCCGTGGGAGTGGAGACCAATCGGGGGTTTATTCCCGTGGACGACAGCATGCGCGTGTTGGTGAATGGTGCTCCGCAGGCCCACCTCTGGGCCGTTGGTGATGTCACCGGCAAGTTGATGCTCGCTCACACGGCCGCTGCACAAGGCTCGGTGGCTGTCGACAACATTCTTGGGCATCCCAGACAAATCGATTACCGCAGCATCCCGGCCGCGACCTTCACGCACCCTGAGATCAGTTCTGTGGGCTTATCGGAAGCCGATGCCAAGGAGCTTGCAGGAGAGGAAGGCTTTGAGCTGGGCACGGTTCGCAGCTATTTCAAAGCCAATTCCAAAGCGCTTGCCGAATTGGAAAGTGATGGCCTGATGAAGTTGCTGTTCAACAAAACCAGCGGGGAGGTCCTGGGGGCGCATATCTACGGTTTGCATGCCGCTGATTTGATCCAGGAGATTGCGAATGCGGTGTCCCGCCGTCAAAGCGTGACCCAACTCGCCAATGAGGTGCACACGCATCCAACGCTGAGTGAAGTGGTGGAAGTGGCCTACAAGCAGGCGGCTTCAGCGGTGGGGGCCTGAGTGATGGAGATCCGTCGTCGTCCGCCCAATCCCAAGGTGCAAGTGGCGCATCTGGAGTACGCCGTTCCTGATCAGGACGGCGAACCCCGCAACATCCTGGAAAAAATCGTCTGGGAAAAAGATCGCGAGATCGCTATTGCCCGTGAGCGCATGCCCTTGGAGCAGTTGCGCCGCAAGGTGGCTGAATTGCCGCCAGCCCGTGATTTCCTGGCCGCTTTAAGGACTGCAGCCGTCACGCCTGCCGTGATTGCGGAGGTGAAAAAAGCCAGTCCCAGCAAAGGGGTGATTCGAGAGGATTTCGATCCAGTGGCGATTGCCAAGGCTTATGCCGCCGGTGGGGCGAGCTGTCTTTCGGTGCTCACTGATAAAGCCTTCTTTCAGGGTGGTTTCAATGTGTTGATTGAGGTGCGCGATGCCGTGGACCTTCCCCTGCTTTGTAAGGACTTCATCCTTAGCCCTTATCAGCTGTATCAGGCGCGGGCGGCGGGAGCCGATGCCGCCCTTCTGATTGCAGCGATCCTGTCCGATCAAGATCTGGCCTACTTCTCCAAGGTGGCCGCAGCCCTTGGTCTCACGGTTTTGGTGGAGGTGCATGACGCGGAAGAGTTGCAGCGGGTGCTGGCCCTAGGTGGATTCCCTTTGATTGGAATTAACAATCGGGATCTCGCCAGTTTTGAAACCGATTTGGCGACCACCGAAACGCTCACGGCCCAGTTCTCTGCGCAACTGGCGGAGCAGCAGATCCTGTTAGTGAGTGAATCTGGACTGTTCCATCGCGCTGATCTCGATCGGGTTCAAACCGCTGGAGCCCAGGCTGTTTTGGTGGGTGAAGCCCTGATGCGCCAAGCGGATGTGGAGGCAGCACTCCAAGCGCTGATCCATGGTTGAATCAGCACCAGCCATCCGTGAATCGGTTGCCCCCGATCTCCGTCCGGTAGAATTGCTAGATCTTGGGGTCGCGACTTGCTGATCAGTGTTCTGACGGGCTTCGCGGCAGGTGCTGTGCACGTGGTTGGTGGTGCTGATCATCTGGTCGCGATGGCCCCCTTTTCGCTGAGGCGTCCGTTGCAGGCCGTGAAGTCAGGAATGGCTTGGGGCGGAGGCCATTCCCTTGGAGTGGTGTTGCTCGGCGTTGTTGCGATTTTTTTTAAAGATCTGATCCACGTCGAAAGCATGTCGGCATGGGCTGAATTTTTAGTGGGGGTGTCGTTGCTTGTGATTGGCGCTCTTGCCATTCGAACCGCGTTTGGCTTGGAGTTGCACACCCATGACCATCACCATGATGGTTCGGCCTTGCATCGCCATCTTCATCTGCACCTCCGCGGTCAGAACAACCATCGCCTCCATGCGCATGCGGCATCGGGCCTTGGATTGCTCCATGGACTGGCGGGTGCCGGGCATCTGTTGGCCGTGATCCCAGCGCTTGCCTTGCCGGTTCATGGGGCGATTCTGTATTTGCTGGCCTATTTGTGCGGATCGATGGGCGCCATGCTCGCTGTGGTGAGCTCAGTCTCCATGCTCACGATGCGGAGCAGCGCCCGTTTTCTGCCGCTTTTGGTGGGCTGCACCGGCGGGCTGTCGATCGTGACCGGAGCGATTTGGCTCCAAAAAACATCAGCGGTCTTGTTCTGATGCTGTGGTCACGAGTGCCACCACTTCTCCGACCAAGCACTCCTTAGGAACACCTCCCCATTGCCGGCTGTCTGTGCTGGCATCTGGGCAGTCACCAAGGATGCTGAGCTGGGTGTCCTCCACAGCGTGCAAGCGTTTGATCACCTGGCGTGAGGGCTGCTGCGGATGAAGGCAGACGACGATGGCACCGATGGCGGGGAAGGCTGCGTGCTGAGCGAGGGGCCGCACGATGACGCGGTCCTTGGGCTTCAGCGTTGGCCACATCGAATATCCCTCCACTTGCATCACCCGTCGACGCCCACAAAAAAGCAGCAGTAGGTCGAGAAGACCAACTGCTGCTAGGGGTTGTTGAAGCTCTGATGAAAAGCTCAGAGCCCGTCTCAGGAGGCGGTGACCCAAGCGTCCGTACGGCCTTTGGACTGCCAGAACATGCCGTGGATTTTCTCAACAGCGGCCATCAACTCCTCAGTCTTGCCTTGATCGATGTGCACCTTGCAGGCGCTGCAGAGCTTTGCTGCTTTCCAGAAGGTGTCGTGAAGGTCGGGGAATGTCGCCAGGTGCTCAGGCTTGAAGTAGTCGGTCCAAAGGATCAAGAGTTCTTTCTTGGTCTTCTGTGCCTCTTCTTCCTTGATGGCAACGAAGCGGGAGAAGGTGTTGTTGTAGGTGGCAAGAGCTGCCGCATTTCCAGCAGCAGGGGCTTCCAACGCTTTGAGCTTTTTGGTCATCGAGAGCACCGCTTCAGCGGCAACACGAGCTGAAGCAGGGTCATAGACGCCGCAGGGTCCGTCGCAGTGGGCTTCAACGGTGGAGGCGGGCAAGGAGCGAACGATCGCTGATAGAGCCGAGCGAAGCATCGGGTTTGAAACAGAATTTTCGGTTCGACAAGCCTACCTATGGATCACCGTCCAATGGCTCACCTTTTGATGTCCAGTAGCTCGACTTCAAAAATCAGAGTTGCGTTCGGAGGAATCACGCGACCTGCACCACGCTTGCCGTAGCCGAGATCAGGGGGAATGACCAGCTTGCGCTTTCCTCCCACTTTCATGCCTTGGACGCCCTCATCCCAACCCTTAATCACCCGGCCGGCCCCCAGCGGAAACTCAAACGGGGTGCCGCGGTCGTAGCTGGCATCAAATTGTGTGCCGTCTTCGAGGGTGCCGCGGTAGTTCACCACCACGTTCTGTCCCGAGCTCGCCACATCACCAGTTCCTACAACGAGGTCGGTGATTTTCAGGCCACTGGCGGTGACTTGAGGCTTCTCGGCTTCCATCGGTCCGCCGAGCGCTGAGGCATCAGCGATGTTGGTATCGGGAGCCATCGCAAACAAGGTGGGGTTGGGGTTGTCGGGGTCGAGTTCCATCGGATTGGCCACGGCCTGAACGACAGCCGCTTGGACATTCGTCGCATTGCTGCTGGCCATGGTGGATGGCGTTGCCGCGATCACCGTGGAGGGCGACACCAGTTGACTGATGAACGCCACCATCAGACAGGACACAAACACAGCGGTGCTGATCAAGATCTCGCGCACAGATTTTTGCTCGATTGAATCCAAGTCTGGCAGTTCATTCCTCGCGCTCTTTTTGGCGCAACTGCTGCTCAAGGCGATCGATTCGTCCCCGCAGCTCATCCAGTTCTCGCTGACTGGCTAAGCCGAGGTCTTGAATGATGTGGTCGCGGTTGCGTTCAAGGTTGCGGCCCATCTGCTGTTCGAGTTCTGGGGTCTCGCCGCGCAAAGCCTTCAGCACATCGTCCACTAAGGCCGAGGCATGGGTTGAATCAAGGCGGCCGCTGCTGACCCATTCCTGGGTGACGTAACGGAGCCGATCGGCAACCAGGGTAGTGGTGCCGAGCCCGCGAAGAAGTAGCTGTTGCAGGGGATTAGCGGTATCCATAGCCGTACGGGTGCATTCCGATTCAGGATGGCTTGATCTCCCGCCACTGACCATGGGCAATGACCGATCCCTGGTGCTTCTGCAGGGGCTGTTGGGGGGACTGCTTGCAGGGGTTGCCCTCACCCTGTCGGGCCCTTGGTGGATGGTGCCGGCCCTGGCGCTGCTCTGGGCTGCGTCCCGCAGCTCTCTCGCCTCAGCGATCTGGGGTGGAGTGGCTGTCCTGGTGAGTCACCGCTGGTTGCTGGCGTTACACCCCCTGATGTGGATCGGTGTTCCCGCTTGGCTCAGCCTGCCGGTGGCGGTTGGGATCTGGTTGGCCTGCGCCCTGTTGGCAGCCCTGCTGCTGGCCTGTTGGAGTGGGCTTGTTAGTCGCCTGCCCTTGCGAGGCAGCTTCATCGATGCCGTCTTGGCCGCGGCTGTGTGGGGATTGGTGGAAGTAGCCCTATCGCAAAGTCCTGTGTTTTGGATCGGTGTCGGTGGCAGCGTGCTCCCGGCCGACGCCCCGTTGGCTGCCCTGAGTCGCTGGATCGGTGAGGGCGGACTGGCGGCCCTGCAACTGCTGCTCGGCTGGTGGCTGTGGCGTTTGCTGACGCTGTCCCGGCGCGAGTCGGGTTGGCCGAGACTGTTGGCCGGCGGCGTGCTGAGCCTGTTGGTTCTGCATGGGCTGGGGGCCTGGCTGCTGCAGAACCCAGTCAGGCTGGGTGCCGAATCCGATCGAGCAGAGTTCAGTGTTGGCCTATGGCAACCGGCGATTCCCACCCGCGAAAAATTTTCTGCGCAACGCCAACGGGATTTGCCCAAACGGCTTCAAGCGGCGCTTCAAGAGGCCGATGCCGCTGGTGCGGACTGGCTGATGGCACCTGAGGGCACGTTGCCACTTCATGTTTCTCTAATGGCACCGGCCCCGATTCCACTGATGAGTGGAGGGTTTCGCTGGTCGCGGGGACGTCAGCACAGCGCCATGGTTTTGGTGGAGGCTGGCGGCACCACTCCGGTGTCCTCGCTTGATAAGCATCGCTTGGTGCCATTGGGGGAGTGGGTGCCGGCCTGGCCAGGTCTCAGCGGCCTCTCTGCCATCGGTGGCCTGGAGGCGGGTGAGCCCTCCCGGCTTTGGCGCTGGGGCGGTCCACCCGCTGCTGTGGCCATCTGCTACGAGATCAGCAACGGAGCGGCCTTGGCTCGCGCCGTTGCTGAAGGGGCGGAGTGGATCCTTGCAGCAGCCAACCTGGACCCCTACCCAAGCCTCCTTCAGCAGCAGTATTTGGCTTTGGCCCAGCTGCGCAGTTTGGAATCGGCCAGACCGCTCTTGTCAACGGCGAATACAGGGCCAACGGCCATGATTCGAGCTGACGGTCAGATCGCAGAACGCCTGGCCGCGTTTGATCCAGGTCTTTTGCTGGTGCCGTTGCAACCTCGCAAGGGTTTGACGGGATACGTGCGCTGGGGAGAGGCGCCTCTGTGGTTGATGGTCGGCGTGTCGTCGCTGCTGTTGGTCAGATCGGCGAGTCGATCAGGCCTCCGCCCAGCACGACCTCGCCGTCGTAAAACACCGCCCCTTGACCAGGAGTGATCGAAAACTGTGGCTCTTGAAAGCTGAGCTTGCAGCGATGAGGGCGCTCTCCGGCCCGATCGGCGGCGTTGGCTTCGATACAGGTGAGATAGGCCGCCACGGGTTCGCTGCGATAACGCACTTGCACCTCCACCTCCATGGCTGAACCGAGTGGGGGCGGGGGGATCGAGACCCAATTCACAGCGCCCACCTCGCAGCCAGTACGACCGGCTTCTGCCCTAGTGGCGACGACAACCTGGTTCATGGCGGCATCGAGTTTCACCACGTGGAGCGGCTCACTCCAGGCAATGCCTAATCCTTTGCGCTGGCCGATGGTGAAGTGTTCGATGCCGTCGTGCTGTCCAACCACCGTTCCGTCTTGCAGCACGATTTCACCGTCCCGTGGGGGAAGGTAGGCATCGAGGAAAGCGCGCATGGAGCCGTGGTGATCGGCCAGGCAGAGGTCCTGACTTTCTGGCTTGTCTGCCGTGCGTAATCCGTGGCGGGCAGCCTCAAGACGGGTGTCGGCCTTGTTGAGTTCGCCGAGTGGGAAGACCACGCGCGCCAAAACGTCCTGGGGGAGGTCATAGAGGAAGTAACTCTGGTCTTTGCGGCTGTCCAGGCCTCGCAGCAGCTTCCAGCGACCGTCATCTCCGTCCAGACGGATGCGGGCGTAATGGCCAGTTGCGATCCTGGGGAGATGGCGTTCCCGTTCGGCCCAGGCGAGCATCGGCCCGAATTTAACCGACCGGTTGCACTTGGAGCAGGGCAGAGGTGTGATGCCTGCCCGGTAGCCGTCAACCAAGCCTTGAACGATTTCACGAACGAAGGTGTCTCTTGAATCCACCACGTGGTGGGGCACGCCGAGCTGTTCACAGATTCCGGCAGCATCCACCAAGCCTTCGGCGCAACACGCCCCTTTCCCACTCATCAGCCAGAGCGTGAGGCCCTCCACCTCCCAGCCGGCCTCCACCATCAGGGCTGCGGTGAGGGAGCTGTCTACACCACCCGAAAGGCCGACGGCCACACGATGCTCACCGGGCCATTGGCGCAATCGCTCTAGGGCCTCGGCACCGGCTGGGGTTGCTGTGAGGGTGGTCATCTTGGCCTCGGCCGACATGGGCGGGCATCGCTGTCTGACTCCATAGTGAGGGCCCGGGTGTTTTTGGCTTGGTCTGGCCTCCTTTTGATGCGGAGCACTGGCTTGTCAGTGCAGAGCAAATGCTGGCCTTGGAGCAGGAATGGCTGACGAGTGGTTTGCCCGTTGCTGCCTTGATGGAGGCCGTCGGTCAGGCGATGGCTGATTGGTGTCTTCAGCGCCGGAAGCGTCTGGAGCAGGGCGTGTTGGTGTTGGTGGGACCCGGCCACAACGGTGGTGATGGGTTGGTGGTAGCAAGACGGCTGATGCATGCCGGAGTGGAGGTGAGGCTGTGGGCCCCTCTGCCGATTCGGCAAGCGCTCACCCAAGAGCATTGGCGTCATCTCGAGTGGCTTGGGGCAACGGTTCTGGAGACGGATCCGGATCCGGAGGATTCCGCTCTCTGGGTGGAAGCTCTGTTTGGGTTGGGACAACATCGGCCTCTTCCTGAAGGTTTGGCGCTGTTGCTCGGCGAACGCGAGCGTGTTCAGCCAGGTCGGCTGATCAGTCTGGATGTGCCTGCAGGGATGCATTCCAATCACGGACGGATGCAGGCCGGAGGTGGGGCGGTGGCTTCCGACACGTTGTGCGTGGGTCTGGTGAAACGCGGGTTGGTACAGGACGCAGCCCTCGCCAACGTGGGTTGTTTGCATCGCTTGGATCCTGGCGTTCCTCACCAGTCGATCGATGCACTGGCGGCACCTGTTGTCTTGCGGGTGATGGCAAAGGATTTAGCGACCTTGCCGGTTCCTCAAGACCCGCCAACGGCAATGAAATATCAGCGTGGCCGCGTCATGCTGCTCGCCGGCAGCGAGCGCTATCGCGGTGCAGCACTCCTGGCCGCACAAGGGGCCATGGCAAGTGGTGTGGGAAGCCTGAAAGCCGCGTTGACAGAGGCCGTGGCCGAGCGCATCTGGCAATGGATTCCCGAGTTGGTGCTGTCGGCTGGGTTGCCAGCGACCGCATCGGGAGGATTGGCTTGGGGACCATGGCTGGCTCAGGCAGACCTGTCCCGTTTGGATGCGCTGTTGCTGGGGCCTGGGATTGGAGGGTTCAGCGCGCCGTGGGAGGCCTGGGCAGAGCCCTTGCTGTCCTTCGAAGGACTGCTTGTGCTGGATGCCGATGGGCTCAACGCTTTGGCCGCTTCAAAGCAAGGCTGGCGCTGGCTTTGCCAGCGTGCGTTTCCAACCTGGATCACCCCGCATCAGAGTGAATTTGAAAGGCTGTTTCCTGATTTCAGTGGGCGGGAACCGCTTGAGAGCGCCCAAGGGGCTGCAGCAGAGAGCGGAGCCGTTGTGTTGCTCAAGGGTGCCCACTCGGTCATTGCCGATCCGAAGGGTGTGGTGCATCAACTTGTGGATACATCGGTGCAGGTGGCTCGTACGGGCTTGGGAGACCTGTTGGCTGGATTTGCTCTTGGCTGGGGAGCGCGCTATCTGGCTTGTGGAGAGCAGCCGCAGGGACAAGCTCTTGCCGCCGCTGCTTTGCTGCATGCCGAGGCGTCACGAACCACTGAAAATGCCAGTGATGCCAGTGAGATTGCGAAAACCCTTGCTGAGCTCACCCGGCGGATTTGCGGAAATTAATTATTAAAAAATTGATGAAGTTTTAAAATGCACACAATTCAAAACGCGCCAATGTGTCGTTTTCCTTTCACGAATCTGAAGGGTTGCTGAAAACATTTGGGTTTATCGTTTTTTCATAGGAAAGTCTCCCCACGCCCAAGAGACGAGTTGCCATGGTTTCCTCAACAGCTCGGACCTCCGAGACTCAGAGACGTAGAAGCAGTGATCCGATTAGTTGGTATTTGGCGACCATCGGCCGAATACCCCTGCTAACGGCGGCTGAGGAAATCGAGCTTGGCAACCAGGTTCAGAAGTTCATGGAGCTGACGCAGGACGGTTCGGTCTCTGCTGACAGCGAAGAGTTCAGTTCCAAGGATCGGCGCATGATTCGCGTTGGCCAGCGTGCCAAGCAGCGGATGATGAAGGCCAACCTCCGTTTGGTGGTGAGTGTCGCGAAGAAATATCAAGGCAAAGGCCTTGAGCTTCTCGATCTCATCCAAGAGGGATCCCTGGGCTTGGAACGGGCGGTTGAGAAATTTGACCCCACCCGCGGCTACAAATTTTCCACCTACGCCTTTTGGTGGATTCGCCAAAGCATGACCCGGGCGATTGCTTGTCAGTCCCGCACCATTCGCTTGCCGGTGCACTTGAGCGAACGTCTCACCACCATCCGCAAAGTGAGTTTGGACCTTGCCCACAAGCTTGGTGCGATGCCCAGCCGCCTCGAGATTTCGGAAGCGCTGGACATGCCTGTGGAAGAGCTCGACTCCCTGCTTCGGCAGGCTCTCACTACCAGCAGTCTGGATGCTCCTGTAAATGGAGAGGATGGCCGCAGCTTCCTTGGCGATCTGATTGCTGATTCTTCTGCAGAGGAGCCACTCGACAAGGTTGAGCAGCGCATTCACCACGAGCAACTTGGTCGCTGGTTGAGCCATCTCAGTGAGCAGGAGCAACACGTGCTTACCTTGCGATTTGGTTTAAACGGCAACGAGCGTCACACCCTGGCTCAAATTGGTCGTTTGCTCGATGTCTCGCGTGAACGCGTCCGTCAGGTTGAATTGAAGTCGCTGCGCAAGCTGCGCAATCTCACCCGTCGGATGTCTCCGACGTTTTGATTTGTTGATTGGTTGATGAGTTCCAAAACTGGGTCGATGCAACTCAGTGTTGGAATGCCCTTGTCTGACCCGGTTTCAGAGCTAACCGCTATCGCACTATCTAAGGCAATCTTTTGAGCGTGTAGGGGCTTTGAAGAGGGGATTTTGAGAGAGTCTCTTTGGCTACTTATTCAGGCATCAGTACCTGCGGGAGTGTTTCCGGATCCACTCATCAAGGAATAATCTTTCGGACATTACTGACTCGTATCTCTAAGAAGCATTTGAACGAACCCAATCAGCCCAAAAAGCCCAGAGCGCTCACTTATACGGAAATGATGAATGGTGGTCAGCAACAAATGGATGATGTCACCCATCAGCAAGAGCTAAATCTACAGCGCCGAAAGGATCTATTTGAGCGCTCTGTCGAGCATCTGGAGCAGTCCTTCAAGACTGAAACTGATCAAGAAGTTGATCACATTGGTGGTGACGCGGGGATCTGATGAGTGCTCTTGCGTGTCTTGTCTTTTCGGCAGCTCTTGCGTATCTGATTGCTCAATTCAGACAGCGACGTGCTCCGAGCAAAAGCACCGCGGCTTGGCGTGAAGCTTCAGAGCTTGTCTTTGACAGGAACCTGCGGTTCCAGATCAAACAGGAATACCAAAATGGCATGAAACCCAGCAATGCTGATGGGTATGCCGAATCGAGAGACTCTCTCGTTAGCCACTTGGCCTCCAATTTGTTGATGCTGGCGAACAGGCGACTAGAGATAGAGCCCACCAGGAGTGAGGCTGAGGAGTTCGTGCGTCAGCACTGTGATCTAGATGACGACCTCATCGAAGGAATGTGGATTTCAAAGTTCAGCTGAAAGAAAATATTCTTGTCATGAGAGATCAACTCCCCTGTCGCATCTGCTCAACACCTGTTCCCATCCCTCTGCATTTCAAACGTGTAAAAACGGCTGTCTGCTCAAGCTGCGCCCATGAAGGGCTGGACAAAGTCGTGACCATTCGGCTCTTTAAAGAGCAGATCGTTGATTCGCTCACCTCATAATTTTTATAGGTGTTCATTGATTGCTGATATTCTATTAATGTCGATTGTATTGATTTTTTCCGCTGCTTTTGGTGTTTAAAATGTTGAGTAGGGAAAGCCTGGGTCAGGCTTATATGGTCTTTTCTCTTTCCCTTTGCATTGATCTTTCGCTAATTGAATCCACTGTGCATCATTGATTTTTGCCATCACCCTTGCCTCGCTTTCCAATCGTCTTTGTTTCGGGTGATAGTTGTGTACATTGATGGCATCACTTTGTGGAAGGCGTTCTGCGATTTGCTGATCATCAAGATAGGGTGCTCCATTGCGGCAACGGTGTTGTACTGCATGCCATCCCTCGTGCTTAAGGGTGTCAATTAATTCAACAAGATCACCATTGTGAAACCCCTGGTACATCACGACTAATTCGTTTTTAATTCGGTAATATCCATATAAGCTTCTGCCTTTGCATCCCCAGGTTTTAGAGTTATTAGACCAAAGAATAGATCTTTGCCCAAGGACTTGTTGGATTGCTTCCCCCTAGCTTTTTAAGTCTCGTACTGTCGAGATGGTGAGGGGTCGTAGACATGGTTTTGATTTCCTGTCCATGCTCCCTAGCTGCTTGCTTGATCCCGGCTCTATCTGTTGTGTGTCCTTTGATGCATGAAAGGAAATTAGTTTCTTGCTTGCATTTTTGGATGCTTGGTGCAGCGAGCTTAAAAGCATTTTTGCCTAACTTCATTAATCCAGAGATACAGCGCTTCTTCGCTGAAGGTTTTTCAGCATTGCCTGTTTTCAGATTTGTCCCGCAAACCATCTCTGCGTAGCTCTGAACTTGTGCCTGCATCGAAGCATTTGCAGTCATCGTTGAGGCGATCGACGATAGGCTCAGTGCTACGAAGAGAAGAGTGCGCATCAGGCATCCAATCAAGCTATCTTCATCCACTCTTAGCTACAACACAGTTGGTTGATACGGTTGTTTGATTTCAATCAAAAAATATTGAGAAGATTTGAAAGTTAGTGGCTATCCCCCTCGTTTATCACCAGGCCTACAGCGCACCTCTGCCCTCGAGCCATCGCTTCCCGATGGCGAAGTTCAAGATGTTGTTTTCGGCTCTCAACGCTTTGGGCTTAGCCGAATCCAATCAGATTCACGCTCCTCTTCCGATTCCTCGCCGCTGGCTCGAAACAGTGCATCAGCGTCGCTATCACGAGGCCTTTGCGAGGGGCAGGCTTGATCGGCAAGCGCAACGCAGGATTGGTCTTCCCGCCACCACACCCTTGGTGCAACGCACCTGGTTAGCGGTGGGGGGAACGTTGCTCACGGCCAGGTTGGCTCTTGAGCATGGTGTGGCCTGCCATCTCGCGGGTGGCACACACCATGCCTTCTCCGATTACGGCAGTGGCTTTTGCATCTTCAATGACATTGCCGTGTCAGCCAGGGTTCTTTTGGATGAGGGGCGCCTGGAGCGCTTGATGATTGTGGATCTAGATGTGCATCAAGGCGATGCCACTGCTGTGATCTTTGCTGACGACCCACGGGTTTTCACGTTTTCTGCTCATGCTGCTTCCAACTTTCCGTCTCGGAAGCAGAGCAGCGATTGTGACCTGCCATTCGAGGATGGCGTTGAGGATCAGGGGTATCTGGCTGCCGTTGGTGAGGTGCTTCCTTCACTCCTCGACCGCTTCAAACCTGAGCTGGTGCTCTACAACGCTGGCGTGGATCCGCATCGAGACGATCGCCTCGGAAGACTTTGCTTGTCCGATATGGGCCTATTGCAACGCGATCACCTCGTGTTTGATGCCTGTCTAAGGCGACAGATCCCCGTCGCCAGCGTGATTGGCGGTGGCTACGACGATCTTGACCCTCTGGTGAGGCGTCATTCACTGGTGTTTCGGGCTGCTGCCGACCAGGCGAGATTGCATGGTCTTTAGGGCCATGGGCATCAGCTTTCAGTCTTCGGCCCAGATGTAGCGCGTCAGCTCTGAGCTATCGGGCTCGGGGGCATTGAGGGCAAACTCCACACAGTCCTGAACTTCTGCATCGATCTCTTTTTCGATCGCGCGAAGTTCATCAGCGCTCACCAATCCTTCGCCAACAAGATCGCGTTCGAAGGCTTTGAGCGGATCGCGCTTGGCCCAGAATTGCTTTTCCTCCTCGGCGCGGAGCTCATCAGGGTCGGCCAATGAGTGGCCCCTGAAGCGATAGGTGAGGCATTCGAGAACGGTTGGCCCTTCCCCAGCCCGTGCCCGTTCGATGGCCCGTTCTGCAGCGGCCCGAACGGCGAGCACATCCATGCCATCCACCTCTTCTCCAGCCATGCCGAAGGCAGCCGCTTTGCGCCAGATTTCTGGATCGCTGGTGGCGCGGTCATGGGCCATGCCGATCGCCCATTTGTTGTTCTCCACCACAAACAAGATCGGCAGCTTCCAAAGCTGGGCCATGTTTAGGCATTCAAAGAATTGCCCGTTGTTGCAGGTTCCATCCCCGAAAAAGGCTGCAGTGACGGAGTCGCTACTGGAATCACCCATGGCATCACGCTTGTAGCGGCTGGTGAAGGCAGCGCCTAGGGCCACGGGAATTCCCTCGCCGATAAAGGCAAAGCCGCCCAAGAGGTGATGGGCTTTGGAAAACAGGTGCATCGAGCCGCCACGCCCTTTGCTGCAGCCGGTTTCTTTGCCAAAGAGCTCACTCATCACCTCGCGGGCTGGGACGCCTGCGCTCAAGGCATGCACGTGATCGCGGTAGGTGCTGCAAAACCAATCGTGCTGACGCTTCATGGCGCCGATCACGCCTGTACTCACCGCTTCTTGGCCGTTATAGAGGTGAACGAAACCAAACATCTTGCCGCGGTAGTACATCTCCGCGCACTTGTCCTCAAAACGGCGACCCAGGGTCATGTCCCGGTAGAGCCTCAGGCCCGTCTCGCGGTCCACGCTGGCTCTTTTGGTCGTCACCAGAGACGACAAGCGCTCGGCGTGCGCTCCCATCGGGGACGCCCCATTTGCAAGCTTTTGATCGATGCCTGCCGCTGCGCCTACTGCGATGTCCTGACTCATGGCACCACCTATTTGAGACGAACTTTAAGGGGCCATGTTGAGGCAATGGGCAAAACCCCTTTCACTGCCTAAAGTTTCTCTGCTAATGAGCGCAACGCTGGTGGAATTGCCCATCGATCATTTCCGCCTGTTGGGGGTGAGCCCTTCAGCCGAAACCGAGTCGGTGTTGCGGACGCTGCAGTTGCGTCTTGATCGCTGCCCCGATCAGGGCTTCACCCATGAGGTCCTCATGCAGAGGGCTGAATTGTTGAGGCTCTCTGCCGACCTCTTAAGCGATGCGGCGCGACGGCAGGACTACGAGAGCACCCTGCTCAAATTGAGTCGTGAGCATCCCGAGGAGACGGCGGGTCTGGAAATGCCTTCCAGCCGTGAGGTTGCCGGTTTGATGTTGCTCTGGGAGGCCCACGCCCCGCACGAAACCTTTCAGCTCACTCGCCAGGTGCTGCAACCTCCGCAGGCACCCGCCCTGGGTAGTGGTCGAGAATCGGACCTGGCCCTATTGGCGGCCTTGTCTTGCCGTGATGCAGCTCGCCAAGACCAGGACCAGCGCCGCTATGAATCCGCCGCCGGCCTTCTCACCGAGGGACTGCAGTTGCTCCAGCGCATGGGCAAGCTTCCCGATCAAAGGCGGCGGCTTGAAACGGACTTAGAGCAGCTCACTCCTTATCGAATTCTGGATCTGCTGAGCCGTGATCTGGCGGAGCAATCAGCCCGGCAAGAGGGACTGGTGATGTTGGAAACCTTTGTCCAAAATCGCGGTGGCCTGGAGGGGGGGGCTGCTGAATTCACAACGTCTGGCATGGACCAGGGCAGTTTTGAGCTGTTTTTTCAGCAGATTCGACGCTTTCTCACGGTTCAAGAACAAGTTGATTTGTATGGACGTTGGGAGCGGCTTGGCTCTTCTGATGCCAGCTTCCTTTCCGTGATGGCCTTGGCCGCCGCTGGATTTTCCCAGCGCAAGCCTGAGCGGGTTCAGGACGCACGCGGAAAACTTCAAGCCTTGGTTCTCGTGGGTTTAGATCTCAATCCAATGCTGGGTTGCATGGATCTCCTGCTCGGTGATGTGGAGCGGGCGTTGGAGCACGTGCATGCCAGTCCTGATGTGGAGTTGCAGGAATGGCTGGAGAACCACCCCAGTGACGATCTCGCGGCCCTGTTCGATTACTGCCGCAGTTGGCTTGGCCGGGATGTACTCCCCGGCTATCGCGATGTGGATGCCCAGGTTGTTGACCTGGAGGCGTGGTTTGCCGATCGCGATGTGCAGGCCTATGTGGAGCGCCTTGAGCGCAAGGAGGGGAGAAGCCCCCTAACGCCCGATCCGCCTGCAGCAACGGACGCAGACACGGATTGGAACTTTGGCAATCTCCCTCCACTCGGGCTTGATCCTGAGGGCACCATGCCCCTTTCACTCGGGGACGCGGAACCCTTCTCGGAGGACAGCGGAAATCTCGGGGAGGAGGAGACAAGGGGGCGTGGGTTGCGCCGGATGATTCCCGTGGCCTGGACAAACCTGAAGCTCCGCCGCCCGTCCCTATCGCGTTTGTCGATGTCTCGTTTGTCGATGTCACGGCTTTCCATGTCTCGGCTGTCGCTGCCCCAGCTCTCGCTTTCTCGGCTGTCGGTGAAGAGACACTCATTGATCGAATCCAGGCGTTCTGTGTTGATCGGCTCCGGGGTGGTTGCGGTGCTCATGGTGGTGGGATTCAGCCTGGTGGGGCTGAGGCGGGAGGCCCAGCAGGAGACGGCATCCAGCCCAACAGCAACTCCCACCGCAGATGCGCTGTCTTCTGATGCGCTGTCTTCTCAACCGAAGGCCACCCTCAAGCAGGAGACCCCTAAGGCCAATGCGCTGATGGCGCCCCTGGATGTGAAAACTCCCAGTGAGGTTCAGTTGCAAGCTCTCCTCCAGGCATGGCTGGATCTCAAAGCGACGGCGTTGCTCCAAGAGGGGGGGACGGAATCCCTGGCAGAGGTGGCCCGTCCTGTCCTTGTCGGTCGCGTGCGTGATCAGCAAGCCGCCTTATCAAGGGATGGCCTCGTCCAAAAGGTTCAAGCGTCGATCACCTCGATTCAGACGGTGAGTTCAACGCCATCTCGCATTGAAGTGAGGGCACAACTCACCTATCGCGATCAGACCATGAACGATCAGGGGGAAGTGGTGGATGAGACTCCAGCAGGCAACTTGCCGGTGACGTACATCCTTGGCCGAGATCCTGATGGCTGGCGTTTGCAGGCCTACATCCCTGGCTAACCCTTTCCCTTCAGCCCTTCACTTTCAACCCTGCACTTTCATCCAAGAAGAAGGACTTTTACAGTTGGTTGAAGTGCTGCGCGGACGCCCTCCATGTTTGACGAGCTTTCAGCCCGTTTTGAAGATGCCGTCAAAGGTCTGAGAGGCCAGGACTCCATCTCTGAAACGAATGTGGAGGGGGCGCTGAAGGAGGTCCGTCGGGCGCTTCTTGATGCGGACGTGAGTCTGCCGGTGGTCAAGGATTTTGTCTCTGAAGTCCGCGAGAAAGCAGTTGGCGCTGAGGTTGTTCGTGGTGTAACGCCCGACCAGAAGTTCATTCAGGTTGTGCATGAGCAGCTGGTCGACGTGATGGGCGGCGGCAATGCTCCGCTCGCGAAGGCCGACCAAGCGCCCACGGTGGTGTTGATGGCTGGCTTGCAGGGGGCAGGCAAAACCACGGCGACGGCCAAGTTGGGGCTTCATTTAAAGGATCAGGGACGCAAGGCCCTGATGGTGGGGGCGGATGTGTACCGCCCTGCTGCCATTGAGCAGTTGAAGACCCTCGGCGGTCAGATCGGTGTGGATGTCTTCAGTCTCGGGATCGAGGCCAAGCCTGAGGACATCGCTGCGGCCGGCTTGGCGAAGGCGAAACAGGAGGGGTACGACACCCTGTTGGTCGATACCGCTGGCCGTCTGCAAATCGACTCCGAGATGATGGAGGAGATGGTCCGGATTCGCGGCGCCGTGCAGCCCGATGAGGTGCTGTTGGTGGTGGATTCGATGATCGGCCAGGAGGCGGCCGAGCTCACCCGCGCCTTCCATGATCAGGTGGGGATCACCGGCGCCGTGCTCACCAAGCTCGATGGTGATTCCCGCGGTGGTGCGGCGCTATCGATTCGCAAGGTGAGCGGTCAGCCGATCAAATTCATCGGCACGGGCGAAAAAGTGGAGGCTCTCCAGCCTTTCCACCCTGAGCGGATGGCGAGTCGCATCCTCGGGATGGGGGATGTGCTCACGCTGGTGGAGAAGGCGCAGAAAGAGGTTGAACTCGCAGACGTTGAAAAAATGCAGAAAAAGCTGCAGGAGGCGTCGTTTGATTTTTCCGACTTCGTGCAGCAAATGCGCTTGATCAAGCGCATGGGCTCCCTGGGGGGGCTGATGAAAATGATCCCGGGAATGAACAAAATCGACGATGGCATGCTTAAGCAGGGAGAGCAGCAGCTCAAGAAAATCGAAGCGATGATCGGTTCGATGACAGAGGCGGAACGCACGCAGCCCGAGTTGCTGGCCGCCCAGCCCTCAAGGCGCCGACGGATTGCCTCCGGCTGTGGCTATCAAGCGGCTGATGTCGACAAAGTGCTCGCTGATTTCCAAAAGATGCGCGGGGTGATGCAACAGATGACCAAAGGGGGCGGGATGCCCGGAATGCCAGGAATGGGTGGAGGTGGTTTTCCCGGAATGGGTGGAGGGATGCCAGGCATGCCAGGAATGCCAGGAATGCCAGGAATGCCTGGGATGGGTGGTGGAATGCCCGCTGGGCAGCCTGGAGCTGCTCCCCGCCGGCAGCGCCCTTACAAGAAGAAGAAGGGGTTTGGTCAGCTTTGAGTCCACGGCACGGTAAGTTGGTTGCTCAGGGCAACTTTTTGCTGCGCTGAATTCCACCATTAAGCAAGCGCCACGATGATCAAGCTCCGCCTGAAGCGGTTCGGTAAGAAGCGGGAAGCGAGTTTCCGCCTCGTGGCCTGCAACAGCACGTCACGCCGAGATGGCCGCCCCCTGCAGGAGCTGGGTTTTTACAACCCACGCACCAAGGAGACCCGTCTAGACGCCGAGGCTCTTCGTGTGCGCCTTAGCCAGGGTGCACAGCCCACCGATGCCGTTCGCTTTTTGCTCGAGAAGGGTGGACTGCTCGAAAAGTCTGTGCGACCTGCTGAGACCATCGGCAAGTTGAAGCAAGCTGCTGCTCGCGAAGCGGCTGTGAAGCAGGCTGCCAAAGATGCGGCAGAAGCCAAGGCTGCAGAGGCAGCAGCGGCCAGTGAAGCTGATGATTCAGCTACCGAATCAACCGAAAGCTGATCAAACCCATGCCCGAAGCTGCCGCAACAGGTCGCTTCGTCCTTGATCTACCCCACTCTGAAGCCGCTCTTGCGTTAGCAGGATCGGCTGAACAGACCCTGCATCAATTGGAGGCCCTCACCGGTGCGTCCCTCGTGATGCGGGGTCTTCAACTTGAAATGTCTGGCCATCTCGTCCAGATCGAACGCGCCGCCGCGGTGGTTGAGTTGGTCCGCCCGATTTGGCAGGACGGGCAGGCGGTGTCTCAGATTGATTTGCAGTCCGCTCTCGGTGCTTTAAACACGGGCCAAGGCGAGGATCACGTCACGATGGGCGATCAGGTGCTTGCCCGAAACCAAAAGGGCAACCTTCTGCGTCCGCGCACCTTGCGTCAGAAGAAGTATGTGGATGCGATGGAGCGCCACGACCTCACCTTTGCGCTCGGTCCAGCTGGTACGGGAAAAACGTTTCTCGCCGCCGTGTTGGCCGTGCGCATGCTCACGGAGCGCAAGGTTGAGCGCTTGATTCTGACCCGGCCAGCGGTGGAGGCTGGTGAGCGTCTTGGCTTTCTTCCAGGCGACTTGCAGCAAAAAATTGACCCCTATCTCAGGCCCCTCTACGACTCCCTGCATGCCCTGCTTGGACCTGAAAAAACCACCTCTCTGCTCGAGAGAGGTGTGATCGAAGTGGCTCCTTTGGCTTATATGCGAGGCCGCACCCTCGCCGGCGCGTTTGTGATTCTTGATGAGGCTCAAAACACCACACCGGCCCAGATGCGCATGGTGCTCACGCGTTTAGGGGAGCGCTCACGCATGGTGGTGACAGGTGATGTCACGCAGCAGGATTTACCGTCTGGGCAGTTGAGTGGCTTGGTGGAAGCGGCCCAGGTGATGGATGGGGTGCCTGGTGTTGCCGTTTGCCATCTCACCGCGGCTGATGTGGTGCGCCACCCGTTGGTGCAACGCGTGGTGGAGGCCTATGCCAGCTTTGATGAACAATCTCACCCACAAAGAGGCGCTGATTTGAGCCCGCTCGAGGGCCCTGAGTAGGGATCAGCAACGGCAGGTTGTTTGTCCCACCTGTTTGGAATTGATAGGGGGATCCACACTTCTGCAGCAGGCCATTCCCTTTTCTCGCTGGCAAGATATAGGGAGTCTTCAGTGAAAGGCATGCCAGCCAGCAGTAATTTTCAAGAGGCCATCCGCGAGGCACAATCCAGTGCTCTTGTTGGCCCCAATGTTGTCAATAAAGCCCTGCCTTATGTAGGCGGTGGCATGGTTCTCACCGCCGCAGGTGTTCTTGGTGGCATGTCCACCATGGCCGCCATGGGTCCAGCCTTTAATGGGCTGTCGATGGTGGCGATTATTCCTTGGTTCATTCTGTTCTTCGTTGCACAGAATGCAGCCAAAAAAGGCAATAACGGCACTGCTTTGCCGTTGATGGCTGCTTTTAGTTTGCTCACGGGCTTCACGCTCACCGGTCTGGTGGTGCAAGCCGTTGCGGTGGCCGGTGTGGCTTCGATTGGCATCGCTGCTCTCGCCACGGGCCTCACCTTTGCGATTGCCTCCGTCGTCGGCCGGCGCATGAGCGACAGCGTTGGTCAAGCGTTGTCGGCAGTGGTGGGTCTTGGCTTGATCGGCCTTTTGATCGCCATGGTCGGCATTTTTGTCGCTGGCTTCTTCATCCCGGGGATCTTTGCAGCCACCAATCTTGCGATTGCAGGATTTGGAACGGTGCTGTTTGTGGGAATGGCCTTCGTGGACTTCTACACAATGCCCCGCACCTACAGCGACGATCAATATCTCGCAGGTGCCTTGGGAATGTATCTCACCTACATCAACCTGTTCATCTTCATCTTGCGCCTGATCATTGCCCTTCAGGGTGGTGGTCGTCGCGACTGATTGGGCTTGACTGATCAAGGGTCATTTCACGCTGTTTGTTTCATCCCGGCCTCGTCCGGGATTTTTTTATGGACAGTGTGTGTCGGCCTGTAAGGAATCAAGGCGCCGCGAACGCCCCTTTGCTCTATTGAGAGTTCGAGCTTGGCGAGCCCATTCATGCGCAACAACAGTGCTGAGCCAACCCAGCATGATCAAGGGAATCATCAGGGGAATCCACGGGTCCAATTCATTCTGCGAATCGCCATTGCTGCCGCCTTAGGCGGCTTTTTGTTTGGTTATGACACGGCCGTGATCAATGGGGCGGTGTCTGCCATTCAGTCCACCTTCAATGCGTCGGCGGTGAATCTTGGACTTGCCGTGTCGTCAGCACTGCTGGGGTCTGCAGCCGGTGCTTTGGGTGCTGGTTGGCTGGCGGATGGGATTGGACGTCGCCGAAGCATGTGGCTTGCGGCGATTTTGTTTGTGGTGAGTGCCCTGGGCTCTGCCTTGGCGCCCCGATTGCTTGATCTGGTGGCATGGCGCGTGATTGGCGGGGTGGCGGTGGGTTTTGCGAGTGTGCTTGCGCCGGCCTACATCGCTGAGATCTCTCCAGCGGAGATGCGGGGCCGCACCGGCTCTTTGCAGCAATTGGCGATTGTGCTGGGGATTTTTATCGCGCTTCTCAGTGACTATTTATTGGTCCTCGCCACTCCGGATCAGAACCCCCTGTCGAATTTGGGGCCGATGGCGGCGTGGAGATGGATGTTGATCTCAGAGCTGGTTCCTGCTGTGATTTATGGAGCCATGGTGTTGCAGATACCAGAAAGTCCTCGCTATCTGGTGCAAAAAGGTCGAATTGAGCAGGCCCGTGTAGTGATTTGCAAAACCCTCGGTGAGCCAACGCAGCCAGTCATTGATCGGATTCAGTTGAGTCTTGGCAACCATGAAGGGAGCTCCATTGCTGATCTTTTTTCCAGGTGAACATTGTTTTTACCGATTATTTGGACAGGGATATTGCTGGCGATGTTTCAGCAGTTTGTGGGAATTAATGTCATCTTTTATTACTCAAGCACCTTGTGGAAGTCGGTGGGTTTCAGTACCACAGATAGCTTGATTATCACGGTGATTACTTCAGTCACGAATGTCGTGACGACATTCCTGGCGATCCTTACGATTGATCGATTGGGGCGGCGTCCCCTGTTGTTAATGGGGTCCGTCGTGATCACGATCAGCTTGGGGCTGATGAGTTGGGCGTTTGCTGGAGCTCCGATTGTGAATGGTGCGCCTGTGCTTTCAGGGGCTTCCTCATGGGTGGCCTTGATTTCAGCCAACGTTTTCGTCTTTGCTTTTGGCTTCTCTTGGGGACCGGTGATGTGGGTTCTCTTGGGAGAGATGTTCAATAACCGCATTCGTGCCCTCGCTCTGGGGTTGTCTGCCACCGTGAATTGGTTGGCCAATTTTGTGATCTCCACCACCTTCCCTGTCTTCCTTGAGTCGTCAGGCCCCTCCCTGGCCTATGGCCTGTATGCCACGGCTGCGGCGATTTCGTTTTTCTTTGTTCTATTCATGGTGCGGGAAACCAAGGGCCGGGAACTGGAGGATATGGTCTGACCGGTTTTGTCTTTTGGATGAGGGTTCCTTTGGCTTTGCGTGGTTTCACAGGTTTTGGTAGAGCGTTTCTCGTGGCTGCCTTGGCACTGCTGTCTCCCCTGGAACCTCAGCTTTTCTGGGCGGAAGAGCCTAAAAACTCCACGGATGAAGTCTGGCAAGTGAGGCCTCAACCGTTGTTGCATCACTGGTTGGATCTCCCTGACTGGGTTTCGATCTCGTTGGGATATGTCAATGAAATCAATGGCAATCCTTCCGGAGGTTTGCAGCAGAGCGCTACCTACACGCACAATCTTTCTTTAAACACAAGCTTTTCCTCTGGGTTTCGTCGCCCAGAATCTGAATGGGATGAATTTGATGCATGGAAGTTGGTGATCAATGCGTCTCAACGTTCCGGTACAAGCCTGTCTGAAAAGATCCCGAATGCGCAGTCTGTTCAGCAAATTTTTGGCGATGGGCAAACGTTCCGACTCGCTGGTCTTTGGGTTGAGCGCAATCAAAGCGAACCAGGCTTGCTCAAAGTAAAGCTTGGAAAAATGGCAACATTTGATGACTTTGCTTCATCACCGCTGCTTTGTTACTACAGCAATAATGGCTTTTGTGGCTAAATCTGGGGTGTCCCTAATTCACTCCCCGTGGCGGCTTATCCCGCTAATCAGTATGGAGCGGTGCTCCATTTAGGTGATAAGGAGCGTCATACCTTGCGCTATGGAATTTATCAAATTAATCCGAAAGGATTTGAGCCTGGATATCATGGTGCTGACTTGCAGATTTCACCGTCTGCCAATGGTCTTGCTCAGTCTCTATAGGTTGATATTCCCTTTGCAAAGCGATCCTCCATTCCGGTTAAAAAATTAGAAAATGGTCATTTAGAAAGTGTTCCTGAGGATGAGAAGGATTTCGATTATGTGTCGGGCCTCCCGACCCCCGGGCTGCAGTTGGGTGGTTGGTTAGGGCGATGGGATTTTCCTCTTGTGAAGGATCCGCTCCAAATCTCTAAGGACAACAATGGCGTTTATGGACTGGTGTCGGTGCCCATGACCCTCAACAACTTGGTGTTGGACGGACAGCTTTGGGCGAATGCATCGCTTGGATTGAATTCCGATGTGCAGCAGATTCCGATGTTTTATGCCGGTGGTTGGGTTGGGAAAGGATTATTTCGGAATCGCCCCGATGACACGGTGGTGCTGGGCTTCTCCCATGCCAGCTGGAGTCCATCGGTGCCGACAGATCAGGTTTGGGAATCAATTGTTGAATTGGGGTATCAGGTTGCTTTAGGTGACAACGTGACCCTTCAGCCAAACCTTCAATGGGTGTTCAATCCTTCAGGGACGGGTTCGGTGCCGGATGCGTTGGTGTTGGGGATGCAAATGTCTTTCTTGTTCTGATTTAAACGTCACGCATTTAACGGCACGCATTTACACGTCACGACTTAGTCGGCGACCGCTTCAATCGCCCGTGCAATCGCTTTCTTTTGGTTTGCGTCGTATCCCCAGCGATTGAGAAAAGCCACATCCTGTCCTTGATCGTGGCTTGCTGCTGCCAACAAGGTTTCTAAGCGTGCCTTGACGCTGTGGGGTTCGAGTTGGCGTAGCAACTCGGTGCAGCGCAGGTTGACGCGCTCCGAACCTGCAGCTTGCAAGTCATCCGATTGCTTGCGGTGGTGCACCACCATCGCGGCGCTCATGGCGAGATTGCGAGCGGTGAGATCGACCACTCCTTCACCACAGGAACGCAGTTTGCCCACAAGGGCTTCGGGCAATCGATCCATCAAGGCACTGTCTCCAGCCAGGCTGACCACAAAAAAGCCCCGCGCTCCATCGCGACTGGCCACAAGCTCCCCGACCCGATCGGCAATCACTTCATCACTGATCTCTTCTTGATCCCATTGCTGGAGCCAGACAGCGGCGATCTCCATCGCTTGTTGAAAGCTGGGCGCTGGCACGGAATCCGAAACGTGTGGCTCGGTTTCTGACGGAACAGTCGAGTCCTGATCAGTCATGGTGCGGAGGTGAGAGCTTTCAGCAGATTAGGAAGACAAGGCTTGTGCAGACGTTCCTTCTCGCCAAAGTAAGGACAAGCCGCTGATGAAGAGTGGAAGAGCAACAAGGTCATGATCTGAATCTCAGGCTGCCTGCTGGGCATTGGCAGGCTTTGCAGCGTCATTGTCAGCAAAGCGGCGAGACACTAAGCGCGGTGGTTCGCAAAGCGTTGGCCGATTACCTCGACCTCGACCATCAGACTCTTTGGCAGCTCTCCACCTCAACGGCCGTGGTGGAAGGGGTTTTTGGCGGTGCCCTCCAAGTGAAAGACCTGATCGACCACGGCGACTTTGGTCTGGGAACTTTTGAACAACTCGATGGCGAAGGGATTCTTCTCGATGGCGTCTGTTGGCAGGCGAGAGGCGATGGCAGCCTGAGCCAGGCCCCGCCTGAGGAGGCCATTCCTTTTTGGGTGGCGACCCATTTTCAGGCTGAGCATCAGATGCGTGTATCGGACATCGGCAGCATTGAGGATCTCGGCGGCCGCATCGATCCGGTTCGCCCTGGCGCCAACTTGTTCGTGGCGATCAAAATCCAAGGCTTGTTTGAACAGGTGAAAATGCGAACGGTGTCGAGGGTGCCTGAAGGGATGGGTCTGCTCGAGGCTTCCAAAAACCAAGCCATGGTCCGCCTGGAAAAGGTGTCTGGAACGCGGGTGGGGTTTTGGAGTCCTGCGCATACCACCAGCTTGAACATCCCTGGCTATCACTTTCATTTTTTATCCGACGATCACGGCAGCGGTGGTCATGTCTTGGATGTGAAAGCGGATTCGTTGAACGTTGAACTGGACTTTCAATCGAATCTCCGGTTGGCGCTTCCAGAAACCAAGCAATTTCTTGAGGCTGATCTTTCGCGAGATATCAGTGAGGAACTTCATCAAGCCGAAGGTGTGAGCCGATGACAGCGCAGACTTGATCCATGGTTGAGTCTTCCTTTCGTTCGTTCACAAGCAGTGCGCCTGAGGGATTTCGCTCTGGTTTTGTGGCCCTGATCGGCCGGCCCAATGTGGGGAAGTCCACGCTGGTGAACCAGCTCATCGGCGACAAGATTGCGATCACCTCGCCCGTGGCTCAAACCACGCGCAATCGCCTGCGAGCGATCCTCACAACCGATGAGGCCCAGCTGATTCTGGTGGATACCCCCGGCATTCATAAGCCCCATCACCTCCTGGGGGAGCGGCTTGTTCGCAGTGCCCGCTCAGCGATTGGAGAGGTGGATCAGGTGCTGCTCTTGCTGGAGGGAAACGAGGCCCCAGGACGGGGTGATGCCTTCATCGTCCAACTGCTGCGTCAGCAATCCTTGCCGGTGCAGGTGCTGCTCAATAAGTGGGATCTGGTCCCACTGGAGCAGAAGGATGCGGCCGATGCGGCCTATCGAGAGCTGTTGGCTGACACCGATTGGCCGGTGCATCGCTGTAGTGCTCTCAGCGGAGACGGCTGCCCCGAGTTGGTGAAAGCGATCAGTTCGTTGATGCCCGAGGGGCCCCAGCTGTATCCATCGGACATGGTGAGCGATCAGCCCGAACGCTTGCTGATGGGAGAGTTGATCCGTGAACAGGTGTTGCTGAATACGCGCGAAGAGGTGCCCCACAGCGTTGCCGTGAGCATTGATCGGATTGAGGAGATGCCTTCCAAGGGCAAGGGCTCTGGGCGAACGGCTGTGTTGGCAACGGTGTTGGTGGAGCGCAAAAGCCAGAAGGGAATCCTGATTGGCAAAGGGGGAGCCATGCTCAAAACGATCGGCCAGGGCGCTCGCTTGCAGATGCAAACCTTGATCGATGGTCCGGTGTATCTGGAGCTGTTCGTGAAAGTGGTTCCCGATTGGCGAAGCAAGCCGGCCCGACTGGCGGAGTTGGGATACGTGGGCGATTAAGTGCTGGTTGCTGCGCCTGCGAAGATGCAAAGCATGAGCGATCAAACTCCGTTCCCTCCGTCAGATCTCGACGGTTTTCTTGCCCTCTGCGTGGGCCGTTGGATGAGCTTGCGTAGCCGTTTTCTGATCAATGCCTCCGAGCAGGAATGGCATAGCAGCGAACGGGGCGAGGTTGAGGTGTCGGCTTCCGTTGCCTCTGGCGTGCCCTGTTTGGACGTGACGCCCGCCGAGGGTGGCAAGAGCACCCTCGCGTTTCAAGCCGATGGGTGTCTTGCGATCGAGGCAGGCGGCACCGAGCAGACCGGGCGTTGGCAGCTGCTTCCTGATGCCAGTCTCGAGCTCCGCGTCCAAGCCAAGAATGGCGACCAGGTGCTGGAGCGTATTTGGTTCACCAAACCCAATTTGCGCCTGCGCAGCACCACGGCGGTTGGTGAGGATGGCCAGCCCAGGCAGGGCAGTTTTTGCTCGGAGATCAGGCGCGTCAGTCGTCCGCAGAGCTGAGATCTGATGGCTCCCTATCGCCTCGATGTGATCAGCTTGGCGCCGCAGGCCTTTGCGCCATTGCTGGAGGTTGGGGTGATTGGTCGTGCCTTTGGGGCCGAGATTGCGGAGCTGCACCTTCACAATCCTCGCGATTACGCCATCGACCGTTACCGCAAGGTGGACGATCTGCCTTATGGGGGTGGGGCCGGCATGGTTCTGAAGCCGGAACCAGTGTTTGCGGCCTTTGAGTCGCTACCGGTTTGCCCACGACGGCGGGTGCTGTTGATGTCCCCCCAGGGGCAACCATTGCGTCAGGTTGATTTACAACGCTGGTCCAAGGATTACGACCAGTTGGTGTTTCTCTGTGGGCACTACGAAGGGTTTGATGAACGGATCCGTTCCTTGGCTGATGAGGAGGTGTCCATCGGGGATTTCGTGCTCACGGGCGGTGAACTCCCGGCGATGACGATCATCAATGGGGTGGTGCGCTTGCTGCCAGGCACGGTGGGAACGCCGGAATCCTTAGTGGAGGAAAGTCATAGCGATCTGTTGCTTGAGCATTCGCATTACACGCGCCCGGCGGATTTCCGTGGCATGACCGTGCCCGATGTGCTGCGCAGTGGGGATCATGGTGCTGTTGCGCTGTGGCGTCAGCAGCAGCGCGAGCAGCGCACCCAGGAGCGTCGGCCAGATCTATGGAGCCGTTGGCAGCAGGTTCAAAATCCACCGCCCCCTGCTGATGAGGCACGCCATTCCTAATTTCGGTGGTTTCTGCTGTGAAGGCAATGCGCCTTTACACCGATGGCAACGCTGCACGGCTGCCGCAAACTATGGGCATCGAGATCGGAGGCGCTTTGACAGACGACACTCCACCTGAGTTATCAGCAGAAGCAAGCTGACTTCACGGTCCCTGCTCCAACAGTCTCAAC